>JAJXTS010000160.1 GCA_021783595.1 Chloroflexota bacterium | reverse complement strand
CGCTCAGCGCTTTCTTCCAGATTCCCAAGAGGTTTCTCCTTGAATGGGTCGTGATGGTGGTTCCGGCCCGCAGGCCGGGCCCGGGATGACGGTCCACCCTCCTACAGTGGATCCCGGCTCAGTCTTGAACGACAGCCTTCCGGAAGGCCCGAAACGGCAAGGCGGGCACTGCCCGTCCTGCGGTTACGGCAATGGGGTGGCGCCCGTCGAGGGGGCGGGCGTGGGGGAGGCGGCCGGCGGCGGCGTGCGCCGCGGCTTTTCGGTGGGCGAGGGGGTGACCGTCGGGGCCGGGGTGGCCGTGGGGGCCGCCGTGGGAGTGGCGGCGACGGCCGGGGTGGGAGAGGCCGTCGGCTTGGGTGTGGCCTTGGGCGACGGCCTGGGCGTCGGGCGTGGCGTGGCTGCCGCGGCGACGGGCGCCGGGACGGGCGTGGGGGTTGCCTCCGTGGCAGCCGGCTTGGGCGTCCCGTTCTGGGCGGCCGAAGACGGCGCTGAGGTTGGGGCAGTCAGCGTCGGCGTCACTTCGGGCGCAACGGTAGCACCCCGGCCGCCGAGGATCGAGTCCCGGCTCAGCAGGTTGCTGGCCGCGAACACGAGCGAGGCGCCGACGAGCGCCACCGTGACGACGGTGACCGCGAGCGTGGAGGTGGTGCGGACGGCCCCGCGGAAGACCTGCGTGCGCAGGTCCCGGAGCCACGACCGGTGCTCGTGGCGGCGCTGCCGATCGGCGATCACCGCCAGGATGATCCGCTCGTCCAGGTCCGCCCCGGGCGCCGGCACCGGGACCAGCGCCAGCGCCTCCATGAGCCGAGTGAGACCGCCGAGCTCCGCCGAGCACGCCGGGCAGCGCGCGACGTGGGCCCGCAGGTCCTCGGCCGAGGCCGGGTCCAGCTCGTCGAGCAGGAAGGCGTCCAGCAGCGGCTTGCAGGCGGCGCAGTCAGGCTGGGCGCGGTCGGTGGGCGTCACGATGAGGTAATGACACGGGATGCCCGGAAAGTTGCACCCGGCTCGCGCGGCACCCGGCGGGTGAACGGGAGGCTGGACCTCCTGTCGAGCCGCTACGTGCGCTGCGTCGCGCCCCGCGTGGCCAGCACCCCGCGATCTGCGGCACCGGGCGGGTGGTGCGGCGGTGGAGCCTCCCGTTGAGCCGCTGCATGCCGCGCCCCGCAGGGGCCTGCTGCGACGGCTGGGGGACGCGGGGCGCTGCTCAGCCCCGGCGGGTGGGGGCGGGGACGGCGCGGACGGACGCCGGACCCGGCGCGCCCTTGGCCGGCCCCCGCTCCGGGAGCCGGGCCAGCTCCTCGCGCAGCGCCTTCGTCCCGCGCAGCAGGTGGCTTTTGAACGTGTTGAGCGGGACGCCCATGGCCTCGGCGCCGGCGGCGTAGTCGAGCCCGGTCATGTAGCGCAGCACCACGGCAGCCCGCTGGTTGAACGGCAGCCGCTCGATCGCCTCGGACAGGTGCGCGCGCAGCTCGGCGGCCTCGGCCGCCGCGGCCGGGTCGCCCGTGGGGCTCGTGTCCGCCAGGCCGAGTCCCATCGGAGGCGCGGCCCCGTCGTCCTCGAGGGCCGACAGCGACGGAGTGGCTCTCGCCCGCGCGCGCGAGGCGGCCCGGCGGGCGATCCGGATGGTGATGGTGTTCAGCCAGGCGGCCAGCGACGGGTTGGGGTCGAACCGGTCCATCGCCTTGAACGCGGCCAGGAACGCCTCCTGGGCCACGTCCTCGGCGGTGAGGCGGTCGCCGGTCAGGCGGTAGGCGAGAGCGTACAGACGCGGCCGGTGCTCTCGCACGAGCATCGCGTAGGCCGCGTCCGACCCCTCCCGGCAGCGCCGGACGAGGTCGCGCTCGTCGCCTGCCCAATCCGTCACGACACCTCCGCACGTCGCGCTCGCGGTCGCACCGTCCTCGGCCCCCCCAAACTCCCCGCAGCAGTGCCGGAGCCGATGGCCGCGCGCCTCGGCTGTGTGTCCAAGGACAGTCTGCCACACGGTCCAAGCCTGCGGCCTCGGGCTGAGGTAATCGTGAGTCCGGGGCGGGGCCGAGCCCGCCGCGCCGCGCTGGCGGGTCCGGCTCGGCCGGGCGGCCCCCGGCAGGCGTGCGCCGGGCGGTCGTGTCGGGCTCGCGCGCGTGCGTTACGCTGCGCCAGCGTCACGGTGTCTGGGCGCGAAGCAGCGTGGGGTGGTCGCAGGTGCACGGATTCCGGGTCAGACGGGGAACTGGGCTTGCGACCGCGCTGGCGATCGCGGGAGCGCTGCTCGTGACGGGTCTGCTGCCCGGGTGGGCGCTGGCCTCGAGCGCCACCGTCAGCATCCAGCACTACGTGTTCAGCCCGTCGCCGCTGACGATCACGGCCGGGACGACGGTCACGTGGGTCAACCGGGACCCGACCGAGCACCAGGTCGTCTCGGACACCGGCGCCTTCCCCGCGTCCAAGCTGCTCAAGACCGGGCAGACCTACTCGTACAAGTTCACCAGGACCGGCACGTACAGCTACTACGACGGCTATAACAGCTCGATCCGCGGGACCATCTTCGTCAAGGCGGCGCCCAAGCCCGCCCCCACGCCCAAGCCCACGGTGCGGCCGGTCGTGACCCCCAAGCCCACCCCCAAGCCCACCCCCAAACCGACGGCCAGCCCCACGGCCGCGGTCGCCAGCCCGGCGGCATCGGCGACGGCGAGCGCCTCGGCATCGGCCTCCGCCGTGCCCAGCGGGGCGCCGCTGGCATCGGCCGCGTCGAGCGCGGCCCCTGCCGCGTCGAGCGCGGCCCCGGCCGCCTCGAGCGCGACGGGCTCGGCGTCGGGTTCGTCCGGGCCGGACGTCGGCAGCGTGGCGCTTGGGATCCTGGGCACCCTGATCGTCGTGGCGATCGCGGCCATCGCCTTCCAGTCGGGCCGCCGCGGGCGCTCCGGCTGAGGCCCCCGGCGGCCGCGGCGTGGGGCGACGTCCGGCCCGGGCCCCGGCGCGCGTGCGCCCCGCCGGGTGCCCTTAGGCCTCTGCGGTCGCGGAAATCGAGGCGGGGCCCGAGGCGTTGTCGAGGACGGCGCGGGCCGCGGCGAGCAGGGTCTCCGGGTCCGTGCCGTCCCGAGGGAAGCGCGCGACGCCGGCGCTGACCGTGACCGTGTGGTCCCCGACCGGGTCCAGCCTGGCGACGGCCGCCATGATGCGCTTCGCCACCGTGACGCCCGCCGAGCCCGGCGCGACGAGCACGAACTCGTCCGCGCCGATGCGCCCGATGGTGTCCACGAGGCGGACGCTCTCCGCGAGGATCGAGGCGACCTGGCGCAGGACGAGGTCGCCCGCGCGCGAGCCCGCGTCGGCGTTGAGCTGCCGGAAGCCGTCCACGTCGAACACCGCGACCGACACGTCGCTGCCCTGGCGCTGCGCCCGCGCCACCTCGAGCTCCAGCACGCGACGCACGGTCCGCGCGTTGGCGAGCCCGGTCAGCGCGTCCGTGTGCGACACGCGCTCGAACCACTCGGCGCGCTCGGAGACCATCGAGGACAGCCGGAACATCGCGACGGCGGCGGCGACCAGGTCTGCCAGGCCGACCAGGAGCGTCTCCTCCGCCGTGTCCACGGCGTGATCGCCGGGCCAGCCCAGCGTCAGGACGCCCACGCACTCCTCGGCGCCGTTGCCGGACCCCACCACGAGCGGCAGGTCCACGCCCGTCCAGGCCGTGCCGTCCGGGGCGGCGACCGCGCGGCCGAGCGTCCCGGACCGGTCGAGCGCGGCGAGGTTGATCGGGTGGTCGGCATTGCCCGCCACCTCTTCCGCGAAGGCGGCCACGCGGTCCTCGGCCATGCCCAGGGTCAGCAGCAGCTCGACGGCCTCGCGCTCGGGATCCTGGCCGAACACGGCGGCCGCGCCCGCGCCCGTCGAGGACACGCCCGCCTCCACCAGGACCGCGAGCGCGGTGTCGAGATCGGCCGCCCGGGCGAGTGCCGCGGCGCCAGCCGAGAGGACAGCGAGGGCGCCGCTGTCGGCACCGGTCGTGTCGGCCACGAGACCCCTCCGTGCGTGCTCGTGCGGTCGGTTGCCAGGGCGGCGGCGACGTCGCCCGCCCGTCCGCCACGGGACGTGGTCCGCATGCTACACCGCGCCCGGCGGCGGCCCCGGCCGGTGCGCCCGCGGCCGCTCGCGCATCGCCGTGTCGGCAGTGGGCTAGACTCCGCCCCGTGAAGCTTGTCATCGCGATCGTGCACAACGAGGACGCAGGGGTGCTGGTGGACGCGCTCCTCGCCCGCGAGTACCGCGCGACGCGCCTCCACTCGTCGGGCGGGTTCCTCAAGCAGTCCAACGCCACGGTGATGGTGGGGGTGGACGACGACCAGGTGGACCTGGTGCTGGGCCTGGTGGACGAGACGTGCCATCCGCGCACCCAGATCGTCAACCCCATGCCGCCGATCATGGAGCCCGGCGAGTTCTTCATGCCCTACCCGCTCGAGGTGGAGGTCGGCGGCGCCACCGTGTTCGTCCTGCCCGTGGAGCGCTTCGAGCGGCTGTGAGACGCCTGCCGCGCAAGATCCTGCTGTGGCTCGCCCGGAGCGACCGGCTGCGCGAGCGCCTGTCCAGCCTGCCGTTCATGCAGCGCGCCGTCCGGCGGTTCATGCCCGGCGACACCATGGACGACGCGCTGGGCGCGGCCGTCGCGCTCCAGGTGCTGGGCATCGGGACCATCTACACCAAGCTCGGCGAGGCCCTCACCGAGCTTTCGCAGGCGCAGGACGTGGCGGACCACTACCTGGAGCTGCTGGCCCGAATCAAGACCTCCGAGCTGGACGGGGAGATCAGCGTCAAGCCCACCCAGCTGGGGCTCGACATCGACGAGGACGCCTGTCTCGCGCACCTGCGCACGCTCGCCGCCGCGGCCGAGGCCCAGGGCTCGTACCTGTGGATCGACATGGAGGACAGCTCGTACGTGGACCGGACGCTGGACCTGTACCAGCGCCTGCGCGCCACGCACCCGCGGACCGGCATCTGCCTCCAGGCGTACTTGCGGCGCACGGCGAAGGACGTGGAGCGTCTGCTTCCGGTCAACCCGGCGATCCGCCTGGTCAAGGGCGCCTACGACGAGCCCGAGGGGGTGGCGTTCCAGCACAGGCGCGAGGTGGACGCGAACTACCTGGGCATCGCGGTGACCCTGCTGCGCGAGGGGCGGACCCGGCCGCTGCGGATCGGCCTGGGCACCCACGACGCGGAGCTGGTGCGGCAGATCGCCTCGCACGCGGGCGCGGCGGGCATCCCCAAGGGCGACTTCGAGGTGCAGATGCTGTACGGCATCCGGGCGAAGGAGCAGCGTGCGCTCGCGCGCGACGGGTTCCGCGTCCAGACGCTGATCGCGTACGGGCCCGCGTGGTACCGCTGGTACATGCGGCGCCTGGCCGAGCGGCCCGCGAACGTGCTGTTCGCGCTGCGGCAGCTGCTGCCGTAGCCGCCGAGGCCCTGGCGCCGTCCCAGCGCCGTGCCCCCTGACCGCGAGCCGATCGGCTCACCCGTCACCGCCGTACGCGGGGCGCCCCGCGGGCCGTCCGCAGGCCTGGCCCTGATGGGGGTGGCCGCGGTGCTCGCCGCCGCGATCGGGGTGGCGGTGGTGTCGCGTGCCGGGCCGTCGCCCGCTCCGTCGCCGGCTTCGTCGCCGGCAGCCGCGAGGACGTCGCCGCCTGGCGCCGCGGCCGCGTCGCCGTTCGCACCCGGCGTCCCGTCGCCGTTCGCACCC
>JAJXTS010000159.1 GCA_021783595.1 Chloroflexota bacterium | reverse complement strand
GCGCAACCTGCGCGCGCGTCGGCCGACGCGGACCGTCGCCGCGCGGGCCGCTACGCTACGTCCCTCTGGCCGTCCGGTTCGGGCCGGCGGCCGATCGCCCGAGCGAGGAGGGACGCCGCATGCCGACGACCAGCCCGCGACGGGTCGCGCCTCCGGCGCCGGCGTCGGCGTCGTGGGGCCGACCCGACGGAGGCGGCGCCGCCCGCGTGCGGGTCCTCGTCGCGGACGGCGATCCCGGCCGGGTCGGCGAGATCGTCCACGTCCTGGGCGAGGCCGGGATGGAGGCGGTCACCGCCTATCGGGGCGCCTCGGCGCTGGCCCGCGTCGCCGACGAGGCGCCCGACCTGGCGATCGTCGGTGACGGCCTGGGCGACGGTCCGGCGGTCGAGCTCATCCCGCGGATCCTCGGGCGCGCCCGCCTGCCGATCCTCGTCCTCGCCGCCCACCCCGACGACCGCGTGGTGCTGGCCCTCCTCGACGCCGGCGCCGACGACGTGGTCAACGCGACGTTCCGCCCGGCGGAGCTGCTCGCACGCCTGCGGACGCTGCTGCGCCGGGCCGGCGTCCCGGGCCCGGCGCCCGCGGGCGGCCCGCTCCCCGACGGCCTGGTGGTGGACCAAACGGCGCGCGAGGCCACCGTCCGCGAGCAGCGCCTGGCGCTCACGCCCACCGAGTTCGAGCTGCTCGCGCTCATCGCCCTCCGGCGGGGCGATGTCGTGGACCACCGCACCCTGCTCCGGGCGGTCTGGCCCGGACGGCCGGACGCGGACGCCGACCTGCTCCGGACGCACCTGACGCACCTCAACGCCAAGCTCATCGGCGCCGGCCACCCGGGACTCCGCAACGAGCGGTCCACGGGCTACGCCCTGCGCCTGACGGGCGCGGCGTCGTTCCGCTAGGCCGTCCGGCGCTCCGCTCAGGAGAACGGCGGCACCACCGCGTCGCGGCGCGCGAGCGAGGCGTTCAGGTAGCGCGGGTCCCCGGTGACCTCCCGCCACTCGCCGAGCCACGCGGGCAGCTCCACGGCCTCGTCCTCCGACGCCAGCTCCACCTCGACCACCACGAGCCCCGCGGGCCGCTCGAACACGTCGATCTCGAGCGTCTGGCGGCCATGGGCAACCACGTGGCGGGTCTTCCGCACGGGCTGGCGGTCGGGGTCGGCGCGCAGGAGCGCCTCGGCCCAGTCGGCCTCGGCGATGACATCCTCGGCCTCGTCGAAGCTGAACTGGCCCACCCGGCGCTTCGCGGTCCGGCGGAAGGACACCGTCCCGTCGGCAAGCTCCGTTCGGCGGACGCGCACCGCCTCGGCGCGGTCGGACGGGTCGAGCCGCAGGTACACCTGCTCGATGCGCAGGGCCACGGCATCCCGCGCGGCCAGCGTCGCCGAGTCCGGCGCGCACCGCAGCCGGAACTTGCGCTCGATCTCGATCCCGTGCGGGCTCACAGGACGATGGTACCCGGGCCGGCCGCGCGGGCGACCGAACGCCCGCCGACGCCCCCGTTTGACAGCCTCGTGGGACGGCGCCGACACTTTTGGCGCACTTGCCGTCGAAAATCGGCGCCCGACCCCTGCGGCCGCGACGCCCCACCCGGAGGTCCGCCATGTCCCTGCTCCGCGCCCTCGCCCCCCGGACGACCGTCCGGGCCCACTGCGACCTGCCCTGCGGCGTCTACGACCCCGAGCAGGCCCGCATCGAGGCCGAGTCCTGCTACCGGATCATCGAGAAGTACAACGCCAGCGAGGACGCGACCTTCCGCGCCCGGGCGCTGGTCATCAAGGAGCGCCAGGCCGACCTGGTCAAGCACCACCTCGACGTCCTGTGGCACGACTACTTCAAGCCGGAGCACCTCGAGGCCGTCCCGAACCTGCACCAGCTGTTCTGGGACGCGAACAAGCAGACCTCCAAGGTCAAGGCCTCGACCAACCTCGATGACGCCAAGAAGCTGCTGGAGCTGATCGACCAGGTGGACGCCGCCTGGAAGGTCACCGGCGGCCTCGGCAAGACCCGCGTCGCCGGCCGCCCGAGCTGAAGCGCGCCCCACCCCACCAGCAACCGCGAGGCCCTGTCGTGATGCGCGCGACGGGGCCTCGTCGCGTTCGGGGCGTCTCCCGCCCTGGCTCGGGTGGCCCCCGAGGCCGCCTCGCCGGCCCGTGGCGCGTCGCCGTGGCCGAGGCCTCGATGACGCCCTCGATCCAGCCCGGCGACTGGCTCCTGGTCGACCCCACCGTGGCGCGCTGGCCGCGGCGCGGGACCGTCGTCGTGTTCCGGGAGCCCGGCTCGGACGACCTGGCGATCAAGCGGGTTGCCGGCCGGCCGGGCGACTGGGTCCCGTTCGCGGGCGCGTGGCTGCGCCTGGGCGACGACGAGGCGTGGCTGCTCTCCGACGCCGACGACGCCGCGCTGGCCGAGGCCGGTCACGGGCGGGCGGTGGACTCCCGCGCCTACGGACCGGTGCCCGTCGGGGCGCTCGTCGGCCGGGCGTGGTTCCGCTACTGGCCGGCGCGCCGGGTCGGCCGGCTGCCCGGGCCGCCCGCCAGGCCGCTCCGACGGGGGCCGTCCCCCGCGCCGGACGTCGGGGCCTGAGCTCGACGACCGCCCCGCGCCCGCCCCCGGACCCGCGCCGAGCGTCGGGAACCCCTCGACCGGGCGCTGCGGTCGGCCTACGATCGTCTCATGACCGACCTGCGCGCCACGCTCGGCGGCTTCGACCCCGAGGCGCCACTCCCCGCCGCCCCCGTCCCCTGGGCCCCCCTGCCGATGCCGAGGCTGCGCGAGGCGCCGCCGTGGGCGATGGCGGAGATGATCGCGGCCGAGCCAGCCCTTGCCGAGCGGGTCGGCCGCCGACTGCTCGACGACGGCTCGGCGGCCGCGCTCGCCGCGGCCGTCCGCGAGGCGGTCGAGCGCAGCGAGCCCGTCGTGGTCACGGGCTGCGGAACGTCGGAGCACGCCGCGAGGGGCGTGGCGGCGATCCTGCGCGAGGGGTGTGTCGCCGCGGGCCTCGCCGCGCCCGGGCCGCAGTCCGCGCAGGCGTTCGAGCTCGCCTGCGACCCGCCCCGAGGGCTCGTGATCGGCATCAGCCACGAGGGCGGCACCGCCGCCACGATCGCGGCCCTGGCGGCCGCCCGCGAGCGCGGCGCACGCACCGCGCTCATCACCGCCAGCCCCGGGTCCCCCGCCGCGGAAAGCTGCGACACCGTCCTGGCGACGGTGGAGATGGACCGCAGCTGGTGCCACACCGTCGGCTACGTCTCGCCGCTCGCTGCCGCCTGCGTCACGGCCGCGCTCGTCGCCGGTCGCCAGCCCGAGCCGGCGCGGCTCCGCCAGCGGCTCGCGACCGGCCTCGCCGCCGCCTGGGGCCACCACGGCGTGATGGGCAACGCCGCGGCGCGGGCACGCCAGCTCGTCATCATCGCGTCGGGCGCCGACCGGATCACGGCGCGCGAGCTCGCCCTGAAGGTGGAGGAGGCGGCCTGGCTGCCCTCGACGTACCGCAACGTGGAGACCTTCCTCCACGGCCACCTGCCGGCCACCGGCCAGGAGACCTCGCTCGTGCTCGTGCTGCTCGAGCGGGACGCGATCGAGCCGCGGGCCGCCCGGGCGCGCCAGGCGCTCGCCGCGGCCCGGGTGGTGGGCATGCGCCCGGCCGCCATCCTCGGCGAGGCGGCGGCCCGGCTCATTCCGGAGCAGCTCACCCCGGGCGGCCGGGCGGTCATCCCCGAGCTGCCCGCCATGGCCAGCGCGCCCGCCGCGCTGCTCGGCGCCGCCGCGCCCCTCCAGCTGCTCACGCTGGCCATCGCCGCGGCCCGGGGCACCAACCCCGACCCGATCCGCCGCGACGACCCGCGCTACCTGCGGGCCGCCGAGGCGGCCGACTCGCCAGCCTGACGCGGGCCTGGACCCGGGCCGCCCCGACGGCGGCGCGCGGCGGCGCTCAGAACAGCGCCTCGGCCATCAGGTCCAGCATCTCGAGGTCCCGGGGCAGGAAGTCCTGGAGCACCAGCCGCTCGGCGCCCGCGGCCCCGAACCGCGCGACCTGGGCCCGCGCCTGCTCCGGCGACCCGTAGAGCCAGCGCGAGGTCCGCTCGCCCAGCCAGGCGTCGAAGGCCTCGGTCTCGTTGCCGAACGCGGCGGCCAGCGCGGCCGTCCGCCGCCCGAGCTCGGCCGCGTCACGCCCGAGGAGGACGCCCGCCATCACCGAGCGGGTCAGCGTGAGCGGATCGCGGCCCGCCGCCCGGCACGCCCCTCCCAGCAGGGCGAACTTGGCGACGGCCTCGCCCGGGCTCGAGGAGGAGAGGTTGAACTCGTCCGCGTAGCGCGCGGCGATGCGGTAGCCCCGCGGCGTCCCGCTCCCGCCCGTGATCAGGCGGGGCCGCCCGCCGTCGCGCCCCGCGATCGTCCCCGGCCTCGGCCGGAAGAGCGCGTCGCGCACCGTGTAGTGCCGCCCCTCGTACGACCAGCCGTCGGGACCCTCCCAGAGCCCGTGGAGGATCTCGAGCGTCTCCTCCAGCCGGTCGGCGCGCTCCCCCACCGGCGGGAACGGCAGGCCGTGGGCCTCGTGCTCGTGCTGGTGCCAGCCGGCGCCCACGCCAACCTCGAGGCGGCCGCCCGCCATCTCGTCCACGGTGACCGCCAGCTTGGCGAGGTTGCCGGGCGCGCGGAAGGTCACCGGCGACACCAGGGTTCCCAGCCGGATCGTGGATGTCTCGCGCGCCAGACCGGCCAGCACCGCCCACGCGTCGGTGGTGGGGTTGCCCGCGGCGCCCGGGAAGCTGTCGTAGTGGTCAGATCGGAACAGGGCCTCGAAGCCGAGCGACTCGGCGCGCCGGGCGACGGCGAGCTGCTCCGCGTAGGTCAGGCCCTGCTGCGGCTCGATCATCAGCGCGAAGCGCATCGGCGGTCCTCCTGCGACAGGCCCTTTCGATTGACAGAACTATTCGGGTACTGTAAATACTTCATGTGACACAAATCTCTGTCGACCCCGATCCGCAGGCGGAGCGTCGGCGGGCGGCGCAGGCGGTCCTGGCCGACCTCGCCCTCGCCGTCGGGTCGCTGCGGTGCGCGGGCTCGCAGCGGCTCGTCAAGCTCGGCGTCAGCATGACCCATTTCCACGTGCTGACGCTGCTCCGGCACCACGAGGCGATGCCGATCGGCCACCTGGCCGAGACCCTCGACGCGTCGATGTCGAGCGCGACCGGGATCATCGATCGCATGGAGGAGCGCGGCCTCGTGCGGCGCGTCCGCGTGCCCGACGACCGGCGGATCGTCCTCGTGCAGCCCACCCAGGCCGGCCTCGATCTGGTGGACGAGGTGGAGCTGGTCAAGAGCGACGTCATGGTCCAGGCCCTCACGCGCCTCGACACGGCGCAGCTCGAGCGCGTCCGGGCCGCGGCATCCGACATCGGGGCCGCGCTCGAACAGGAACTGACAGCGGCAGGCGCCCTGGCCGCCGGTGCCCATGGCCACGCGCTCGGCCACGCCCACAGTCCAGCCCAGCCCCGCCCGGACCAGCCCGCCCCCTGACGGGGAGGCCCGAGCACCGTTCCGGACCCGCCCCGCAGGCGCCCAACCCGTCCGAAAGGAAGACTTCTTGGAACCCACGCTGTTCGACGAGCCGGAGACGCCGGACCTCGCCCAGGACCCGGCTCTGGGGCTGCCCCGGCGCACCAAATTCGAGATCCTGGGCGCCATCCTGCTGGCGATGTTCCTGGGCGCCCTGGACCAGACGATCGTCGGTCCGGTCCTGCCGAGGATCGTGGGCGACCTCAACGGGGCCGACTACTAC
>JAJXTS010000020.1 GCA_021783595.1 Chloroflexota bacterium | reverse complement strand
CCAGTTCTCGGCTGGCGTCGGCACGCGAGCCGTTGGACCCCGTGCCCTGCCTGCCCCACAATGAGGCGCCCACCCAGCGAACCAAGAACATGCAGGTGATAACCCGGTGAACGACGCCACGACCGCCTTCCGCTCCGCGCTCGCCTCCCACCCGGCCCTGTCCGCGCTGCGCTGGGGCGCAGGCGAGGACCCGATGTCCAAGGCCGTCTGGTACGCCGCCGCCGACCTGGCGAGTGGCCTCGTGCTGGTGGTGTGTCCGCCGTCGCCGGACGCGTGGCTGGGTGCGCCGCACAGCTGGACGTGGACGGTGTTCGACCGGGCGGCCTCGCGTCCCGGCCCCGCGCTGGAGAGCGGGGGAGGCTGCGCCACCGCGGACGCGGCGGTTGAGAGTCTGGGCGCCGCGCTCGAGCTCCTGGCGACGACGCGCTGGGACGTGCCCGTCAGCGCCTGACCGCGACCCAGAAGCCCGGCCCACCGCACCGGCTTCCGCGTTCAGCCCGGATCGTGTCCTCCCGGTCGCTCGCGCCGCGGGCGGTGCAGCTTGCCGTCAGCCCCTGCCGGCGCCGGCGGCACGATGTCGTGCGGGTGCGAACGGGACATGCCGGTGCGGTACGATGAGCGCCTTGACCCACGGCTCGGCCGATACCGCGGCGGCGCCGTCTCGCGCGGCTCCGCGGGCGGTGCCACGCCCGAACCCGGCCAGGCTCACGTCCCACTGACCGCGCCGAGGGCTCGCCCATGGATAGCGACACCGTGCCCCTGCGCATCCTGCTTGCCGAGGATCATGCGGTCGTCCGCGAGGGGACCCGCGAGATCCTCGACCGCGACCCGGGCATCGTGGTGGTGGGCGAGGCGGCCGACGGGCCGAGCGCCCTCGCGCTCGCCGCCCAGCTCGAACCCGACCTGGTGCTGCTCGACGTGAACCTGCCCGGGCTCAACGGCATCGAGGTCGCCCGGCGGCTGCAGTCGCTGCGCACCGTGCCACGCGTGCTGATCCTGAGCGCCTATGACGACATCGACTACGTGATCGCCGCGACCGAGGCGGGTGTCGGAGGTTACCTGCTCAAGACGGCCCACGCGTCCGACGTGATTGCCGCCATCCACGCCGTCGCCGCGGGCGAGATGGTGCTCCACCCTCCCATCGCCCGCGCGCTCGCGGCGCGGGCCACCGGCTGGCGGTCCAACCCCACCGTGCTCTCGACGCACGAGATCGAGATCCTCCGGCTGGCCTCCCGAGGCATGCGCAACCGGGAGATCGCCGCCGAGCTGGCAATCGGCGCCCGGACCGTGGAGGCGCACCTGACGAACATCTTCAACAAGCTCGGCGTGGCCGGCCGGACCGAGGCCATCGTGCACGCCGCGTCGCGCGGCTGGCTGGCGCTCGGGCAGGAGGGACGGGGCGCCGGCACGCACGAACCCCCGAACAGCCGCCATGACTGACACCGCGGGGAGGGTTCGCGTTCCGAACGGCCTCGTCCACAGGCTCGCGCGGCTCCGCGAGCGCGTCGCCGCGACGGGGGCGTGGCAGCCGCCGATCAGGCGCCCCGAGTTCTGGGCTGTCCAAGGGCTCGTCCTGGTGATCGCAGGAGGGCACGCCTACCTCGAGACGCACGCGCTCGATCACGGCCCGACCTACTTCCTGCCGGTCTCCCTGTTCTTCCTGCCAGTCGTGTACGCGGCGGTCAGTTTCGGGATCAAGGGATCCGGCGCCACGGCTGTCTGGTGCGCGGTCCTCACGTCGCCGAACATCCTCTTCTGGCACAAGGGCCCGGAGCAGATCGGTGAGTTCTGGCAGGTCGCGACGGTTGTCGCGATCGGCGTGTTCGTGGGCAACCGCGTCGATCGCGAAACCCGTGCCCGGCGGGATGCCGAAGGGCGCGCGCAGGCCCATCGAGCGGCCGAGGCACGCTATCGGGGCCTGTTCGACCACGTTGCCGATGCCATCCTGCTGCTCGCCCCGACGGGTCGGGTCGAGGAGGCAAACGAGGCCGCGAGCCAGATCCTCGCACCGGAGGGGGGCTCCCTCGTCGGCCAGCAGATCGAGTCGCTCGTCGGTCCGGAGCTCGGCACGATGCTCTCCGGCCACGCGCCGCCCCGCGTCTCGCGCCTGGGTTCGGCCGCGGCCCCGCGCTGGGTTGAGCCAGTCGCGACGCCGTTCACCGACCCGTCGGGAAGCCAGCGCACCCAGGTCGTGTTGCGCGACGTGACGCTGCGCTACGAGCGGGAGCGGGCGCTCGAGGTCTACACGCGCCAGACGATCACCGCCCGCGAGGAGGAGCGGCGCCGCATCGCGCGGGACCTGCATGACGGTCCGGTGCAGTCGCTGGTGCTGCTCGTGCGCAAGCTCGACCGCGTCGAGCAGTCCGCCACGCCCGAGCGCGCGGGCCTGGTCGGGCAGGCGCGCTCCATCGCCGAGGAGGTGGCGAACGACCTGCGCCGCTTCAGTCGCGAGCTCCGCCCCTCGGTGCTCGACGATCTTGGCCTCGTCGCCGCCCTCAAGGCCGAGGCGGACATCTTGGCGCAGCGCTCCGCGCTCAGCATCGACGTCCGCACGTTCGGCAACGCCCATCGGCTCCCGCCCGAGCTGGAGGTGACGTTCCTGCGGGTCGAGCAGGAGGCGCTGCACAACGTGGAGCGGCATGCACTGGCCACGCGGGCACGCGTCCTCCTCTCCTTCCGCACCGGCGTCGTCCGGATGGCGATCGAGGACGACGGGCGGGGCCTCGGATCGCTCTCGGATTCGTCCGAGCTGGTTGCGTCGGGCAAGCTGGGCATCATCGGCATGCAGGAGCGCGCTCGGCTGAGCGGCGCCTCCCTGCGCCTCGGGCGAAGCCGCCTTGGCGGCGCTCTGGTCGAGCTGGTGAGCCACTCCTGAGGCCGTTCGGCCGCTCCTGACCCCGGTGCGCACGAGGCGCACTGGCGCCGGGGGAGGATCGGCGCCCGCACCGCGGTCCGCGAATCTTCGGGGTTCCCGCAACGGACCGGCGGAACACCGCATCGCAATCAGCGGTTTCCCACGATGGCAAGGCTGCCCAGAGAGCGGATGCTCAGGGCGATGCTCGGCCGCGCACCTTGCTGCCCATGTCCATGCGCGGTTCCGGGTTTCCGCATGGCTGGCACCTGCCGAGCCTGACCAGAGGAGGACCGAGATGGCGCGATTTAGGTACCGTTCGCTCGCGGCTCTACTGACCGGTGGGCTGGTCGTTGCCCTGGCCGCGTGCTCCGGTTCGAGCGCAGCCGTCGAAGGGACTGCGGCGCCGACCGCGACCGTGCTCACCGGCGCAGCTGCCGGCCAGGTTCTGTTCGAGCGCTCGTGCGCCTCTTGCCACGGCGTCGGCGGCGTCGGCTCGAAGTTCACGATGGACAGCAACACGATCGAGGTGCCCGCCCTCACCTATACCGCCCTCTCCCCGAAGTACGGCAACCAGTACGACACCATCACGCCGCGCGCCATCACCCAGGGGCTCGACGAGCAGGGGCAGCCGCTGAACCGGATGATGCCGCGCTGGACGATCTTCAGTGACCAGGACCTGAGCAATCTGGTCGCGTACCTCAAGACCCTCCAGTAGCCGATGCGACGGCACGACAGCCCGGAGGCTCAGGTGGGCCCGGCGACCAGCCCGCAAGGGGGGCCTCTCACACGGCGCGGGTTCGTGCTGCGCCTGCTGGCAGGCGTGGGCGGCGTCCTCGCGGCGGCGCTCGTAGTGCCGGCGGCCGGCTTCGCCGCCGGCCCGGCCATCGCCGGCAGGCTTCGCTGGCCGTTCCTCGGCGGCTCAGTCCCGCCAACGCCGCGGGCCACGGGCTGGCGGGCGATCGGACCGGTGGGCGACTTCGAGCTTGGCGTCCCGAAGCTCGTCCCGGTGACCCTGCCCGTGAAGGTGGAGGGCGCTGTCGAGCCGACGCAGGTCGCGGTCTATGTCGTCGAGCAGGACCAGGCCGACGCCGTGATCCTGGACATCCACTGCACCCACATGGGCTGTCCGGTCGCCTGGAGCGACGGGGCAAAGCGGTACCTCTGCCCCTGCCACGGCGGTGCGTTCACCGCGACGGGCGATCCGGTGGCCGGCCCGCCCCCCAGGCCCATGGACCGCTACCAGACTCAGGTGACCGACCAGCAAGTCTGGATGGGCCCCCTGATCGAGCCGGCCTAGACCATGAGAATCTTCGACTGGGCCGATGAGCGCCTGAGGTTCAAGCCGCTCCTGCGGGCATTCCTGGACCGCCCGATCCCCGCGAACGTCGGCTGGCTCAACACGTTCGGGTCGGCGACGCTGTTCCTGCTGATCGTGCAGATCGTGACCGGGATCGCCTTGACCCTGGTCTACGTGCCGGCCGCGGATCACGCCTACCAGAGCGTCCAGTACATCGACACGCTCCCGTTCGGAGCCCTCGTCCGAGGCATCCACCACTGGTCGGCGTCCGTGCTGGTGGTCCTCATCGGCCTGCACGCCCTGCGCGTCTTCTACCACGCGGCGTACAAGTACCCCCGCGAGCTCTCGTGGGTGGTCGGCGCGATCCTGTTCGTGGTCGTCCTCGGCTTCGCCTTCACCGGCTACCTGCTGCCCTGGGATCTCAAGGCCTACTGGGCGACGGTCGTGGGCACGAACGTGGCCGGCGCGGCGCCGTTCATCGGCAACCTCGCGGTGCAGCTCCTCCGGGGCGGCCCGGCCATGACGACCGCGACGCTGACACGCTTCTACGGGCTCCACGTCTGGGTGCTCCCGGCGACGCTGCTGCTCCTCGTCGGCCTCCATCTGTTCATGGTCATCCGGCAGGGGATTGCCGCTCCGCCCCGCGCCGTGGCGCTCACCGACGCCGTGCCCGGGGAGTCACGCCGAGAGCGCTACGAGCGCGAGTACGCGGCGGAGAAGCGTTCTGGCCATCCCTTCTACCAGGCGCTGCTCAAGGACGCCCTCGTGGCAGCGGTGCTCTTCCTCGTCGTCCTGGCGCTCGTGGCCGCCATCGGGGTGCCGCTCGAGGCGCAGGCCGATCCGAGTGCCGTCGGTTACGTCCCACGCCCGGAGTGGTACTTCCTGGACCTGTTCCAGCTGCTCTGGTACGTCTCGGGCCCTGCCGAGCCGCTTGTCGTCTTCGCGATCGCGACCATCGGCTTCCTGCTCTTCATCCTGCTGCCGTTCTACGACCGCGGCTGGCAGCGGCACCCGCGGCGTCGCCCGATTGCCTCGCTGGCTGGCATCGGCGTTGTGCTCGCGGTCGTGGTCCTCACATACCAGGGAGCGACGGCCCCGACCCCGACGTCGGGTGCCGTGAACCTTGCGGCGAGCACCACGCTGACCGTTGGCCAGCGAGCCGGCCTGCACGTGTACCAGGTCGAGGGCTGTGGCGCGTGCCACCTCCTGTCGGGCAGCGGCGGCAACGCGGGCCCCGAGCTGACCCATGTCGCGAGTCGGCTCAGCACAACCGAGATCCAGCACCAGATCCTCTCGCCGCGTGACAAGATGCCGGCCTTCACCGACATCTCCCCTTCGGACATGACCAACCTGCTGAACTTCCTCTCGACGCTGCACTGAGGCGCGTCGGCGCCCCCACAGGCACTCGACCGGACCACACGACCGGCCCCAGCGTCAGGCCCCTCCGTCCGCGCGGACGGAGGGGCGTCGGCGCTCCCGGGCCACGTGGGAGATCCAGTCGGCGCGGGCGACCGCGGCGAGCGGTGCTCGACCACGACCACGGACTCGTCGGCGCCAGGCACCGGTCGAGCCCGCCTCGAGACGGGGCCACCGCGACGCCCATCGCAGGCTGGCGCTCGAGGCGAGGGTCGGCGTGAGCCTCGCCGCCTGCGGCGCCCGCGCCCGGGGCTGTCAAGGCGGCTCAGCCGCCCGTGAGACGCACGAAACCCGGCCCATCGGGCCGGGTTTCACGTTCAGGTCGCTGGAGCCGACACTCGGATTTGAACCGAGGACCTGCTGTTTACGAAACAGCTGCTCTACCGCTGAGCTATGTCGGCGCGGAGGGCATTCTAGCAGCCCTCCCCGCGCTCGCCACCCGGTCCCCGACGAGGTCGTCCGTCGCAATCCGCACCGCTGGGCCCGGTGCCCAACGTCGCCTCGCCGGGTCGGGCCGCTTTGCCCGTGCCCTCCAAAATCGTGAGGGCGCCCGCGGGTCACTCGCCAGCACCGACGTCCCGGTGGCCGTTGGCGAGTGCGACGGCGCACCGGGCGGCTGAACGGGCGGCTGCACCCCCGATTCGCCCGCTGGGTGCCGTCTCGGGAGGGCCGGGATGCGCCCGCCGGCCGATGGAGTCTCCAGTTGTGGCTTGGTTCGGCTGATTCGACGGGCCGACCTCCCGTTCACCCGCTGGGCGCCACTCGCGGCCGGGAGCTGGGCGCCACCCGCGGCCAGGGCCCGCGCCCCGCGGCCACGGCCCGCGCTCCGACCCCGCCGCGCCTACCGGCCGAGCCCGAGCGGCAGGTCCGGGAACAGCGTCGCCTGGTAGGCGTGGTACGTGTCCGGCTTGCCGGTCCAGACCGTGCTCGACGGCCGGCCGGCGGCGTCGAGCTCGGAGTGCCAGCCGCCTCCGGCGCGGTCCACGAACCAGCGGTCGATGTCCGCCCACCAGCGCTCGGCGAGAGCGGCGGCGTCCGGGTCGCCGAGACGCCGGGCCACGGCGTCGGCGGCCAGCACCGCCTCGGCCATGGGCCAGAACAGGCGGGCGTCCACGACCGCGCGGTTCTCGAAGTCCACGGTGTAGGGGCACCCGACCGCGTCGGGCGCTGGCCAGCCAACCCGGGCCGAGTTGCGCAGCAGCGCCGCGGCGCCCTCGAGCAGCCAGGCGGGCCCGTCCGGGAGCGCGGCGTCGATCGCGAGGAGCAGGCGCCCCCACTCCAGCCAGTGGCCGATGGTGAGCCCGTACGGGCGGAAGTGGTCCTCGCGGCGGTCGGCGTTGTACTCGGGGAGCAGCCGCCAGTCCGCGTCGAAGTGCTCGGCCACGCGCCAGCCGAGCGCGCGCGCCTCGACGTTCACGAGGCCGTCGGCGATCCGCAGGGCCCGGCGCGCCCAGGCCTCCTCGCCGGTCGCCGAGGCCGTGGTCAGGAACGCCTCGACCGCGTGCATGTTCGCGTTCGCGCCGCGGTACGCCTCGGCGCCCGTCCAGTCGGCGTTCGCGTAGCGCTCGGCCGCCCGCCCGGCGGTCTCGTCCCAGAAGCGGTCCAGGAACACGGACCGGGCGCGCTGGAGGAGCGCAGACGCCCCGGGGATGCCGGCAGCGACGCCCGTGGACGCCGCGATGATGACGAAGGCGTGGCTGTAGGCGCTCTTGGTCGCCTCGACGGCCGACGTCGCGGTGACCGGCCCCGGCGCCCCGGGGATGGCGTCGAACCAGCCGCCGTTGGCGCGGTCCTCGAAGCGCTCGGCCAGGAGGGCGATCCCGGCCGTCGCGAGGTCGCGCGCCAGCGGATGGTCGCCGTGGACCGCCTCGAGGCCGAACACGTGCGTCATCCGGCAGTGGACCCACAGGCGGATCGGCTGGTCGGGGTCCGGCCGGCCCGCGTCGTCCAGCCACGCGAAGCCGATGCCGGGCAGGAACGCCCCCTCGGCGAACCCGGCGAGCCGTCGCCGCTCGGCAGCGCGCCACGCGGGGCTGCCGGGTCGCGGGTCGTCGGCCATCTCGTTCACCCCCCCTGCGCCGGCCCGGCTCGGGCGACTGTCGTCACTGAGGCTACCCCGTCAGGCGCTGACGGACAGCGACCGGCCGCCCGCGCCCAGCACCGCCGGCTGGGACGCCCGCGGGGTGAGGTGATCCGCGCGGCCTGCGGCAGAGTTCGGGCTTCCCGCCCGCGCGCGCCTGCGTGCCGGCCGGTTCCGTGGCCCGCCGGGGACCCGCGACGCGCCCGGCGGTCGGCCATCTCGCCGCCGGCGACTGGGGGGCAGGGAACCGGCCTGCGCCTGTCCACCGCGTACGGCAGCGTGACCGGCCCGGGCGGAGCATCTCCTCGTGGGCGGGTCCCCGCACGAGGCGAGCGGCGGCGCCCGCCAGCCGGCCGCGGACCGGTGCCCTACCATCGGGCGCGAGGCATCCGACGCCCGCCCCGACCCCCAGACCGGAGGACCCGAGCATGGTCGACATCGCCCTCGACCCGAACATGTACTACCCGTCGATGTCCACCGCGGACACGCTGCGCAAGGCCGCCGACCTCGGGTTCCGGTTCGTGGAGCTGTCGCCCAACGCGGAGTTCCACTTCTGGCACCGCTACCCCAAGGCCGACGACGACTTCGTCCGCGGCCTGAACCGGGCCCAGGCCGAGACCGGGGTCAAGGTCCGCACCCTCAACCCGGTGTTCAACTGGTCGTCCACCGACGAGGTGGAGCGGCAGGCGCAGGTGCGCAACTGGGGGCGGCTGCTAGAGCTGGCCGACCAGATCGACGTGCGCGAGATCACCTCGGAGTTCTCGGGCAACCCGAACACGCCGCGGCAGTGCGAGGCGCAGTGGTACCGCTCGATCGAGGAGCTGGCGCCGCGCTTCGAGCAGTACGGCATCCGCCTCAACATGGAGGCGCACCCGTACGACTTCGTCGAGCTGCACGACGACGCCTACGCGCTGGTCCGGGGGACGAACCTGCCGTGGGTCGGGTACGAGTTCTGCTGCCCGCATGCGTTCCACCTCTCGGCCGGGGCCGGCGACGTGGAGCGGATGATCGCCTCGAGCGCGCCGCGGCTGCGCGAGGTGCACGTGGCGGACGCGCTCAACCACGCCGCCAACGACGGCAACCGCTACATCGTCAACCCGCCCGGCGTGGACGCCCGCGTCCACCAGCACGCCGAGATCGGCCGGGGGGAGGTCCCGTTCGACCGGGTGTTCGCCGCCCTGCGCGACGTCAAGTTCGACGGCGTGGTCTCGGTGTGCGTGTTCGGCTGGCACGAGATCGCCGACGACATCAACCGCCGGATGCTCGCCCGGATCCAGGCCGAGCTGGGCGGCTGACCGCCAGTCTGGCGGGCCGCGACGAAGCGGCGCTCGGTCGCATCCGGGTCTTGTCGCGGCGCATCCGCTTGATCGCGGCGACGTGCTCGGTGATGTCCTCGAGGAAGCCGAGCACCGCGCGGTGCGCCGTCGGGTGTCAACTCGAGATCCGCCGTGGCGACCAGACGTGGGATCGCGTCGCAGGCCTCTTGACCGAGAGGTCCACGGGTGCGGGCCGAGCGCCGTGGCCGCGAGCCCGTCCCGGAAGGCCGACCGCGCCTCGGCCGGGACAAGGCCCGCGATCTCAGCCCGGCGGGACCGTGCCGGAACCGGCGGCGGGGGCGCTGGGGGGCGCCCGTGCACTCGCCCCGGGCATCGGCCCGGGCAAGCCAGTCTCAGCCCAATCCCACCACCGGGTCGATCGGGTAGGGGTGGAGAGGCACCCCTCCCGCGGGCGTGACCCGATACACGTCCTCGTGGCGCACGCCGCCGAAGCCGGGCACGGCCACCACGGTGTGCCCGATGGTCATCGCCATGTCCGCGAGCAGCGGCACGTGCCGGTGGGGCGGGATGATCGTCGAGGCGGGCGTCTCCTCGAACCGCAGGCCGAGGCCGTGCCCGATCCCCTTGACCTGGTGCTGGGCCAGGCCGTGCTCCGCGAGCACGCGTCCCACGATCGCGTCGAGGCCCGCCACCGTGGCGCCGGGGCGCAGGGCGTCGCGCACCGGCGGGATCAGCGCGGCGTAGGCGTCGAGCAGCTGGCGCTGCCGGGCGTCCGGCGCGCCCAGCACGAAGGTCCGGGCGAGGTTGGCGTTGTACCCCTCGACCCGCGGCGTGAGGTCGATGACGGCCAGTTCGCCCGGGGCCAGCGGCGCCGCGCTGACCCGGCCGTGGAGCATGCAGGTCTCGACCCCGAAGGAGACGAAGATGGGGGTGCTGGTGCCCTCCGCGCCGGCCCTGCCCATGGCGTACGCCACCTCGGTCGCGATCTCGGCCGCGGCGACGCCCGGCCGCAGGAGCTCGCGGGCGCGGTCCATGCCCAGCCCGGCGATCCGCTGGGCCTCGGCCATGAGGGCGAGCTCGCCCGCGTCCTTGACCATCCGCAGCGGGTCCATGACCGGGTCGGACGAGACCACCTCGATCCCGGGGTTGACCTGGGCGAACATGTCCAGCAGGAACGCGGGCGTCTCGAACCACTTCTGGACGCCCACCTTGGGCCGGCTGCCGGGCGGGGCGCCGACGCGCCGAGCGAGGTCGCGCAGCAGGCCGACGACGTCGTGGATCTGGCCGCCGACGGAGCCGAAGACGCGGACCTCGCCCCCGCCCTGGGCCGCGAGGGCCGCCCGGACCTCGGGCTCCTCCCCGGTGAACGCGATGATGGTGGGCGGGCCCTCCACCGGGATCAGGGCGCGCGGCTGGAAGCGGTCCTCGCCGAACAGGTACCGGTAGTCGTCGTGGGTGAGGACCATGAGGGCCAGCAGGCCCTCCTCGCGGAGCCGGGCCTGGACCCGGGCGATGCGGTCGTGGCGAACGTTCATGGTGACCTCATGGTAGGCCACGGCCGGCCGCTCCCGGCCCGCCCTCTGCCCCGGTTCGACTGCCCGTCGAAGGGTTCCTGGGTGGATCGGCCGCACTTCGCCTGACAGTCGAACCTGGGCCCGGTCTCGGCGGCCAGCGGCCCGTCTCGGCGTCGGCAATTCGACCCTGCGTCCCATCGCCGACCCCATCGCCTCGAATCCATCGACCGGCAGTCGAAGTCCTGTGAGATAAGCCCGGATCCGCCAAACCTCGTCGTCTGACGGCGCGATGGGGTCGCCTCGAGACGATCGGCCCCGATCGAGGCTCCCACCGGACCGTGACCGGGGCGAACGAGGGCCGGATGGTCGCCGAGACGGTTCCGCGAGACGCGTCGGGCACCCACGCGGCCGGCGGCTACTCCTCGATCAGGGCCGACAGCCCCTTGCCGGCGGGCATGAACGGGAACACGTTCTGGGCCTCCGCGATGCGGAAGTGCACGAGCGCCGGCCCCTCCGCCGCCCGGGCCGCGGCGATGGCGCCCGGCACCTCCGCGGCCACCTCCCCGGCGCTCGGGTGGGGCGCGCTCGTCTCGTGCATGAGCGCGTCCTTGGAGATGTCGATGTGGACGGGGCCGGGCCGGCCGGTGCGGGCGAGGTGGAACGCCTCCGCGAACACGCGCGGCAGGTCGTCCGCGGAGGTGACCAGGTAGTTCTGCTTGGTGATGGGCATCGTGATGCCCGTGATGTCGATCTCCTGGAAGGCGTCCTTGCTGATCTGCGCGGCGACCACGTTGCCGGTGATCGCGACCATCGGCACCGAGTCGAGCATCGCGTTGGCGATGCCGGTGACGAGGTTGGTGGCGCCGGGCCCCGAGGTCGCGAGGCACACGCCCACCCTGCCCGTCGCGCGCGCATAGCCGTCCGCGGCGTGCGCGGCGCCCTGCTCGAGCGCCTCGAACACGGTGTCCGCCCCGATCCGGTGGCGGTGGGCGTACGTCGGGAGCGACGGGTCGGGCGAGCGCCCGGGGTCCTGGGCGGCGGTGCGCATCAGAACGTGACGACCTTGTCCGCCCATGCCGTCCAGGCGGTGAGCTCAGCGAGGGTGGAGCGCCGGGCCGGGCTGGCGAGCTGGTCCTCGGCCATGCCGCGCGCGTCGAGGCAGGTCCCGCAGCAGCCGATCAGGACGCCCTTGGGCTCGAGCCCCTTGAGCATCCGCTCGAGGTTGTAGTAGCCGTCGGGGGTCTTCTGGTTCGGGCGGGCGCAGGTGACGGCGTCGCCCATCAGGAAGACGCGCACCTCCTGGTCCTCGGCCTTGGCCAGCGACAGCGCGAGCCGGAGCCCGTTCCAGGAGCGCTCGCTGCCGTAGGCGGGCTCGTTGAGAATGAACAGCGTCTTCATCGGGGGTCCGTCCCTTCGGTTGTGGGCATCGGCTGTTCGAATATTCAAACGAGCGTTAGAATACCGGACCACCGACTGGCGGGGAGATGACGAACGGCATGGAATCGGCAGGCGCGACAGGGCCGGGGCCGGCGGGCGTCGGGACCAGGGCGGCCAAGGATGCCCTCCACGCGGTGTTCGCCCGGGTGGGCAGGGCGCTCGCCAACGGGCACCGGATCGAGATGCTCGACCTGCTGGCGCAGGGCGAGCGGAGCGTGGATGCCTTGGCGTCGGTGGCCGCGATCTCGGTCGGCCTGGCGTCGTCGCACCTCAAGGTCTTGCGCGCGGCCGGCCTGGTGGAGTCGCGGCGCGACGGCACCCGCATCCTGTACCGACTGTCCGGCGATGACGCCTTCACCCTGCTGACGGCACTGCGCAACGTCGCGACCGCACGGCTGGCGGATGCCGAGCTGGCCAGTCGCGCCTATCTCGGCGAGCCGCTCCTCCCCGTCGGCCGCGAGGAGCTGCTCGAGCGCGTGGCGACCGGGACCGCGGTGGTGCTCGACCTGCGGCCGCCCGAGGAGTACGCGGCGGGTCACGTCCCGGGCGCCGTGTCCATCCCGCTGCCGGAGCTCGAGGCCCGGCTCTCGGAGCTGCCGGAGGGCGTGAGGGTGGTGGCGTACTGCCGCGGGCCGTACTGCGCGATGGCGCCACAGGGTGTGGCGCTGCTCCGGCGCCTGGGTCGGGAGGCCAGCCGCATGGAGGACGGCTTCCCCGAGTGGGCGCTCGCCGGGCTGCCCGTGGAGGTTGGGTCCGCCGGTCGCTGAGGCGCCCCGGAGCCCCAGGTGCGGCCGGCCTGGCGCGTCGCGGCCGGCCACCGGCGCCAGAGGTCCCGAGGGGATCCGGACCGAGGCCCCACCCGTGCCGCGCCGGGAGGCGTCGCCCTGACGACGGTTGACTCGCTGCTGCCCGCAAGTCCGGCGATTTCGGGGCTGGCCGCGAGCACCGTGAAACGGTTTGGCCTCCAGGTGCCCCTACCCCACTGGGACCGCAAGCGCCCCCCCGCATCGAGGACAACCGTGCTCCACTCCGCCGCTCTCCACGCCGCCCGCCCCCTCGCTCTGGCCGCCCTCTCCGTCGTTGGCATCGTCGGCCCCGGCGCCGCCGCCGCGCACGCTCTGGCCACCGCCCCCGTGCCGACGCCGCGCACCGAGATGTGCCGTCCCGCGTCGCATGGCGCCATGGGAGCCGTCGCGGCGACCCGTTGCTCAATGCGGTTGCCGATGGCCACCGCGCACATGGCCGGTCATGCCGGCGTCGGTCGCTGACGACAGCACGCCAGGCCCCCACCGTTCGCTCTGACCCGAGGTACCCCATGCTCAGCATCGCCATCTCCAACCTCGCCGCCCGCTCGCTGCTCGCCGGCGCCATCGTCGCGTCCGGCACGCTCGGTGCGAGCGCGCTCGCCTCCCAGGCGGCTCCCGCCCGACCGGCCGCGGTGTCCGCCACTGCCCTTCCCGCGGCCGCGGCCCGGCTGACGGCTGGCGGCGTGACCCCGGCGACCCCGGCGACCCCGGCCACCCGCGCCATGCGGGCCACCCCGGCGACCCCGGCGACCCCGGCGACCCCGGCGACCCCGGCGATCCCGGCCACCCGCGCCATGCGGGCCACCCCGGCCACCCCGGCGACCCGCGCCGTGCGGGCCACGATCCAGCGCGCGGTGATGGTGAGGGCGGGCCAGGCGAGTCCGGTTGCGCCGCAGCCCGCGGGCCCCATGACCATGGCCGGTCCCACGGCGGCGCAGGGTGACGCCATGGGCCAGCCGGGCTACGGCGGCGGTCCCGGCACCATGGGCAACCGCTGACGCGGCTCGACCGCTGACGCGGCTCGACCGCTGACGCGGTGCGGCCCAGCCCGCCGGACCTCCCGGCAGGCTGGGCTTTCGCCGTTGCCGCCAGGCAGCGGCGTCCCGCCGCCCCCGAACCCGCCTGCCCCGCGCAAGCGCCGCCGCGAGCGGCTCGAGGGTGCGGATCGGTGGGGGCCCCGGCACGTTGCGGCGATGATGGCCGCAGCCGCCGATGCCGGCGGCTCAGGCGAGTGGCAATCGGACCGTGATCGTGGTGCCGAGCCCGCGGCCGGGGCTCTCCGCCGTGACCGAGCCGCTCATCGCCTCGACGAGCGATCTGGTGATGGCGAGCCCGAGGCCGCTGCCGCCGGCGGCGCGCGAGCGCGACGGGTCGGCGCGGTAGAAGCGGTCGAAGACGCGGGCCGCCTCGTCCGGCTCGAGCCCGGGCCCGTCGTCGCGGACGTCGATGACGGCCATCCCGCCCGCGGCTCGAAGCCCGAGCGAGACCGTGCCGCCCTCGCGCCCATAGCGGATCGCGTTGCCGACCAGGTTGTCGAGGACCTGGGCGAGCCGGATCGGATCGGCGCGGAGCCGGATCGTGGCGCCGCCGGCGCTGATGGCGACCCCCCGGTCGGCCGCTGCCGCCAGATGCCTCGCCCGGGCAGCGCTAAGCGCCTCGGCGCCATCGAGCGGCACCACCTCGAGCGCGAGTTCGCTGGACTCGGCCCGCCACAGGGTTCCGAGGTCGTCAACGAGCCGCTCGAGTCGCGCCGTCTGCTCGGCGAGCACGCGCCAGGTCTCGGGACCGGGCGCGAACACGCCGGCCTCGAGCCCCTCCACGTACCCCCGCACCGACGCGATGGGCGTCCGCAGCTCGTGGGCGACGTCGCCGATCAGGTCGCGACGGCGCGTCTCCTCCGCGGCGAGTCCCGCGGCCATGGCGTTGAACGAGGCCGCCATCTCGCCCAGCTCGCCGCCCGCCGGGACCACCGGCGTGGTGTAGTCGCCGGCCGCCACGCGCCGGCTCGCGGCGGCGAGCTCGTCGATCGGCCGGGCAAGGCGCATCGCCACCAGGACCGAGACCGCGACCGCCACGACGGCCGCCGCGGCCAGGCCCAGCCAGATCGCGGTGCCCACCGCGTCGCCGAAGGCCGACCGGAGCAGCGGGTCCATCATCCCGGACGTCGTGCCGCCCATCATGCCGCCCTGCCCGGCGCCCGCCATGCCGGCGCCCCGCATGCCGGCGCCCCCCATCGCGCTGTCGAAGGCGCCCGGGGCCGCCAGCCACACGCCGGCCGCGGCCGCCGCCACGCCCGCCGCGGCCACGGCGAGGTTCGCGCCGAGGAGCCGCCACCGCAGCCGGCCGAAGTCCGGGCCGCTCACCGGTGCCGGCCCATCACCGCGCGGCTGTCCGGAGCCGGTAGCCAACGCCGCGCACGGTCTCGAGGAAGCGCGGCCGCGCCGGGTCGTCGCCCAGCTTGCGGCGCAGGTTCGCCACGTGGACGTCGAGCACGTGCTCGTCGCCCAGCCAGTCGGCGCCCCACGCGGCGTCGAGCAGCTGCTGGCGCGTGAGCACCACGCCCGGGTCGCGCGCGAGGGCGGCGAGGATGTCGAACTCGATGACCGTGAGATCCACGTGCGTGCCGTCGGCGACGACCACGCGGCGCGCCGGGTCGATCGCGAGCCCGGCCGGCCATCCCGCAGCGGCATCGGCCGACGGCCGCCGACGGCGCAGGAGCGCCCCGACGCGCGCGGCCAGCTCCGCCGCGGAGAACGGCTTGGTGACGTAGTCGTCGGCCCCCACGCGGAGGCCGACGATGCGGTCCACTTCCTCGGCTCGCGCGGTGAGCAGGACCACCATCGGGTCCGAGAACGCGCGCACCCGGCGCAAGACCTCGAGGCCGTCGAAGCCGGGGAGCATGACGTCGAGGACGATGACGTCGGGGGCGAGTCCGCGCGCGGCCTCGACGGCCGCCGGCCCGTCCGCCGCCTCGGCCACCTCGAGGCTGTCGCGCTCGAGGAACCCCCGCACCACCGCGCGGATTGCAGCCTCGTCGTCCACGACGAGGACGCGCGGCGGGCGGTCGTCTGGGGTCATGGTGAGATCCTAGCGGTCAGCCGGCCACCGTGATCGTGCCGCGCATCCCGGCCTCGTAGTGGCCCGGGGCGTGGCAGGCGTAGGCGTACGGCCCGGTCCCGTCGAAGGTGTAGGTCAGCGACGCGGTCTGCATCATCGTGATGCCGGTCACCTCGGGCGTGCCGGCCTGGTCCGCGGCCACCGCGTCCGCTGGCCCAACCATGAACTCGTGGGTGAGCGGGCCGACCCCGGTGACCTCGAACGTGACGGTCTCGCCCTTGGCGACGGTCACCGACGACGGCTCGAACGTGTCCCCAGGGCCGGCCACGATGCGGATGACCCGCGGGCTGGCCTGGGTGCCGGCGACGAAGCCCGCCTCGCCGGGGCCGGGGGCGGACTGGGCCGCGAGCCCGCCCATCATGCCGGGGCCATAGCCGCCGAACCCGCCGAACCCGCCGCCCATCATGCCGAAGCCGTACCCGCCGCCGGCAGCCCCCGACGGGCCGCCCGCCGTCCCGCCGGCCGTGGGGACCTGCTCCCGGGCGGCAGCAAGCCCGAACCGACCGAGCCCGCCACCCGCGAGCGCCCCCGCTCCGATCATGACGGCGCCGGCGATCACGAGCCCGGCGCCAGCCAGCCCGAGCCGCCCGCTCACTGCCCGGCCTCCAGCGCCTGCTTCGCGGCCGCGTAGTCCTCCACCGAGACCTCGCCCCGGGCGAGCCGCATCCTCAGGACCTCCAGGGCGTCCGGCCGGGGCGCCACGGCCGGAGTCGCGGGCGGCATCGGCTGCGCGGCCTGCCCCGCCCCCGAGCCGCCGAGGCGGCCGATCGCCCAGACCGCGAGCACGATCAGGCCCACGACCAGCAGCCCGCAGCCGACCATCGCGAGCCACCCGCCGAAACCGTAGCCGAGCCCGGCACCGTATCCCATCATCGTCATCACCTCGTGTTGGTCGGAGCCCGACGTCGGGCTCGATGGCCATGACGATGGCAGGCGAACCTCAGGCTCCGGGCCCGGGCGAGGTCAAGATCGGCTCAAGACGCGCCGCTCAGCGGCCAGGCCGCGCGAGCCGGTCGAGCCACGGCTCCGGCCGGTCGCACTCCGGGCGCGGGCCGTCGCGACGGCGCAGGACGTCCGGGTGCGACGACGGCCCCGCCGTCGCGAGCACGGGCGCCGACGCCGCGCGGACCGCCACCGGCGCGTCGGCCAACGCGTCGGCCAACTGGAGCGCCCGCCGGGTCGGGGCAGCGCACTGGCATCAGCACCACCACGGCCCGGCGGGTCGGGGCAGCGCACTGGCATCAGCACCACCACGGCCCGGCGGGTCGGGGAGGGGGCGCAACGGCCCGACCCGGCTCTTCGCGGCCCTCGGGCTCCGCACCGGCAGGGTGGCCGCGCAGACGCAGGCGCCTCGCCCCCGTCTGGTCGGGACCCACGACGAGATCCCCGCCAAGGCCGTCCGTGAGCGATCACCGAATCGGGACGCTAGGCGGAGACGAGGCGCCCGATGACCACGCCGGCCAGGGCGGCAGCCCCCGCGATGGCCATGGTCTGGAGCGCGGTCCGCCACAGCGACTCGTGGCCGATCATCCCGCGGGCCACGCCGAGCGCCGCCATCAGCAGGCCGGTGATGACGAGCGAGACGGGGCGCGCCGTCTCGATCGGGAAGAACGCGAACGGCAGGACCGGCACGCCGGCCGCCAGCAGGTCCGCGACGAACATCCACAGCGCGTGGGCCCGGGGCGAGCCGCCGTTGGGGCGTGGCAGGCCCACCTCGTAGGCCGCGACGTGGTCCAGCATTGCCCGCGGGTTGCGCGCGAAGGCACGGCTCACCGTCGCCGCCTCGTCATCCGTGAAGCCCGACTGGCGAAGTTGCGCCAGCACGCGCTCGCGGGTCCCGTCGGGGTCCGCCTCGATCCGCCGCCGGAGGCGCTCCACCTCTGCCCGCGCCACGCTGTTCTCCGAGTGCACGTCGAGGTACGTGCCCGCCATCATCGAGACGGCGCCTGCCGCCGCGCCGGTGGCCCCCGCCAGCAGCACGAACCGCGCGTCGGAGGTGCTGGCCGCGACGCCGAACACCAGCCCGGCGATCGACACCGCGCCGTCCTCCATGCCGAAGGCGACGTCGCCGATCGATTCCAGCAGCGAGTGGCGAAGGCGCGCGATCAGGTCGCGGGACGAGGACACGGGCGTGGACAGCTCATCCATGGGTCTGGGCGCAGTCTACCGGTGGTTGCCGGATCGACCGGCCGAGGGCGGCCCCGGCACGCTGGTGCCCCGGCACGCGGGAGTGCGCGCCCGGCGGCCGTGCCCCGCGGGAGTGCGCGCCCGGCGGCTGAACGAGCGGTCGGACCGCCAGTTCAGCCGCGCCGTGCCGCGTCGCGGGCGACGCCGGTCCGGCCGGGGTACGAATGCCGCACCGAGCGGCTGACCGGGAGCGTGGGCCTCCCGTTCGCCCGCTGGGCGCCACCGCCGCGCGACCGCCCCGCCGCGTAAGCGCGAACTGAGCCGCTCGGCCCATCCTGATGCCATGGCGACGCGAAGGCGGGCATCGGACATCGGCATCGAGGATGCGCGCGGAATGGCCGCAGCGGTCGGTCGGGAGATCGCGGTGGCGCGGCGGACGGCCGGCGCCAGCCAGCGGCTCGCGGCGGCTCGGGCCGGGGTCAGCATGTCGCAGTTCGGCCGCCTGGAGCGTGGGGAGCTGCGTCGCCCCTCGCTCGAGGCCATCTGCCGCGCCTCGAGGGCGGTCGGCCTGGCCTTCACGGCCAAGCTGTACCCGGATGGCACCCGGCTGCGCGACAAGGGCCAGCTCGCGCTCGAGGGGCGGTTCGCGACGGTGCCCGGCGAGGGGCTGCGGGTGGCGCGCGAGATCGCGCTCCCGCTGCCCGGCGACCAGCGAGCCTGGGACCTGCGCGTGACGGATGGCCACGCGAATGCCTCGGTCGAGGCCGAGGTCCACCTGTTCGACGTCCAGGCGACGCAGAGGCGCATCGGGCTCAAGCAGCGCGACGACCCAGGCGCGGGCGTCGTCATCCTGCTGCTCTCCGACACGGCCCACAACCGCCGGGTCCTGTCCGAGCATCGGGAGGCATTGCGGCCCCAGTTCCCCTTGGACGGCGCCGCGATCCTCCGAGCGCTGCGGGCCGGCAGGATCCCGGCGGCCAGCGGGATCCTGCGCCTCTGACACGCCCGCCCGCGCGCCGCGCCACGTCTGCGGACATCGGTCGCCGTGCGCCAGGCCGGCGAGGGCGCACCGGAACGGCCCAACGGGAGGCTCGCCCGCCGATCTGCCCGCCGTGTGCCGCAGGTTGAAGCGCGCCGACACGCCCGCGGGCCAGATCGAGTACCAGGCGGGTGATCCAGCGCCTCGACCTCCCGTTCGCCCGCTCCGCGCCACTTCCGGCATGGGCACGGGCCCCCGCCCCCGCCCCCGCCCCCGCTATCGCCGCCCCTTCCAGCGCTCGAACGCCTCCACCGCCACGGGCAGCGTCGGGTAGAAGCGCTCCTCGTCGATCACGTCGAGCAGCTCCGCGCGGACCAGTTGGGCGCGCAGGTCCTGCTTCACGCGCGCCATCGCGAACACCACGTGGCGGGCGGCCAGGTCGCGCGCGAACTGCGCCAGCGTCTCGACCGCCGTGGTGTCCAGTTCCACGATCGCCTCCGCGTTGAGCAGGAACCACTCCACGCGGACCGGCTGCTCGTCCACCGCGGCGAGCGCGCGGCTCCGGAAGTCGGCCGCATTGGCGAAGCACAGCGGCGCGTCGTAGCGGAACACCAGCAGCCCGGGGATCTGCATCGCGTCGGGGTAGTCCGCGATGTTGTGGAGGCCGGCAAGGCCCGGCACGCGCCCCAGGATCGAGGCCGGCGGCCGGGCGACCCGCACGAACAGGTCGGCGACCGACAGCGCGATCGCGATCAGGATCCCGGCCAGCACGTCGAACAGCAGCACGCCGACGAGCGCCGCCATGGCGAGGCCGAGCTCGGTGGACCGGAAGCGCGCCAGCCGCCGCAGCTCGCCCGCCCTGACGAGGCGCAGGCCCGCGTACACCACGATGCCGGCGAGCGCCGCCTTGGGGATCAGCGCCACCAGGCCCGGCGCCAGCAGCACGATGATTGCCGTGGACGCGGCTGCGACCAGTCCGGCCAGCTGGGTCCTCGCCCGCATCGCGTCGAGGATGGCCGACCGCGACCCCGACGCCGACAGCGCGAACCCGCCCGCCATGCCCGCGACGACGTTCGCCAGGCCGAGCGCGAGGAACTCCCGGTTGGCGTCGATCTCCTCGCCCGTGCGGGCCGCGAAGGCGCGCCCGGTCAGGGCGACTTCCGAGTACGCGACGAACGCCACGGCCACCGCCCCACCGAGCAGCGCCTCGACGTCACCCAGCGACACCGCCGGCAGTCGGGCGGACGGCAGGCCGCTCGGAACGGTCCCGACCACCGCGACGCCATGCTGGTCGAGGTGAAGCACGAACACCGCGAGTCCGCTCGCGATCACCGCCAGCAGCGTGCCGGGCGCGAGCGGAGCCACCCACCGCAGGGCCACCAGCCCCACGACCACGGCCACGCTCAGCGCGAGCACCGCGGGGTTCGTCTCGCCCAGTCGCGTCGCGAGCTCGAGCGCCTTGCCCACGTTCGAGGGCGAGGCCAGCGGCACGCCCGTGAGCGGCCCCAGCTGCCCCAGGATCATCACCAGCCCGAGCCCGGCCATGTACCCGAGCAGGATCGGGCGCGACAGCATGTCGGCGACGAACCCGAGGCGCAGCGCCCAGGCCGCGATGCAGACCAGCCCGACGAGCACGGCGAGCGCGGCCGAGATCGCCGCCCAGCGGACGGGGTCGCCGGCGGCGAGCGGGGCCACGGCGGTCGCCACCATGACGCTGACCCCGGCCTCCGGGCCCACCGAGAGCAGGCGCGACGTGCCGACCAGCGCGTAGATGGCCATGGCGATCACGGCCACCCAGAGCGAGGTCAGCGGGTCTGCGCCCACGATGCCCGCATAGGCGAGGCACTGCGGGACGAGATAGGCCGTGACGGTGACGCCGGCGACCGCGTCGGCGCGCAGCCACGAGGGCTGGTAGGCCCGCATCTGCGCGAAGCCGGTCATGGCCTGCCGCCCGCGCCGCCCGACACCGCTTGCCTGCATGGCGCCCGCGCCTTCCTCGATCGTCACGCCGGGACGGGACGATCGGCACTCCGACGTGATCGGGTATCGGTGAGATGGTAGGCGCACGCGAGGCTCGCGGTCCGCCGGTACGAGCAGACCATTCGCCGGCTCCAACCGGCCGAACGCCGGTCCGGCAGACCCCCGAGGCACCGGACGTCCGGCATCACCGGCCGACACGAGCAATGGCCGGACCGCGAGCCCGCTGTCCCCCCCGCCGCCGCGCGACGTACGCTGCACCGATGGAACTCCGTCGGGCCGCGGCGCGTCCCCGGGCCATGGCCGCCCGCCCTCTCCGCCGCCTGGCGCTGTTCCGGCTGGGGCGCCTCGTCGTCCTCGCCACGCTGATCGCCATGACCGCGACCGCCTGCGCGGGCTCGGCGATGCCAGTGCCGTCCAGCACGCCGGCAGGCTCGACGGGCTCGAACCCCGCCACGACGGGCGGCGTGGGCGGCGAGGTCACCTCCGGGCCGGTCTGCCCTGTCGAGCGGCCGGGCGACTCCGCGTGCAGCCCGCGCCCCGTGGCCGGCGCGGTCCTCGTGGTCAAGGACGCGACCGGGGCCGAGGCCGCCCGCTCGACGACCGACGCCAGCGGCCTGTACCGCGTCAAGCTGGTCCCGGGCTCCTACACGCTCGTTCCGCAGCCCGTCGCCGGCCTCATGGGCACGCCGGGACCGCAGCCGTTCACGGTCGCCTCCGATCGGACCACCGTGGTCAACGTCAGCTACGACACCGGGATCCGCTGAGGCTGGATCCACCCGCCCGGCAGGCGCCCAGCGACCCCGCGTCGCTACTTGATCAGCTGCACCCCGATCGCCTTCGCATAGCCCTGCCCGCCGCCGAACCCGGCCCCGATCGTCCCGGTGCTGATGATGCTCTCGAACTTGCCCACCAGGCACGAGGTGCTGCCGCCCGCGGCGCAGACCGACGAGTTGCTGCCGTTGATGTAGGCCCCGTAGTCGTAGCCGGCCGCGTGGCAGTCCGGGTCGGTGCTGACGCACAGCTGCAGGTGGGCGAAGCTGGGCATCCGGTACCACTGGTTGGTGCCGTTGCCGCCCAGGTCGTTCGGCGGGCACCCGTAGTCCGGCGACGTGTTGATCGCTGGCTGCGTGTTGTCGGGCGCGGCGCCGGGGCCCGGGTTGCAGACCAGGTCGAACTGGGGGACCATCACGGCCTGCCCGTCGAAGGCGCGGATGGCGGCCTCGAGGCCCTGCGCGTTCACGCTGCCCGTCTGGGCGACGTTCTGCCACGAGGGGAGCGGGATCGCCGGGTTGTTCGGGGTGGTGACGGCGCCGATCAGGTCCATCGTGCCGTTCCCCGTCCAGTTGATCCAGCCGACGTTGCCGCTGCCGTTCGTGCACAGCGGGATCACCGACACCGTGTGACCGTCCACGGGCCACGGCGCGTGCGTGTCCACCACGCTGTTGTGCGAGTCGCAGCTGATGATGTCCACCGGGATCGCGATGGGCAGCATGGCGCAGGCGTTCCCCGCGCTCGCCGCGCACGACTCCTGGAGGTAGCCGGCCGCCGCCGTGGCCTGGGCGTCCACGCCGAGCGAGCCGATCCCGACGACGCGGGCGAGGTACGTCGCCACGTCGGCGTGCGCCTGGACGAGCACGCCCGACGGCGGGCCCACCGTGCGGCTCGGGCAGTCGGGCGTCGAGGTGGAGGTCGCCGGCAGGCCCGCGCCGACCCGCTGCGCCGCCGCGTAGTCGTAGGTGTTGTCGGCGTTGAGGGCGGCCGTGCCGTCTGACTTGAGGGGGATGCCGCAGATGTCGGTGTAGTAGGCAGCCGCGACGGTGATGCCGTTCGCCGTCGCGCTCGCCTCGATGGCGCTCAGCACGGTCGCGTCCCATCCTGCCGTGGGCTCGGTGGAACCGGCGAACCGCTCGGCCATCATCACCGCGCCGGCCTCGGCCGCGGCGTCGGCACCGTTCTGGGTCATCCGCTGGTGCGCGAGCGCGTTGCCGCCGTCAACGACGAGCGCCACGGCGGCGGTGATCGCGACGAACCCGATCACCATCAGGACGATGACCTGGCCGCGCGCGGCGGCGGGCCTCGGGCGTGTCATGGCGGGCACCTCAGGGGAAGACCCGCTCGACGGGCATCTGGGACGTGGAGCTCATGCGGATGGGGCCCATCAGGCTGCCGATGACCGGCGTGATGGGCGACCAGGTGTAGCTGACGGTGACGCTCGCGATGCACCCCACGTGGAACGGGGCGGTGGTGGCGGGCACCGGGCCGGCGGGGCAGGCGAGCGCGGAACCGGACGGCGGCGCGTACCCGATCGTCACGTCGGAGGGGAGCAGGCCGAGCGACGTCGCGGCGGCCGCGGCGCAGGCGCGGGCGGACCAGGTGGGCGTGCTGCCCGGGGCGAGGTCCTCGACCGGCATGCTCTCGGCGCACTGCGTCGCCGAGCTGTCCGGGTAGAGCTGGTTGACGACGGCGACCCGTGCCCCGACGCGCGCCGCGTTGGCGATCGACGTGTAGGCGTAGACGCCACGCCCGACATCGAACACGGCGATCAGCAGCAGGACCACGATCGGCACCACGAGCGCGAACTCGACCAGGCTCTGGCCGCGCCGGCCGAACGGGGCGAGCCGGCACGGCGGGGTCACTTCCACGTGACCGTGACGCCCGTGGAGTCGCACGCGTAGGAAAGACCCGCCACGAGCGACTGGTCGATGATGTTGCCGCCGCCGCTGGGCCACGTGGCGGGCGCCAGCGGGTTGAACAGCACCTGCGTCGTGAACGAGGCCGCAGCCCAGTGCGCCTCGGCGTCCTGCGCCTTGACGCTCTTGAAGTTCGGCGCCGTGCACATCGGCGTGGGCGTGGGGCTGGGCGCCGGCGTCGGGCTGCTGCTCGCGCTGGACGACGGGGACACCGTCGGCGAGGGGGACTCGCTCGCGACATCGCTCGAGCTCGACGGCATCGGCGTCACGCTCGCCGCCGGGATGTTCGGGATCATGCCGCCCCGCGTCGGGTACGAGGCCGACGCGGCCACCGGCAGCGACCCGCCCAGCACCGCTCCGATCACCGGCGTGATGAACGCGAAGTCGCAGGAGATGCGCACGTAGACCGGGGACCCGACCGGCGGTGCCCCGCTGGCGCCGCCCGCGAACGTGGGGCCCGGGATCGTGCTCGGCAGCGCGCAGTTGATCCCCGCCGTGTCGTTCGCCACCAGCGTCCGGTACGCGGACTGGACGGCCGTGTTGGGGCTCACCGTGTTCCAGGCCGAGGGGTTCTCAGCGGCGAAGTTGGCCGCGTCCCGGACCACGTTGTTCAGCTCCACCCAGCCCAGGAAGATGCGCCCGAAATCGATCCCGAACAGCACCAGCAGCAGCATCGCGGGCAGGATCAGCGCGAACTCGACGAGCGACTGGCCCCGCGCTCGGCAGCGGGCGCGTCGCGGGCGCGTCATGTCTCGTCGCATGGGGTGCCTCGGAACGGGTGCGCTCATCGGTGTCTGACGATCGCAAGTGAACCTTGCCCGAGGCCTTGCGTTCTGCCCGTCAATTCGGCCATCGCCGCTGGTACTTCCGACGGGCCCCGCGCGGGCGCCCGGGTCGGGGACCCGGCGCACTCCGGGGAATCGGGCCCCGGCCGGTGCGCCCGGGCCTGCGCCCGGCGGACCCAACGGTGCGCCCGGCCCTGGCGTTGCGCCCGGCGATCCAACGGTG
>JAJXTS010000158.1 GCA_021783595.1 Chloroflexota bacterium | reverse complement strand
CCGGCCGGAGCCCCCGCCGACACGGCCCGCCAGGAGCCGCCGCGCGGCGCGGAGCCCGAGCGACGGATCGCGACCCCGAGCCGGTCGGCCGGCGCGTCGGCCGCGTCGGCGCTCGACGCGGGGAAGAGCGGCGGTCGGCGCCGGGGGCCCCGTCGGGCCCTGGTGGGGCTGGTCCTGCTCCTGGCGCTGGTCCTCGGGTTCGGGGGCGCGGCAGCCGCCCTCCTGCTGCCCTCCGCGGAGATCACGCTGACCCCGCGCATGGACTGGCTGACGCCCGTCACGCTGGCCGTCCGCGCCGACCCGAGCGCCGCGAACGCCGATCAGGCGGCGCGCGTCATCCCGGCCGCCGCGGTCAGCGTGCCGGTCACCGCCCGCGCCAACGTCACGGCGACCGGCAGCAACATCGTCCAGACCGTCGCGAAGGGCGCGGTCACCTTCGACAGCATCAACACGGTGAACGCCATGCCCATCGCGAGCGGCACGCGGGTGTCCACGCTCGACGGGATCGTGTTCACCACGACGGCCGCCGTCACGGTGCCGCGGGCGACGGTCTCCGGCACCACCATCGCCCACGGCTACGCCACCGTCGGCGTCGTGGCGGGCGCGGCCGGGCCCAAGGGCAACGTGGCTGCCCGCGCGATCAACCAGGTGCCGAGCTCGCTGGCGTCGTTGCAGGTCAGCGTGTCCAACGCCTCGGCGACCGCCGGCGGCGCTCGGACCGTGACGCCCAAGGTGACGGCTGCCGACGTCAAGACGGCCACCGACGCGCTGGCTCGGGACCTGGCCTCCCAGGTGGCTGCCGCCACGGCGAACCCGTCGATCGCCCCGGCGGGCACGACGCTCTATCCGCAGACCGCCGTCCTCGGGCCGGTGAGCTACACGCCCAACGCGGCGAGCCTGGTCGGCAAGGTGCTCTCGGCCAGCCAGTCCACGCTGACCCTCCAGGCTGCCGCCACGGCGACGGTCACGGCCGTGGACGAGAGCTCGCTCAAGGTCATGGGCGAGCAGGCCATCCGGGCGGCGGTGGCGCCCGGCCGCCAGATCGTGGAGGATTCGATCGCCGTCACGGTCGGGCGGGGTGTCGTGGGAGCCGACCGAACCGTGAGCTACACGGTGACGGCGGACGCGCTCGAGGAGCGGTCCCTCGACGCGGCGGCGCTCAAGGCGAGCATCCTGGGCAAGACCGAGACCGAGGCGAAAGCCGCCCTGGCCGCGTACGGAGACGTCGCCGTCCGCCTCTCGCCCTTCTGGGTGAGCGCGGTCCCGACGCTCGCGGAGAGCGTCACCCTCACCATCTCCACCCCGGCGCGCCCGTCGGCGCCCCCGCCTCCTCAGCCGTCCGCGGCCCCCGCCGCGACCGGGTCTCCCGCGCCGCCCGGCGGCGCCTCCGCCGCGCCGTCTGCGCCCGCCGGCTCGGCGGCCCCCGCCGGCTCCGCGCCGCCCGCCGAATCCGCGCCGCCCGTCTCGCCGGTACCATCGTCGTGATGCACGTCCTCCTCTCCCGCGCCCCCCGGCGCCGACCCGTCGGTCGTCGGTGACCGCCAGGATCCTGGGGATCGACCTCGGGACGCGTCGCATCGGCCTCGCCGTCGCCGACGCGTCCATCGGGATCGCCCGTCCCCTGGCGACGCTCAGTCGGAGCGCCTCGCTCGACGACGACGCGTCGGCCCTCGGGCGCGTCTGCCGCGAGCAGGGCGCCGTGGAGCTGATCGTGGGCCTGCCGGTGGAGGCGCGGGGCAGCGAGGGCACCATGGCCCACGGGGCTCGCGAGTGGGCTGCCGCGGTGGGGGAGCGCCTGGGCCTGCCGGTGGCCATGCGGGACGAGCGGCTGACCTCGTTCGCCGCGGAACAGCGCATGGGGCCCATGCCCCGAGGCCGGAGCGGCGGCGCCCCGAGCCGGACGCAGCGCAACGCCTACCGGGCAAGGGTGGACCGCGAGGCTGCCGCCATCATCCTGCAGGACGAGCTCGACGCGCGGGGCGGTGTCACCGGCCTCGCGCCGGGCCGCCCGCCCAGCCCCAGGCCGGCACCCCAGGAGGAGCCATGACGGTACGCGGAGGCCGCGGCCCCCGGGACCCGATGGACGACGTCGAGCCGCCGTTCGCGGCGCCCGGAGCCGACACGCGCCTGGCCGAGCGCTACGGACGCCGTGGCGGCGACCCTCGACGCCACGACCGGTACGGGGGCCGGCACGGCGGGATCCACGGCCTGGTCCGGTTCCTCCTGTTCCTGGTCGTGATGGTCGGCATCGTGATGGTCGCGCTGGTCACGGTGGCGCGCCCGGTTCTGCGGCTGGCGATCGCGCCGTGGGCCGAGGCGAATCCCGGCGTCCAGTCGATCGGGTTCATCGCGGAGCTCGTGCGCGAGGACCTGGGGCCGGCGCTGACCACGCCCGCCAGCAGCGACGCGACGGTGGTCACGTTCGTGGTCGCGGACGGCGACACGTCGGCGACGCTGGCGCCCAAGCTCCAGGCCGCGGGGCTCATCGCCAGCCAGGCGGCGTTCCTGTTCGCGGCCCACCAGGCCGACCTGACGCCGCAGCTCACCGCGGGCACGTTCGCCCTGGCCATGGACCTCACGCCCGAGCAGGTGGTCCAGGGCCTGATCGCGAACCGCGTCACGGAGCAGTCCGTGAGCGTCACGTTCCGCGAGGGGCTGCGCATCGAGCAGATGACGGCGAAGCTGCAGACGATCACGGGCACGCAGGTGGACCCGAAGCAGTTCTACGACCTCGCCGAGCACCCCACCGACGCGCTGCTGGCGAACTACCCGTGGCTGCTCAACCCGAGCGTTCGCGCCAAGGGGGCCAGCCTCGAGGGCTTCCTGTACCCCGCCACCTACAGCATCCGAACCGACCCGATCGCCCCGACCGACGCGACGGGGCTGATCCGGATGATGCTCGACGCGTTCTACGCCAACGTGGGCCCGGATCGGCTGGCGGTTCCCGCCTCGCGGGGCCTGACGTTCCAGCAGGTGCTGGTCCTGGCGTCGATCGTGGAGCAGGAGGCGCAGCTCGACGCCGACCGCCCGCTGATCGCCGGCGTCTACCAGAACCGGCTCAACCCCAAGCTGTGGGCGACCGGGCTGCTGCAGTCGGACCCCACCATCTTCTACGTCAACGACACGCTTCAGCTGGCGAAGCTGCCGTTCGACCAGTGGCAGACCTACACGTTCTGGGCCGCGCTGCCGACCGGGTACAAGCTCCCGGTGCCGCTGCCGGCGGCGATCGCCGGGTACAACACCTACACGAGCCCGGGGCTCCCGCCCGGCCCGATCTGCTCGCCCAGCCTCGCCTCGATTGACGCGGCGCTGAGCCCCAACACCAAGTCCGGGTACCTGTTCTTCCTGGCCACCGGGCAGAACGGGAAGACGGTGTACGCCAAGACCCAGGCGCAGCACGACGCCAACGTCGCCAAGTACGGGCACTAGCAGTGGCCAGCCGACTGCCCGTTCCCGCCGACTTCGCCCCGCCGCCTGACGCCGCGACCCGCGCCCGCTGGCTGGAGGCGGACCGTGCCGCCCGCCCGGCGCGTCTGGCCAGCCTTCGCGAGCGGATGGCCCGCGAGGGCGTGGATGCCTGGTTCGGCGTTCGGCCGGAGCACATGCGCTGGCTCACCGGCTTCGCGCTCGGGCCCGGCGAGAAGGCGTCGGCCGGCCATTCGGGCGAGTTCCTGGTTGGCGCCGAAACCGTCACGGTCCTCGTGGACTCGCGGTACGCCATCCAGGCCCGCCGTGAGGCGACGGACGCCACGGTGGACGACATCGGCTATGACCTGGCGGGGGCGTGGGCCCGGCTGCTCGGCTCGCTCGGCGCCCGGCGCGTGGGGATGGAGGCCGAGGCGGTCCCCCACGCGATGTGGCGCCAGCTCGCGGAGGCCTCGCCCGGCGTCGAGCTCGTGGCGGCCGACGGCTGGGTCGAGGCGATGCGCGCCGTGAAGACCCCTGACGAGGTCGAGCGGATCGCGGCCGCCTGCGCCGTGGCCGACCGGGCGCTCGCGGCGCTGCTCCCCGAGGTGCGAGCCGGGGTCACCGAGCGGGACCTCGCGCTGCGCCTCGAGTGGCTGATGCGCACCGGTGGCGCCGAGTGCCTGGCCTTCGACGTGGCGTGCCTGGCCGGGCCAGAGGCGGCGCTGCCCCACGGCTCGCCCGGGGACCGGCCCGTGCTCGACCGAAGCGTGCTGCTGTTCGACTTCGGCGCCCAGGTGGAGGGCTACCGGTCGGACATGACGCGCACCCTGTTCATCGGGGAGCCGACGGCCCGGGACCTCGCCGTGTACGAGACCGTGGCCCGCTCGCAGCAGGCGGCGCTCGACCTGCTCGCGGCGGCGGTCCGAACGGGCGGGGCGCTGCCGGACGGGCGCTCGGTGGACGCGGCCGCGCGCCGCGCGATCGAGGCGGACGGGCGCTTCCCCGCCTACGGTCACGGCCTGGGCCACGGGATAGGCCTCGCGACGCACGAGAAGCCGTCGCTGGCGCGCGCGGCCCCGGAGACGCCGCTGCCGAGCCCGACGGTGTTCAGCGTGGAGCCGGGGATCTACCTCGAGGGCCAGACCGGCGTCCGGATCGAGGACCTGGTGCACCTCGACGCGGCGGGCGGCGTCTTCGAGGCGCTGACGCGGTTCCCCAAGGACGTCCTCGCGCTGCGCGCGCCGACCATCGGAACGGCCGCGTGACGCTCGCCTTCGAGATCCTGTGGCTGGTCTTCGCGGGGATCCTGGTGATCAGCGCCCTGACCTTCGGGATCATCCTCCTCATCGCCCGCCGGGTGGCCCGCCCGGTCGAGGACCCCGCGTTCGTCGAGCTCAAGCGGCGCCTCGCCGCCGGGGAGATCGACCCGACGGAGTACGAGGTCCGGCTGCGGGCGCTGCGGCACCCCGACTGACGGCCGCCGGCCGGTGCCCATTCGGCGCGCGGCGGGCTCTCTGGTAGCATCCGGGGACATCCACGTCCACGCGCGGGGCCACACCTGCCCCGAACGCGCTGTGCGCCACCGGAGCAGCCCAACCCATGATCAGCACCGGCGAGCTGCGCAAGGGCGTCGTCATCGAGCTTGACGGCGACCTCTGGCAGATCCTCGACTACCACCACATCAAGATGGGCCGGGGCTCGGCCCAGGTGCGCATCAAGCTGCGCAACGTCAAGAAGGGCAGCACGGTCGAGAAGTCGTTCCAGGCCGGCGACAAGTGGCCGCGGGCCGTGCTGGACCGCCGCCCCGTCCAGTTCCTCTACCGCGACGGCGACGACCTCCACTTCATGGAGACCGAGTCCTACGAGCAGTTCAGCCTGCCCGCCGACAAGCTCGACGACGTCGTCGGCTTCCTCAAGGACGGCATGATGCTGGACCGGACCGCCTACCAGGGCGAGACGCTCGGCGTGGAGCTCCCGGTCACGGTGGACCTGCTGGTCGCGGAGACCGAGCCGGGCTTCGCCGGGGACACCGCGCAGGGCGCCCGCAAGAACGCCACCATGGAGACCGGGCTCGTGGTCTCGGTCCCGCTGTTCGTGAACGCCGGCGACACGCTCCGGATCGACACGCGCACCGGCGAATACCAGACCCGCCTCTAGCCGCCCCGGCGAGCTTCCCCGAGCCAACCATGGGCGCTGGCGCCGGCCCGGCCCCGGGCGACGGGATGCTGCCGCCCTGGGACGCGCTGTCAGACGACGCCACCCCCGCCGCGGTGGCGGCCGTGCCGGACGTTGCGGGCGGTCGTGCCCCTGCCGTCCGGACGGTCTCGGATGTCGTGCGCGCCCTGAAGGACCGGATCCGGTCGGACGAGGCCCTGCACGGCCTGTGGGTGGAGGGCGA
>JAJXTS010000157.1 GCA_021783595.1 Chloroflexota bacterium | reverse complement strand
AGTGCCCGGCGGGGGAGGGGAGGCGGGCTAGTGCCAGGGCCGCGCCTGCCGGTCTAGGGCCCCAGCACCGCCAGGCTGACCACGCTGCGGATCGGCTGGTAGCCCGCGCCAGGGGTGTGCGCGTCCGCGGCGCAGGAACCGCCGGAGCCGACGGCATCGTAGCCGGACGCGATCGCGGCCCAGGCGCCGCGCAGCGCGATGTCGGTCACGGAGGCGGGGACCCAGGCCACCGTGGTGCAGCCGGGCGGCGCGGTCACCGCGATCTGGGCACCCAAGCGTGTTGCGTCGTCCAGGAGGACCACCGACCACGACGCCGCCTTGAGGCAGTCCGCGGTGCACACGGCGGCCAGCAGCCCGCTCCCGGCCGAGCTCGTGCCGTCATAGGCGACCACCGACCGGCCCTGCCCGTCTGTGGCGGCGGCCAGCCGATGGCCGTAGAGGGTCTCGGTGCCCACCTCGACCCCGTGCCACGAGGCGGGCGTGGCGCATCCGCCCAGGCACTGGAACCAGCCGAGATGGTTCGCCATGGCGCTGTCGGCCTGGGTGCCCAGGTCCACCGCGGCGTCCACCGAGCCGCCCGGCCCAACCGTCACGTCGACCGCGAGGCCGGACCCCGAAGCCACCCCGGACACGCCGCCCCAGTTGATCTGGCTGGTGCACTGGCCCGGGCAGGACCAGACGTCCACGCGCTCGGCCGTGGCGGCGGCCGAGCTGCGCGTGGCGCACGCGATCGCCATCGCCCCGGTCGGGCTGGCGGCGACGCTGGGCGCCGTGCAGGCGCCGGCTGAGAGGACGATGCGGGCCCAGCTGGCCGGGTGGTCGCAGGTGCCCCCGCACACCAAGGCGCTCATCGGCGACCCGGAGCCGAGGCCGATGACCATGGCGTCGCCGCCCACCGCGACATATCGGCTCGGATCGCGCTGGGCCGAGCTGCCGGCGGGCAGCGGGATCTGGGTCCAGCGCCACGACGCGGGCTTGTCGCAGCCGCTCGCGCAGGTGCCGATGGCCTCCGTCGCCTGCCCGGCCGCGCGACCGTCCGCCACGGCCACCAGCGACCCGTCGTCGCGGGCCCGCACGATCGGGTTGGCCCACGCGACTCCCGGGTCAAGCTGGGTGTCGGTCCACGTTGCCGGGTCGCCGCAGTTGGCCGCGCAATCGAGGGCGTGCAGGCTCTGGTCGGCGCCGGCCTCGGTCGCCACCAGCGAGCCGGCGGGGGTCAGCGCCACCGAGCCGACCGCGGCAGAGACGTCACGCAGGGGCTCGACGAGCGTGAGGGCCCCGGTGGTTGGCCCGAGCATGGCGGACGGGGCAGCGGCCGCGGTCGACGGGGCACCGGATGGGGAGGCAGCCGACGACGCGGCCACCGGCGACGCGATGGCCGCCGCGCTGGGTGGTCTGCCGGTGGCCGCGGGCGTGACGCCGCAGGCAGCGACGAGCACAAGGACGCCAAGCCCGGCAATCGGGCGGACGAGGTGACGGCGGGGCATGCCGGCATTCTAGGGGAGGGGGGCGCGCCCCCCACGCAACCTTCGGAACCGCGGCGCACCCTTCGCGGGTTCCCATCCCGGGGACGTTGCGCCGGGCAGCCGGCGGCCGAGCGCCGTCAGCGTGCCCCGCGGGCCGTCGGGCCCGGGCGGCGTCGCCGTCGGGCGTCGGATCGCGGGCGCGACCGCCCGGGCCGGTAGACTCGACGTCCCATGGCAACCGACCTCCCGCCCCTCCCTCCGCTCACCCGCGAGCAGCGGCTGATCACCGTCGGCCTGATGGCCGCGCTCGCCGTTGCCGCGCTGGACTCCACGGTGGTGGGGACCGCCATGCCCACCATCATCGGGCAGCTCGGCGGTCTGTCCGAGTACGCGTGGGTGTTCAGCGCCTACCTGCTGGCATCCACGACCACCGTCCCGCTGTACGCCAAGCTCGCCGACATCCACGGCCGCAAGCCAGTGTTCCTCATCGGCCTGGCGCTGTTCGTGGCCGGATCGGCGCTGTGCGGGCTGGCGAGCTCGATGTGGATGCTCATCGCCTTCCGGACGGTGCAGGGCCTGGGCGCCGGCGCGGTGCAGCCGATCTCGTTCACCATCGCCGGCGACATCTTCGAGCCGCGGCAGCGGGCCCGGATGCAGGGCTTCTTCTCGGGCGTGTGGGGCGTGGCCGCGATCATCGGCCCGGCGATCGGCGGCCTGATCACGTCCACGGTCGGCTGGCCGTGGGTGTTCGAGCTCAACATCCCGGTCGGGCTCCTTGCCGCCGCGATCATCGGCCTGCGCCTCCACGAGCGGCTCGAGCGCCGGTCGCACGCGATCGACTGGGCCGGGGCCGCGCTGCTCTCGGGGTCCGTCGTGCTGCTGCTGCTCGCGGTGTCGGAGGGCGGCCAGCTGTTCGGCTGGGTCTCGGCCCCGTTCGCCGCGATGCTGCTCGGGGCGGTCGCGCTGTTCTGGCTGTTCGCCCGCCACTCCCGGGCGGTCGCGGAGCCGTTGGTGGACCTCGACCTGCTCAGCGTCCCGATCATCCGCGCGGGCCTCATGATCGGGACCCTGGCCGGCATCGTCATGTTCGGCCTGACCACGTTCGTGCCGCCGCTGGTGCAGGGCGTGCAGGGCGGGACCGCGGTCGAGGCGGGTGCCGTGGTGGCCGCCATGTCGATCGGGTGGCCCGTCGGCTCGGTCATCGCGGGCCGGCTCCTGCACCGCGTGGGCGCCCGGCCGTTCGTCCTGCTGGGCTCGCTGCTGATCCTGCTCGGATCGGTCGCGGTCACGCAGGCGACCGTCCACCCGTCGCTCGGGTTCGAGACCGTGGCGGTCGCCGTCGTCGGCCTGGGCATGGGCTTCTCGTCCACGGTCCTGCTCATCATGGTCCAGGGCGCGGTGCCGTGGCAGCGGCGCGCCACCGCCACTGGCCTCGTGCAGTTCAGCCGCACCATCGGCGGGTCGGTGGGCGTGGGCGTGATGGGCGGGATCCTGGCCGCCTTCGTGGGCACGGCGTCGTCGGCGATCCTGGACCCCATCGGGCGCGCGCAGCTCAGCCCCGCGCAGCTGGCGGCGGGCAGGGACGCGCTGGAGTCGGGCCTGGTCGTCGTCTACTGGCTGATGGCCGCCGCCGCGGCAGCGGCCCTGCTGATGGCGATCCGGACCATGCCCGAGGCGCGGCTCGGCGAGGCGGCGTCGGCCCTGGCGGACGCCACCGAACCCGCCGCCGGGGAGCGGGCCTAGGCTAGCCGAGCTCCTGCCGCAGCTGGTCGAGGGCCCATTCGAGGTCGGCGCGCTCCACCACCAGCGGCGGCGCCAGCCGGATCGTGCTCCCGTGGGTGTCCTTGGCCAGGACGCCCCGCCGCATGAGGCCCTCGCACACGTCGCGCCCGGTGCGCCCGACCACGTCGATGCCCGCCCACAGGCCGCGGACGCGAAACGCCGACACCCGGCTCGCCGGCAGCGACGCGAGCCGGGCCGCCAGCACCGCGCCCAGGTCGCGCGCTCGTGCCTGGAACTCGCCGGTGCGGAGCATCCGGACCACCTCGATGCCCACCGCGCAAGCGAGCGGGTTGCCGCCGAAGGTGCTGCCGTGCTGGCCGGGGCCGAAGACGCCCATCACCTCCCGGCGCGCCACGACCGCGGACACGGGCAGGATCCCGCCGCCGAGGGCCTTGCCCAGGATGTACGCGTCGGGAACCACCGCCTCGTGGTCGCAGGCGAACGTGGCGCCGGTGCGGCCGAGGCCGGACTGGATCTCGTCGGCGAGCATGAGCACGTTGTGCTCGGTGCACAGCGCGCGAACGGCGCGCAGGTATCCGTCGGGCGGGATGACCACGCCGCCCTCGCCCTGGATGGGCTCGAGGAGGACCGCCACGGTGTCCTCGTCGATGGCCGCGGCCAGGGACTCGGCGTCGCCGTACGGGACGCGCACGAAGCCCGGCGTGAACGGGCCGAAGCCGTCGCGCGCGGACGGGTCGTCGCTGAAGCCGACGATGGTGGTGGTGCGGCCGTGGAAATTGCCGCCCATCACGAGGATCTTGGCGAGGCCGTCGGGGACCCCCTTGCGCTCGTAGCCCCACTTGCGGGCCATCTTGAGGGCCGTCTCCACGGCCTCGGCGCCGGTGTTCATGGGCAGCATCGTGTCCATGCCGCACAGCGCCGTGAGCTCCTCGGCGAAGTCGCCGAGGAGGTCGTTGTGGAAGGCCCGCGAGGTGAGGGTCAGCCGCCCCAGCTGCGCCTCGGCCGCCGCGACCAGGCGCGGGTGGCGATGCCCGAAGTTGAGCGCGCTGTAACCCGCCAGCATGTCCAGATACCGGCGCCCGTCGGCGTCCCAGACCCAGGCGCCCTCGCCCCGCGCCAGCACCACGGGGAGCGGGTTGTAGTTGTGGGCGGCGTGGGCCTCGGCCCGGGCGATGGCCGCGGCGCCTAGGTCGGCCGCGTCGTCATGGAGAGCCGCGTGGGTTGTCGTCATGGTCGTGCCGCCTCGCCTGCGTCGGGTGCGTCCACCGCAGCGCCGATGGTCGCACGTCGCGAGGCGCGCTGCCCCTCCTGGTGGCACGGCAACACCGGCCCGTGTGTCACCACGTCCGGGCTCGCGAACGATCGGGGCGCGCTGCGGCGCGCGACGGCCTAGGCGCCCGGCCGGACCGGCGCGGGCTGGAGAACCACCTTGCGGCGGAACACCTCGAGGAATCGAACGCCGCACAGGAACAGGGCGATCCCGAGCCCGCTGTAGAAGAACGCGATGAACCAGTCCGGCGCGGTGTGGGACAGCCGAAGCGCCATGCCGCCGCCCATCATGACGAACATGACGATCCACGACGACAGGTTGAAGAAGTGCCAGAAGGGGAGGCGTTCCTCCTGCCGGGTCCGGATCCGGTGCGTGTGCTTGTGCACAAGGCGCGAGAACACGAACACGTAGAACACGGCGAAGATCACCGCGGCCAGGGGCAGCAGGATCGGGTCGGCCGGCTCCAGCTTGAACAGGAGCGGCAGGCCCACGACCGTGACCATCGTCCCGGCGAGGCACCACACGATGCCGGCGATGAGCATGAGGTGGTTCTTGGGGACGCGGAATCGGCGCACGGGCCGATTGTAGACCGGGTCGGCGACGCACCACCCGTCGGCCCGCCCAGGCGTCCGGCCCGGTCGGCATCGGTACCATGGGCCCGGCGACGGCCCGGGTCGCGGCGCACGGCGAGGTGATCGGATCAGCGATGGCACACGACGATGCCGGCGAGGCTCGGCGACGCGTTCAGGACCTGGCGGCGGGGTTCCGCGGCGCGGGGGTCCTGCTCGCCTGCGCTGAGCTCGGGGTGTTCGACGCCCTGGCGGCCGGGTCCTCGACACCCGGGGCGGTGGCCGCGCAGACCGGCACGGACGCGCGGGCGGTCGAGCTGCTCCTCAACGCGGCCACGTCGCTGGGGCTGCTGCTCAAGACCGGCGGGCAGTTCCGGCTGGCACCCGACGTCGCGCCGCTGCTGGTGCGCGGTACGCCCGGCAGCCTGGCCGGGAGCCTTGTGCTCCAGAGCGCCCATGCGCGCCGCTGGGCCCATCTCGCCGAGGCGGTGCGCAGCGGGCGGCGGCCGCCGGAGAACACCCGCGACGAGGCTCCCGCGGACTGGGTCGAGCGGTTCGTGCTGGGGATCTACGCCGCGGCGGCGATGCAGGCCCCGGCCGTGGCCGAGGTGCTGGAGCTGCCGCGCGACCGCGACCTGCGCCTGCTCGACGTGGGAGGCTGCCACGGCGCGTACAGCATGGCGCTCGCGAGTCGCTACCCGCGGCTGAGCGCGGTCGTCCTGGACCTGCCGGCCGTCGTCGCGGTGGCGGAGCGCCTGA
>JAJXTS010000019.1 GCA_021783595.1 Chloroflexota bacterium | reverse complement strand
GCCGGCTTCGCGGCTGCGCCGGTCTTGGCTGCCGGCTTGGCGGCCGCAGTCTTGGCTGCTGCCTTGGCGGCGGCTGCTGCCTTGGCGGCCGGCTTCGTGGCGGTGGCCTTGGCGGAGGCGGCCTTGGCCGGGGCCTTCGCTGCGGCTGCTGCCTTGGCGGCGGCATCCGGGGCGGCGGCGGCGTCGGCGCGGGTGGTCCGCGACAGTGCCGCGCGGGCCTTGCCGGCGGCGGTCTGCGCGCCCTTGGCCTTGACGGCCTTGCCGGCGGCGATGCGGGCCTTGGCGGCCTTGGCGGCGGCGGCCTTGCCGGTGCTCTTGGCCACGTGGCCGCTCACCACGGCCTGGCCCGTGACGGCAGCGTTCACCTTCCGCGCCAGGCGGCTCTTGCGGCGAGCGGCGGCGTTCGGGTGGATGGCGCCCACCTTGGCCGCGCGATCGAGGGCCGAGATGGCCTCCGCCAGCGTGGCCTCGACGTCAGCGCCCTCGGGCTGCGACGTGGCGGTGGTGAGTGCCTTGGCGACCAGGGTCTTTGCCGCGGACCGCCGGGGCTGCAGGATCGCGTGCCGGCGCTCAGCCTGGCGGACGCCCTTCAGCCCGGACGGGGTGCGAGCGCCCTGCCATTTCCGAGGCGTTCTGGCCAAGGTGGCAATGCTCCGTTCGGTGACTGCAGATGCAATGGGTGCAACGTTCGGCGCGCGCGGAAGAGGACGGCCCGCAGGCGCGAAGGCGGATGGTAGCAGAGCCGAGCGGGAATCGGCCAACCGGAGATTCATCGCGCTGCCCCGGGCGGACCGCCGGCGTCGGCGGCCAGGGTAGCTGGCGCCGCCCGGCTCGTGTGGGAATGGCCGGCAATCGGGCTGGGCGCGCACCAGCGCGATCGCCCCACTGGCAGCCGACCCTCCTCCACCAGGCGGGCGACCCGAGCGCGATGGGGTACGGTGCTCCAGGGCTGCCGTCGACGCTGCCGGCGTCGGCTCTCCCGCGGCCGCCCGAGGAGCACGTCAACCCGCTGTGGAGGGGGCCAGCTCGATGCAACCGCCTCTCGCCCGCCGGCCGCGCCCGGCGCGGCTCGTGCTGCTGCGGCACGGTCACCCCGCGGCGCCGCCCGGGGTCTACCTCGGCTCCCGCCTCGATCCGCCGCTCGACGCGCTGGGGGTCGAGCAGGCGACCGTGGCGCGCGGCAGGCTCGCCTCGATCAACCCGGCGCTCGTGCTCGCGTCGCCGCTCAGGCGAGCCCGTGAGACGGTGGCGCTGGTGGCCGCCGAGCAGGCGATCGTCGCAGCAGCCGACATCCGGGAGCAGGACCTGGGTGCGTACTCCGGGCTCACCTGGGACCAGATCAAGCGGCTGGGCGACGATGCGGCGCGGGCCTGGCGGGCCGGTGCGGCCGCGCCCGGAGGCGAGGACGCGCGGTCGATGTGGCGCCGCTCGATCCGGGTCGCGCTCGCGGCGGCAAGCCGACTCGGGCCCGGCGAGGACGCGCTGCTCGTCTCGCACAGCGGCCCGATCCGGGGACTGCTCGCGAGTGCCCGCGGGCTGGCGCCCGAGGAAGCCCGCCGGTTCCGGGTCCGCCACGCCTGCCCGAGGTCGATCAGGCTGACCCCCGCTGTCCTCGAGCGATGGCGGGCGTTCCTGGCCGACGCGGCCGCGCTGGAGGCACGGGCAGCCGGGGACGGGGACGGGGACGGGGACGCCGGCCCGGCTGCGGAGTCCTGACCGGCGCTGGGGAGGCACCCTCGCGGCGACGCCCGCCGGATCCGCAGTAAGAGGGTTCTCATCGTCGCTTCATCCGCGCTTCCCCGACGAACCGCAGCATGTCGCCCATGGACACGCTGACGGCCCCCGCAACCGGCGTTCTGCCGATCCATGCGATCACGACGGGCGCCCATCCTCTGCCGGACATCAAGCATCCCCAGAGCCGCGAGCGCGGCTACTCGGCGCACCTGCGCCGCATCCTCCTCTACTCCCACGACACCTACGGACTCGGGCACCTGCGCCGCAACCTGGCCATCGCCGGCCACCTGCTGCGCACGATCGACCAGCTGCAGGTCGTCCTTGTCAGCGGCTCGCCGGTCGCGTCGCGCTTCTCCCTCCCCCGCGGGCTGCAGATCGTCAGCCTGCCGCCGGTCGTGAAGGTGGCGCCCGAGGCGTACAACGCCCGGGACAACGAGATCGGCTTTGGCGTCGTGAGCCGGGCGAGGGCCGCCATCATCGCGGACGTCGCCCGGCGCTTCCGCCCCGACGTGCTGCTCGTGGACCACGCGCCCCTGGGCATGAAGGGCGAGCTCCTGCCGACGTTCGAGACGCTGCGCCGCGACGTGCCCGGCGCGCGGATCGTCCTCGGCCTGCGCGACGTTCTCGACGACCCGGACGACGTCCGGCGCGCCTGGGACGCCGAGGGCATCCTGGCCAGGATCGAGCAGGTGTACGACCGGATCCTCGTGTACGGCTCGCCAGACATCCTCGACGCAGCCAGCGCCTACGGGATCGTAGGGTCCGCCCGCGAGCGCGTCTCGTACTGCGGCTACATCTCCCGGGTCGACGAGCGGCCCCTCGCGTTCCCGCGGCCGGTCGCGCCGTCGGGCGCGCGGTACGTCCTGGGCACCGCCGGCGGTGGGGAGGACGGCTTCGAGGCCCTGCTCGCGACCGTTCAAGCCGCCACCGCGCTGGACCTCGACGCGCTGATCGTGGCCGGCCCCCTAATGCACCGCGAGGGCCGAGAGCGCCTGGTCGCCGACGCCGCCAAGGCCGGCGGCCGGGTGCAGGTCGTGGATTTCGTGCCCGACATGGACGAGGCCATGGCCGGGGCGTCGGCCATCGTGACCATGGGCGGCTACAACACGCTGTGCGAGGCGGTCGCGAGCGGCGTTCCCACGGTCGTCATCCCGCGCACCTGGCCGCGGCGCGAGCAGGCGATCCGCGCCCGCCTGTTCGAGGAGCGCGGGCTGGTCAGGGTCGTCGAGCCCGGCGACGATCTGGCCGGGCGGCTCGCCCCCCGGCTTCGCGAGGCCCTGGGAGACCGCCGTCGCCTGGTGCCAGGGATCGACCTCCACGGGGCGCGGCGCGTCCGCGAGGCGCTCCTGGGCGAGGCCGCGGCCGCGGCGCGACAGCGGGCCTCGGTCAGCGGGAGGGCGTCGCTCGCGGCGCCGTCGCTGGCGACGGCATGAGCGGCGGCGTCGCGTACCTCACCAAGCGGTTCCCCCGCCTGTCCGAGACGTTCATCCTCGACGAGATCCTCGGGCTCCAGGCCGAGGGCGTGCCGCTCCGCGTGTTCTCGATGGGGGACCCGCAGGAGGCGCTCGTCCAGCCTGACGTCGAGCGGGTGCAGGGGCCGGTGCGCTACCTGCACGGCCGGGGCGGCTGGCGCGAGCGGATCCGGAACGGCGCCCGTGCAGCGGCGGCGCACGGGCGCCGCTTCGGCCGGTCGCCTGCCCGCTACGCTGCCGTGCTCCTCCGGACTGAGAGGGAGCGCCCCGGCTTCGCCGCCGTCCGCAGGTTCAATGAGGCGGTGCTCCTCGCCGACTGGGTGGAGGCGGACGGGTCCACGCATGTGCACGCCGCGTTCGCCCACGGCCCCGCCGAGGTCGCGCGCATCGTCTACCGGCTCACCGGGATCCCGTACAGCTTCGCCGGCCACGCGAAGGACCTCTACCTGACCTCGCCCGCGGCGCTTGCCCGTCGCGTGCGGGACGCCCAGTTCGTCCTCGTGTGCTCCTCGACCGCCGCCGACCACCTCCGCCGGATCGCCGCCGACAACGTCGGCGAGGCATTCGCCGACAGGGTCGTCCTCGCCCCCCACGGCGTGGACACGGCGCGGTTCAGGCCTCTCGCGGCGGGCCAGGCGACCGGGGAGGCGGAGCAGGCGGGCGTCACGCTCCACGTCCTGGCGGTCGGCCGGCTCGTCGAGAAGAAGGGGTATCCCGTCCTGCTCGAAGCGCTCGCGCGGGCGCGGGCCCTGGGGCACGCGATCGACCTCACGGTCATCGGCGGCGGGGCGCTCCTGCCTCTCCTCCGGGCCAGGGCGGAAGCGCTGGGCGTGGCCGGTTCCGTCCACTTCCTCGGGCCGCGCAACCAGCGCGAGGTTGCGGCCGCCTACCAGCGTGCCGACCTGTTCGCCCAGGCGAGCGTGGTCCTCCCGGACGGGGACCGGGACGGCATCCCGAACTCGGTGCTCGAGGCGATGGCCAGCGGGCTGCCCGTGGTGGCGACGCTGGCGGGTGGCATCCCGGAGGTCGTCACCCACGGGGAGTGCGGCCTCCTTGCCGTCCCGGGCGACGCGGGCGCCCTCGCGGCCCATCTTGCGGCGCTTGCCGGCGACCCGCAGATGCGCCGCCACCTGGGGCGCGGCGCACGGACGCGGGTGGTCCAGGGCTTCGACCGCCAGAGCATGATCCGCGCCGTCGCCCCGCTGTTCAGCGCGGCCTCCGCCGGCAGGCCCTGATGCGGATCACGTACCTCCTGCCCGACCCCGGGATCCCCGTGGGGGGCAGCAAGGGGGCCTCCGTCCACGTCGCCGAGGTGACCCGCGCGATGGCGTCAGCCGGGGCCACGGTCCAGCTGCTCGCGATGCGCTCGGCGCGTCCCGCCGAGACCGTGCCGGAGACCGACTCGAGATCCCATGGCGCGGCTGCCCGTTCGCGGGCCGGCCGCGTGGACCTCAGGATCTTCGAGACGGGCTCGTTCCCGCGCGGGCCGGGGGGAGACCCCGAGCGCCGCCGTGCTGTGGAGCAGTTCCTCGACTGGTCCGAGGACGAGGCTCGGCGGTTCCGGCCCGACCTGGTCTACGAGCGGCTGTCGCTGTTCGCGGGCGGGGGGACTCACCTGGCGAGGCGCCTCGGCGTGCCTCGCATCGTCGAGGTGAACGCCCCGGTCGCGTCCGAGCGGGAGGCCCACACCGGCCTTGCCCTCGCCGCCGATGCCCGACAGGCCGAGCGCGACGCGCTGGCCGGCGCCCACGTGGTGGCCGTGTCGGCGGCCCTGGAGCCCTGGTGCCGCGCCCGGGGCGCGGCCTCGGTTCAGGTCATCCCGAATGGCGTGGACACGCGCCGATTCGACGCCTCGCAGCAGGCGCGCGCCGCGGCTGCGCTGCGGCAGTCCCTCGGCCTCGAGGGTGCGCAGGTGGTCGGGTTCGTCGGCAGCATGAAGCCGTGGCATGGCGTGGCGACCCTCCTCGAGGCCGTCGCGCGGCTCGCGCCGCACCGCCCCGCCCTGCGCGTCCTGCTGGTTGGGGACGGCCCAGCCGCCGCCGCGGCCCGGGAGCGCGCCGCGGAGCCCGACCTCGCGGGTCGCTGCCGGTTCACCGGGGCGGTCGCCCCGGACCTGATCCCCGCCTACCTCGCGGCCCTCGACGTGGCGGTCGCCCCCTATGACGCTCCGATGGCGGACGGGGCGTTCTACTTCTCGCCCCTCAAGGTGGTCGAGGCGATGGCCGCCGGCCGCCCTGTCGTCGCGTCCCGGTTCGACCCGATCGAGGCGATGCTCGCGGGGACCGGGCTGCTGGTGGGCGCCGCCAGCGCGGCGGCCCTGGCGGGCGCGATCGGCGAGCTGCTCGACGACCCGGCGCGCGCGGCGCGACTGGGTGCCGCGGCCCGCGAGCGGGCGGTCTCAGGCTTCGGCTGGGACGCGGTCGTGGCGCGGATCCTCGCAGCCGTCCCCGCACCGCCTGCGCGACCGGTCCCGGACCGGGCCGCGGAGGCCGTCTGACGTGCCTCTCCATCGATCGACAGCGGCCGTCCCGTCGGCCGGCCGGCCCTCGCCCGGCGCTGCGGACGGCCCCCCCCACGGGACGCAGGCCCTGCGTCGGTTCGCGCCCTTCCTCAGGCCGGTGCGGCGCACGCTGGCCGCCGGGCTCCTCGCCAGCGCCCTCCAGGCGGTCTTCCAGTGGCTGTCGCCCTGGCCGCTCCAGGTGGTCTTCGACAACGTCCTCAACCACCTGCCGCTGTCCCCCTGGCTCGCGTTCCTGCCCGCGGCGCCGGACCAGCGGCTGGCGATCCTGTCGCTCGCGGCGGTCGTCATCGCGCTGGGCCTCGCGGTGTTCGGCTACGCCTCGGCCTACCTGATCGGCAAGGCGGGACAGGGCTTCGTCTACGGCATCCGCATCGCGCTGTTCACGCACCTGGAGCGCCAGTCGCTGGCCTTCCACGAGAGCAGGACCACCGGGGACCTCATGAGTCGCCTGAGCGGTGACGCCCAAGCCCTCCAGAGCATGATGGTCGATGCGATGCCCTCGATGGTGAACAGCGTGTTCACGCTCACGGGCATCGCGGTGATCATGCTCATCGTCGACTGGCGGTTCGCGCTGCTCGTGCTCGGCCTGGTCCCGATCCTCCACCTGAGCCTGAGCCGGTTCATGGGCGGGCTCAAGACGTCGGTCCGGGCGGCACGGCGCCAGGAAGGGGCCGCGTCCACCGTGGCCCAGGAGGTGCTCACCTCAATCGCCGCCGTCCAGGTGTTCGGACGGGAGGAGGACGAGGCGCAGCGGTTCGCGGACGCGACGTCGGAGGGGCTCGAGGCGAACCGGCGGGCGATCGCGCTCCAGTCGGCCCTGACGACGATGGCGAGCACGGTGATGGCCCTGGGTCTGGTGCCGATCGTCTGGCTCGGGGCGCTCGCGATCATCCACGGCGGCCTCACGGCGGGCAAGCTCCTGGTCTTCACCGCCTACCTCCGGGCCACCTACACGCCCATCCGGCAGCTCACCAAGCTGGCCATCGTCTTCGGGCAGGGCCTCGCGGCCTCCGAGCGGCTCGCCGAGCTGCTCGACGCCCGCGACGAGCTGCCCGACGGCGGCGCACCGCGCACCGGCCGGCCCGCCCTCGGGCGGCTGGTGTTCGACCGGGTCGGGTTCCGCTATTCGTCCGGCGCCGCGACCCTCGCGGACATCCGCCTCGAGGTTCCCGCAGGAGGCCGCCTCGCGATCGTCGGCGCGACGGGTTCGGGCAAGAGCACGCTCGTGCGGCTCATCCCCCGCTTCTACGACCCGACCGCGGGGGCCGTGCTCCTCGACGGCGTGGACCTGCGCGACCTGCCGCTGGCCGAGCTTCGTAGCCAGGTCGGCATGGTGACCCAGGAGCCGTACATCTTCAGGGGCACGGTCTGGGAGAACATCGCCTACGGCGCCGCCGGGCCGCGCCTGTCGCGCGAGCAGGCGATCGCCGCGGCCAGGGCCGCGGGCGTCGACGGCGTGCTCGAGCGGCTCGGCGAGGGCTACGACACCCCCGTGTCCGAGCGGGGGGCGACGCTCTCCGGCGGCCAGCGCCAGGCCATCTCGATGGCCCGCGCCATGGCCCGCTCGCCTCGGGTGCTCATCCTCGACGAGCCCACCACCGGGCTCGACGCCGGGTCGGAGGCCCAGCTGCTCCAGGCCCTCGAACGGCTCGCCCGAGGGCGCACCACGATCATCGTCAGCCACCAGCTCGGCGCCGTCCGGACCGCCGACCAGATCGCGGTCCTCGACCGCGGCCGTGTCGTGGAGCTGGGCACGCACCAGGAGCTCCTCCGGGTCCGCGGCCGCTACTGGCGGCTCCACGAGGCCCAGCGGGGCAACGCCTCGCCAATCCAGTTCGGCCTTCGCGGCCTCACAGCGCTGCTCGACGCCGTCCGCCCCCTCACCGGAGGATCCCGATGACCATTTCGTTCCGCCCCCGCGCCGTCACCCCCGTTCACCTCGCCGTCATCGGCGCCGGCTATGTCGGCCTGACGGCCGCCGCCTGCATGGCCGAGTCGGGCCACGACGTCACCTGCGTCGAGGCGAGCCCCCGCCGGCTGGGCATGTTGCTCGAGGGGGTGATGCCGATCTACGAGCCCGGCCTCGAGGAGATGGTGGCCAAGAACGTCGCCCTGGGACGCCTCCGGTTCACGAGCGATGTGGCCGAGGCGATGCGCGGCACGCGCCACGTCCTCCTGTGCGTCGGCACGCCGCCGCGGCAGGACGGCACGCCCGACCTGACGCAGATCTCGCGCGCGGCGCGCGACATCGCCGCCCAGGCCGCCTCGGACCTCGTGCTGATCGTCAAGAGCACGGTCCCGCCGGGCACCTGCGAGGCGATCGAGATCCTCGCGGCTGAGTCGGCGAGCCCCGGCGTCAGCGTGCACGTGGCATCGAACCCCGAGTTCCTCCGCGAGAGCCGCGCCGTCGAGGACTTCTTCAACCCCGACCGCATCGTCGTCGGGTCGGACGACCCGGAGATCGGCCGCGAGATCGCCGAGCTGTACCCGGCCGGCCACCCGGTCGTCGTGTGCGACCGCCGGAGCTCGGAGCTGATCAAGTACGCGGCGAACACGTTCCTCGCCGTCAAGATCTCGTTCGCCAACGAAGTCGCCGGCCTGTGCGAGCTGCTCGGCGCGGACGCAGCGCCGGTCCTCCGCGGCGTCGGCCTCGACAGCCGGATCGGGACTGCGTTCCTTCACCCCGGCCCGGGGTTCGGCGGCTCCTGCCTCCCCAAGGACCTCTCGGGGTTCCTGGCCACGGCCGAGTCGCTGGGCTACAAGGCTCCAGTCGCCGCGGCGGCGCTGGCCGTCAACCAGCGCGCCCCGGTCGTCGTTGTCGAGAAGCTCGAGGCGGCGCTCGGGCCCCTGGCTGGTCGGCGGATCGCCGTCCTCGGCGTGGCGTTCAAGCCGGGCACCGACGACACGAGGGACTCGCCCGCGATCGAGGTCGTCCGCGAACTCGCGGCACGCGGGGCCCGGGTGGCCGTCCACGATCCGATGGCGGCCGCCGACGACCTGCCCGCGGTCACGATGCCCACGCCGCTCGCGGCGATGGCCATGGCCGATGCCGTCGTGGTCGCGACCGGCTGGCCCGAGTACGCGACCCTCGAGCCCGAGCTCGCCTGGGACGCGATGGCCGGGGGCACGCTCGTCGATGCCTCCGGCATCCTCGATGCCGATGCCTGGGAGCGGGCCGGGTTCAGCGTCTACGGCGTGGGCGGGGGATTGCCGACCAGTGTCCGGCCCGTGATCTGGCAGCCGATCACCTGGGCGACCAACGCGCAGGTGCCCGTCGCGGCTGGGTAGCGCAAGCTGCGTGCTACGCTCGGCCGAATGGCTGGAGAAGGGGTGACGGAACGATTCCGCGGTCGCGCGTGGTCGTCCCTCGGCCTGACCGCGCGCCTCATGGTCCTCCACGTGCTCATGCTGGTGGTGGCGATGGGCGCGGTCCTGGCCATCGTGGGGGTCGCGTTCTCGAACTCCTCGATGAACTCGATCGACCAGCAGATGGCCGACGACGTCCGCGAGTACCTCCAGGGTGCGGCGGCGCGCCCGGCTGGCCAGAGCCTGTCGGACTTCACGTCGGCCTACCTCGCCCAGTTCCCCGGCCTGCTCGAGGGGTCCCACCTCGTGGTCGAGCTCGCCGGCACGTCCGCCACGGCCAGTCCGAACTCGGCTGCGATCCTCCAGGACGCCCGCCTCGGCGCGGTCCTGGCGGCTCCTCCGGCCGTGCCGGTCACCCAGGAACTCGAGATCGCGTCGCGTCAGTACCGCCTGCTCGCCAGCCCGATCCTGCTCGGCGGCGGCTCCGCCGGAACGGTGGTGGCCCTCCACAGCCTGGCCAGGATGCAGGGCGAGGTCCAGAACATGCTGCTGCTCACCGGCGGCGAGGCCCTCGCGGCGGTGCTGCTCGCCGTGTTCAGCACCTGGCTCGTGCTGCGCCGCGTGGTCCGCGTCGTGGCCGAGGTTGCAGACACGGCCGAGGCGATCACGACCCTCGGCCCGGACCGCCGGCTGGAGGAGCGGAGGCCCGACGACGAGATCGGGCGCCTCGTCCGGACGTTCAACGGCATGCTTGATCGCCTCGACCGTGCCTCGCAGGCGCAGCGCCGGCTTCTGTCCGACGTGTCACACCAGATGCGCACGCCGCTCACCGTGATGCGCGGCCATCTCGAGGTCGCCCGTCGGACCGGCGTGTCCGATCAGGCCGAGACGCTGGCGACGATCGATCTCGTGCTCGACGAGCTGGACCACACGAGCGCGCTGGTTGACCGCCTGCTCATCCTGGGTCGGTCGCTGGAGCCGGACTTCATCCAGTCGGAGCCGGTCGAGCTGCGGGCGTTCCTGGCCGATCTCCACGCGGCGGTCCAGCCGCTGTCGCCCAGGCAGTGGGTGCTCGGCGCCGTTCCCGACGTCGTCGTGCTTGTGGACCGGGAGAAGCTCCGGGGTGCCCTCCTCAATCTCGTCGACAATGCGATCAAGGCGACGAAGCCCGGCGACACGATCGCGATCGGGGCGGCCGCCGGTCCCGGCGGCACCATCGTCATCTCCGTCGCGGACACCGGCAAGGGGATCCCGGTCGAGCTGCACGAGCGGATCTTCGGCCGCTTCGAGCGGGGCGTCCGGGCGGACGAGCGCGGCGCCGGCCTCGGGCTCGCGATCGTCAAGGCCGTGGCCGAGGCGCACGGCGGCGACGTCGGCCTCGACAGCGCCGCAGGTGCCGGCTGCACCATCCGCATCACCCTGCCGGCCGGACGGGTCGTCCCGATGGGCGGCCCGGCGACGACCGATGAGGCGGTGGCCTGGTGAACGTGCTGATCGTCGAGGACGACCCACGGATCACCTCGTTCCTCGCCAAGGGGCTCAAGGCAGAGGGGCACGCGACGATCGCCGTGGCGGACGGCGACGAGGCCTGCGAGATGGCCGAGATGCCGGTGGCCGACTACGACCTGGTGCTGCTCGACCTGGGGCTGCCGGGGACGCACGGGCTGCGGGTCCTGGAGGCCCTCCGGCGGACCCATCCGGAGGTGCCCGTGATCGTCCTCACCGCGCGCGACGACCTCGACACCAAGGTCCGCGGGCTCGACGCCGGCGCGGCCGACTACGTCACCAAGCCCTACGCGTTCGAGGAGCTGCTGGCGCGGATGCGGGCGGCCGTGCGGGCGCGAGACCAGGCCGTGTCCAACCAGCTGGTCGTCGGAGACCTCCGCCTCGACCTGCTGACGAAGGTCGCCTGGCGGGCCGGGCGGCGGATCGACCTCTCGGTGCGCGAGTGGACGCTGCTGGAGTACTTCATGCGGCACCCCGACCAGGTCCTCTCGCGGGCCCAGATCCTGAACCACGTCTGGGAGGTGGACTTCGAGCCGGGCAGCAATGTCGTCGACGTGTACGTGGGGTACCTGCGCCGCAAGCTGAACGCCCCGGGGCTGACCCCGCTGCTCCAGGCACTCCGGGGCGCCGGCTACCGGCTGGTGCCGCCGGAGGGCTGAGCGCCGCCGCTCGCCGCGCTCCGGGCGGAGGCGCCGCCTACGCGGCTCGCCGTCGGGTCGCGGCCGCGGCCGCACCGAGCTCGCGGAGCCAGTCCACCTCCCGACGATAGCCCACCAGGAACGGCACGCGGGGCGCCCAGCCGAGGACCGTCCGGGCTCGCGCGCCGTCGGCGCTGGTGTGGCGGACGTCGCCGCGCGCAAAGGGCTGCCGGGCGATCTGCAGCGGGATGTCGACGAGCCCCTGGAGCAGGTCGAACACCTCGAGCAGGCTGATCCGGGTCCCGCCGCCGACGTTGATCGCGAGGCCCGGCGCCCCCGGGGCCTCGGCGGCCCGGATGGTCGCGTCCACGACGTCGTCGATGTACGTGAAGTCGCGGCTCTGGGTGCCGTCGCCGAGCAGCTCGATGGGCCGCCCCTCGAGCGCCGCCTCCGCGAAGCGCCGGAGGCCCAGGTCCGGTCGCTGGCCGGGGCCGTACACGGTGAAGTAGCGGAGCGCGACGGTCTCCAGCCGGGGTCCGTTCGCCTCGAGGCACAGCCGCTCGGCCTCGAGCTTGGTCCGCCCGTACGGCGAGATGGGCGCGGGGGTGCCCGATTCCCGGAACGGGAGCCGCGCGTCACCGTAGACCGAGGACGAGGAGGCGTACACGAGGCGTCGCATCGAGGGCGTGGCGGCGGCGCCGTCGAGGAGGCGTCGGGTTGCCTCCACGTTGTCGTGCCAGTAGCGGTCCTCGATCTCGAAGCTGGGGCGGACGCCCGGCCGCCCGGCCAGGTGGAACGCGGCCGAGGCGCCGTCGAGGACCTGTGCGAGCGGAAGGTCGACGAGGTCGCCCTCGACGTGCGAGTACCCGGGGCGGGCCGTGAGCGCGGCCGTGCGCGCGCGCTTCTCGCCGACTGCGTAGCTGTCCGTGTAGGCGTCGATGCCCACGACCCGGCAGCCGCGGTCGAGCAGGCGATGGGCGACCTGCGAGCCGATGAACCCGGCCGCGCCGGTCACGACGCAGGTGCTGGAGGGGCCGGTGAGGGCGGGCGGGAGTGCCCGCGGGATGGTGTCGGAGTCCATGACCGTCACGGTGGCAGCCGGCGCTGAACAGGCGATGAGCGATCGATGAGACGCCCCTCATGGACACGGCTCCCAGCGAGGCGCCTGGCGGCGGCCCAGGATTTCGGGCGGCCGCCGCACGGCGTTCCCGGGGAGTCAGAACCGCAGCGTGATGGACGAGGTGCGCGCGCCGTCGGGCGTGGGCACCCCGCCGCCGGCGGCGTGACGCCCGCTGACCGCTACGCCCGCCGGCGCATCGTCCGGTAGCGGCGGATCAGCGCCGCGGTGGAGCCGTCGTGCGCGCCCGCGGCGGGGTCCTCGGCGGACACCAGCTCCCCGTTGATCCGGGTTGCCAGCACCTTGCCCAGCTCCACGCCCCACTGGTCGAAGGAGTCGATGCCCCAGATCGCGCCCTGCACGAACACCTTGTGCTCGTACAGCGCGACCAGGGTCCCCAGCGCCCGGGGCGTCAGCCGGTCGGCCAGGATGACCGACGTCGGCCGGTTGCCCTCGAACACGCGCGCGTTCACCTGGTGCGCGGGCACCCCCGCCGCCACCACCTCCTCGCGCGTCTTGCCGAACGCGAACGCCTCGGCCTGCGCGAACAGGTTCGCCATCAGCAGGTCGTGGTGCGGCCCCACCTCGGTGGTCGGGTTCGCGAACCCGATGAGGTCCGCGGGCACGACGTGCGTCCCCTGGTGGAGCAGCTGGTAGTAGGCGTGCTGGCCGTTGGTGCCGGCGGTGCCCCAGACGATGGGCCCGGTGGCGTAGGCGACGTGCGAGCCGTCGAGCCGGACGTGCTTGCCGTTCGACTCCATGTCCAGCTGCTGGAGGTAGGCCGGGAAGCGGCTGAGCTCCTGGCTGTACGGCAGCACCGCATGGCTCTCGAAGCCGAAGAAGTTCCCGTACCAGATCCCGAGCAGCGCCATCAGCACTGGCAGGTTCCGGTCGAGCGGCGCCGAGCGGAAGTGCTCGTCCATGTCGTGGAAGCCCGCGAGCATCTCGCCGAAGTCGTCCGGGCCGATGGCGACCATGAGCGACAGGCCGATGGCCGAGTCCATCGAGTACCGGCCGCCGACCCAGTCCCAGAAGCCGAACATGTTGGCGGTGTCGATGCCGAACTCGCGCACCTTCTCGGCGTTGGTGCTGACCGCGACGAAGTGGCGCGCCACGGCCGACTCGTCGCTGCCGAGGCCCGCCAGCAGCCACTCGCGCGCGGACGTGGCGTTGGTGATCGTCTCGACCGTGGTGAACGTCTTGCTCGAGACGATGAACATCGTCTCGGCCGGGTCGAGGTCGATGGTGGCGTCGCGCAGGTCGGTGCCGTCCACGTTGGACACGAAGCGGAAGCGCATCGAGCGGTCGCTGTAGTTGCGCAGCGCCTCGGTCGCCATCGCGGGGCCGAGGTCGGACCCGCCGATGCCGATGTTGACCACGTTCCGGATGGGCCGGCCCGTGTGGCCGAGCCACTCGCCGCCGCGCACGCGGACCGCGAAGGCGGCCATCCGGCCGAGCACCTCGTGCACGTCGGCGGCCACGTCGCGGCCGTCCACGACGAGCCGCTGGCCGGCGGGGACCCTGAGCGCCGTGTGCAGCACCGCGCGGTCCTCGGTGGCGTTGATGCGGTCGCCCGCGAACATCGCCTCGCGGCGCGCCTCGACGTTCGCCGTCCTCGCGAGCTCGAGCAGCAGCGGCATGGTGTCAGGCGTGATGCGGTGCTTCGAGTAGTCGAGGAACAGCCCGGCGCCCGCGGCGGTGAACCGGCTCGCGCGCCCGGCGTCGGCGGCGAACAGGTCTCGCAGGTGCCCGTCGCGGACGGCGGCGTGGTGGGCCCGCAGGGCGGCCCAGGCGGGGGACTGGTCGATGGGCTGGGCGGAGGAGGTCTCTGTCATGGCCGTCGAAGCGTACGCCGCGGCCGCGGACTACGCCCCGGCCGGGACTGGCTCCCAGCCGTCGGCGCCGAGCGCGTGCAGCTCGCCCAGCGCGATGTCGAACCAGGCGCCCCGCAGCGCCAGCGCCCCGGCGGCCTCGCGCGAGCGCACCCACGGGAACGTGCGCAGGCGGGCCAGCGACTGCTCGACCGTCAGGTGCTCGAGCCGTGTCCGGCGCGCCTCGGGACCGGCGAGGTCGTCCGGGCCGAGCAGGGCCTCGAGATCGCGCAGACCACTGACCCACGCGCCGATGAAGTCGGTGGCGGTGAGCGGCGGCGCGGAGCCGAACGCGGCCCCGACGCCGCCGCAGCGGCCGTGGCCGAGGACCATGACCGTGGTCACCCCGAGCACGTGCACGGCGTACTCGAGCGCCGCGCTCGCGGCGTGGTGCCGCGCGTCCGGCGCGTACTCCGGCACCAGGGCCGCCACGTTGCGGACCACGAACAGCTCCCCGGGCGCGGCGTCGAACACCGCCTCCGGCGCCGAGCGGGAGTCGGAGCAGGCGATGACCATCGTCCGCGGCGACTGGCCCTCCGCGCCCAGGCGGCGGTAGCGCTCGGCGTCCGCCGGGTAGCGCCCGGCGCGGAAGCGTCGGTAGCCGGCGAGCAGGTCGTCGGGGAGGGGCTGGGCGTCCATGCCGCTGATGCTAGCGGGCGGTCGCGGGCGTGCCAACGTCGGCCCCGCGGCCAGCGACGGCCTCGCGGCGAGCCGCGATCGCGTCCCGCGCCGTCCGACCGGTAGACTCCCGCCTCGTGACCATCCCCCAGTCGCGCCTGCGCAACTTCTCGATCATCGCCCACATCGATCACGGGAAGACCACGCTGTCCGACCGCCTGCTGGAGCTGACGCACACCATCGAGGCGCGCCAGATGACCAGCCAGGTCCTCGACTCCATGGACCTGGAGAAGGAGAAGGGGATCACGATCAAGGCGCGCGCGGTGCGCCTCGAGTACACCGCGAACGACGGCCTCGTGTACGGGCTCAACCTGATCGACACGCCCGGCCATGTCGACTTCTCGTACGAGGTCAGCCGCAGCCTCCAGGCGTGCGACGGCGCGATCCTCGTCGTGGACGCCGCGCAGGGCATCGAGGCGCAGACGCTCGCCAACGTGCACCTCGCCATCCGCGAGGGCCTCACGATCATCCCGGTCCTCAACAAGATCGACCTCCCGTCGGCCCAGCCCGACGTGGTCATGGAGGAGCTGGAGAGCGTCCTGGCGATCCCGCGCGAGGAGGTCATCCTCGCGAGCGCGAAGGAGGGGACCGGCGTGCCGGAGATCCTCGAGGCGATCGTCTCGCGCATCCCGCCGCCCAAGGGCTCGCCGGACGCCCCTCTGCGCGGCCTCGTCTTCGACAGCCACTACGACCCGTACAAGGGCGTGATCTGCTACATCCGCCTGGCCGAGGGCACGCTGCACGATCACGACCAGATCCGGCTGATGGCGAGCGGCGCCGAGGCCGAGCTGCTCGAGGTCGGCTACTTCCGCCCGCAGCTCGTGCCGGTCAAGACGCTGCGCGCAGGCGAGGTCGGCTACGTCGCCACGGGCTTCAAGAACGTCCGGGAGGCGCAGGTGGGCGACACGGTGACCACCGCGGCGAGGCCGGCGACCGAGCCGCTGCCCGGCTACCAGGAGGCCAAGAGCCTCGTGTTCGCGGGCCTCTATCCCGTGGCCGGCCCCGACTACCCGCTGCTGCGCGACGCGCTCGAGAAGCTCCACCTCAACGACGCGTCGTTCACGTTCGAGCCCGAGAGCTCGGTCGCGCTCGGTTTCGGCTTCCGCTGCGGGTTCCTGGGGCTGCTCCACATGGAGATCGTCCAGGAGCGCCTGGAGCGCGAGTTCGACCTCGACCTCATCGCCTCGGCGCCGTCGGTGGAGTACCACGTGAACCTGACCGCGAACCGGGAGCAGGTCGTGGTGGACAACCCGGCGCGGTTCCCGGACGTGGGCGAGATCGAGTCCATCGAGGAGCCGTGGGTCAACCTCGGCATCGTCACCCCGGACCGCTACATCGGCTCTCTCATGGAGCTCACCACCAACCGACGCGGCACGTTCCTCACGATGGAGTACCTGGACCCGCAGCGGGTGCACATGCACTTCGAGCTGCCGCTCGCCGAGCTCATCGTGGACTACTACGACCAGCTCAAGACGCGGACGCAGGGCTACGCCTCGATGGAGTACGAGGAGGCCGGCTACCGCGCCGCGAACCTGGTCAAGCTCGACGTCCTCGTCAACGGCGAGCCGGTGGACGCCCTCAGCCTCATCGTCCACCGGGACCGCGCCCAGACCACCGGCCGCGCCCTGACGACGCAACTGCGCAAGCTGATCCCGCGCCAGATGTTCGAGGTGCCCATCCAGGCGGCCATCGGCAGCCATGTCGTGGCGCGCGAGACCCTCGCCGCGATGCGCAAGAACGTGCTCGCGAAGTGTTACGGTGGCGACATCACCCGGAAGCGCAAGCTGCTCGAGAAGCAGAAGGAGGGCAAGCAGCGGATGAAGCGCGTCGGCTCCGTCGAGATCCCGCAGGAGGCCTTCCTCGCGATCCTGCGCATGGACGAGGACTGACCCGCCGCCCCGCCTGCCGCAGGAGCAGCCCTGATGCCGACGATCGACACGTCCGGCCTGCCGGGGATCGACGCGATCCCCGACCTCCTCCGCGTCCTGATGGCGCTCGGCATCACGCTCTTCCTGCTGATCCACCGGTTCGACGCCGAGCGCTTCTCCGCGGCGGAGTACGACGACACCGATCGCTGGGGCAACCCGCCGTCGCTGCTCCGCCGGCTTGCGTGGTACCTCCTGGGCCTGGCGGGGGTCCTGGCCGTGCTCGTCCTGCACCCCTCGCCGGGCACGGACCTCTACCTCTCGCTCGGCGACCGGCTGGGCGTGCTCATCCTGGGCCTCTGCTACGGCGCCGGCGGCACGCTCGCCGCAGTCGCGCTCGCCTACTGGCGCTATCGCCACGTGCGGCTGCCGGTCATCCGCTCCTACCCCGGCGCCGTGCTCAACGCGGTCGCCACGGCGTTCGTGGACGAGGCCGTGTTCCGCGGCATCGTGTTCGGCATGGCCATCGCGATCGGCGTGGACCCGAACCTCGCGAACTTGGCGCAGGCCCTGCTGTACGCGCTGGCCACGCGGACCGGCGCGCCGGGCCGGCCCAAGGCGATGCTGCTGGTCATGCTCGCGATCGGCCTGCTCGGCGGCTGGCTGACCGGGGTGACCGGCGGCATCGGCGCGGCGTTCCTGGGCCACGCGATCACGCGCCTCGCGTTCTTCCTCACCACCGGGCACCCGGGCGGCATCCCGGCGCCGAAGGGCCGCGAGCAGGAGGAGATCGTCGGCCGCGCCGCGCCGCCGGAGGGCTGGAAGGCCCTCGACGACAGCGGCGAGGAGGCGTGAGCCAGGGCGACGCCGGGCCCCGGCCGCCGGTCGCGCTCTACCTGCACGTCCCGTTCTGCGTCTCGCTGTGCCCGTACTGCGACTTCGTCGTGGTGGCAGGCGCCAGCGCTCGCGGGGCGTCGTCGCGGATCGCGGCCCTGGTCGAGGCGCTGGCGACGGAGCTTCGCCTCCGTGCCGACGCGCTCGACACGCGGTTCGGCGGGCCGTCGTCGGGAGGGCGGCCCGCGCTGGCGTCCGTCTACCTCGGCGGCGGCACCCCGTCGCTGCTGGCGCCCGGCGACGTGGCTCGGCTGCTGGGGATCGCGGGCGCCCGGTTCGGCCTCGCGGACGGGGCGGAGGTGACGCTGGAGGCGAACCCCGGCCCCGACGAGCGGGGCGACGCCGCGGCGTTCGCGCGGGCGGGCGTGAACCGGCTTTCGCTGGGCGCGCAGGCGATGGACGCGCGGCTGCTGCGCCGGCTCGGGCGGCGGCACGCACCGGCGGACGTGGCCGCGGCCGTGGCGGAGGCGCGCGCCGGGGGCATCGCGAACGTCTCGGTGGACGTCCTGTACGACGTGCCCGGCCAGACGCCCGACGCCTGGGCGGCGACCCTCGACGCCGTGGTGGCGCTCGGCGTGGACCACGTCTCGGCCTACGCGCTGACCCTTGACGATCCCGACGCGGAGGGTCTGACCGGACCGCTGGGCGATCACCTGCCGACGCGGGCGGGGGCGCGCCGGTGGCGGGCCGCGGCCGTCGCGGAGCAGGACGAGGACCGGGCCGCGGACCAGTACCGGACGGCCGTCGAACGTCTCGGGGCGGCCGGCTTCCGCGGCTACGAGATCTCGAACTGGGCCCGGCCCGGGCGCGAGAGCCGGCACAACCTCGCCTACTGGCGTCGGCTGCCGCACGAGGCGGTCGGGCCGGGGGCTCACGCGTTCGACGGGGCGGTCCGTCGCTGGAACGCGGCGCGCCTGGAGCCGTATCTGGCGGCGCTGTCGGCGGCGCCCGCGCTGCCGCCAGGCGGGGAGGAGCCCGTGGACGCCGCCGCGGCGGCGGCCGAGGCCGCGATCCTTGGACTGCGGCTCGACACGGGCCTGGCGGTCGCGGCCGCCACGGCGCCCGGATCGCGGCTCGCCCCGCACCTCGACTGGGCGCTGGGCGCAGGCCTGCTGACGCGGTTCGCCGGCGAGGACGGGGAGGCGCGCGTCCGGCTCACCACCGACGGCCGCCTGCTGTCCAACGAGCTGTTCGCCCGGCTGGTGTAGCCGATCGGGGGACCACCGGCGGCCCGATGGCCGACAATGGCGCGAGGTGCGGGCGCCGGGCCCGGGCCGGGGCGCGGGAGGCTGGGGATGACCGGGGAGCGTCGGCTCGCAGGGGTGGCGGCGGCACCGGGGGTCGCCCGCGGCCCGTGGGCGCACGTCCGCCGGGAGCGCCCGGTCGGGGGCCGGATCGCGGCGGGCGCCGCGGACGCCGAGGAGCAACGCCTCCGGGACGCCTCGAACGCCGCGGCCGACGCGCTCATGGCGCTCTCCGAGCAGGTCGAGGCGGCCGGTCACGCCGACGAGGCGGCGATCTTCATGGCTCACGCCACGCTCGCCTGGGACCCGGCGCTGATCGAGACCGCGGTCGCTCGCATCCACGAGCGCGGCGAGGACGGCATCGCCGCCATCGCCGCCGCCGGTGCCGACGCCGCCGCGGGCCTGGCCGCCCTCGACGACGAGCTCCTGGCGGCCCGGGCGGCGGACGTGGTGGACGTCGCGGAGCGGATCGCGCGCGCCCTGGCCGGCATCCCCGAGGAGGCGGATCTCCTGCCGGGGCCGGCGATCGTGGTGGCGGAGGACCTGTCGCCCTCGCTCACGGCCACGCTGCCACGGGAACACATGCTGGGCATCGCGCTCGAGGCGGGCTCGCCCACCTCGCACGCGGCCATCCTCGCCCGCGCCTACGGGATCCCGGCGGTCGTCGGCGTCCCGGGCCTGCTGGCGGCCCTCGCCGGACCGGGGGGTCTCGGCACCCCGGCCGCCGAGCTCGCATTGGACGGGTCCACCGGCGAGGCGGTTCTCGACCCGTCCCCGGCCACGGTCGCGGACCTGGACGGGCGCGCGTCCCGGCTGGCCGAGGCCCGCTCCCACGACCTCGAGGAGGCGTCGCTGCCCCCGGTCACGCTCGACGGGGTGGAGGTCACGCTGCTGGCGAACATCGGCACGCCGGCGGAGGCGGCGCCGGCCCGCGCGCTCGGCGCCCGGGGCGTCGGCCTGTTCCGCACCGAGTTCCTGTTCCTCGAGCGGGCCGCGCCGCCCACCGAGTCGGAGCAGGCCGCCGCCTACGCCGAGGCGGTCGCGGCGTTCGGGGGCGATCCGGTCACCATCCGCCTGCTGGACATCGGCGGCGACAAGCCGATCCCGTACCTGCCGATGCCGCACGAGGCCAACCCGTTCCTCGGGGTGCGCGCCCTGCGGCTCGCGCTGGACCGCCCGGACCTGTTCCTGACGCAGTTGCGGGCCTGCCACCGCGCCGCCTCGTCCGGCCGCGTGAAGGTCATGGCCCCGATGGTGGCTGACGCCGGCGACGCCGCGCTGCTGCTGGACCTCGACCGCCAGGCGCGCGAGGGGCTCGCCCTCGAGGGGGTTCCGCACGGGCCGGTTGAGCTGGGGGTCATGCTGGAGATCCCGTCCGCGGTCCTCGCGGCGGACGCCTACTTCGGCTCGATCGCCTTCGCGAGCCTGGGCACCAACGACCTGACCCAGTACACGCTCGCGGTGGACCGCGGCAACCCGGCTCTCGAGCGGTACCGCGACGCGCTGCACCCGGCGGTGCTGCGGCTGATCGCGATGGCCGCCGACAGCGCGGCGCGCGCCGGGACGGCGCTCTCGGTCTGCGGCGAGATGGCCGGCGACCCGGTGGCGGCCCTGGCGCTGGTCGGCCTGGGCGTGCGCCAGCTGTCCATGGGCGCGGCGTCCCTGCCGGCCGTCCGGCGGGCGGTCCGCGGAGCCGACGCCGAGGCGCTGGCGGCGGAGGCCCGAGCCGCCCTGGGCGACCCGTCTGCGGCCGCCGTGCGCGCGCGCTTCGCGGGCCTGCTGGCGGGATGAGACTCGCGCGTTGGGGCGCCGCCCGGGCCGACGACGGGTCGCTACCGTGGGCGCATCAGCGCGTCGGAGGGCCCCGTTGACACCCCGGACGGGGCGGCGCTAGACTTGCCCAACGTTGTTAGCACTCTCGATCTGTGAGTGCTAACTTCCCAAGGAGCAGCCGGATGGCGCGACGCCTGCGCACCAGCGGCCCCCTGGACCTTCGCTCCCAGGCGATCCTTCGGGCCGTCATCGAGGAATACGTCACCAGTGCCCAGCCAGTGGGCAGCGCGGCGCTCGTCGAGCGCTACCGCCTCGGCGTGTCCTCCGCCACCGTGCGGGCCATCCTCGCCGACCTCGAGGCGGCGGGTCTGCTCACCCACCCGCACACGTCCGCCGGCCGCGTCCCCACCGAGCACGGCTACCGCTTCTACGTCGAGTCCATCGTGGACAGCGTGCCGCTGCCTCCGGTGGAGCAGCTGATGATCCGCCACCAGTTCGGCCAGGTGGAGTACGCGAGCGAGCACTGGTTCCGCCTTGCGGCCACCACGCTCGCCACGCTGACCCGGGCGGCCGGCCTCGCCACCCCGGCCAAGCCTGCCGCCGCGCACCTGCGCCACCTCGACCTCGTGTCCATCAGCGACCGGGTGGCCAGCCTGATCCTCGTCCTGCGCGAGGGCTCCCTGCGCCAGGTCCAGTGCGGCCTGGACGAGCCCGCGGACCAGGACGAGCTGTCGGTCGTCGCCGCCCGCCTCAACGAGCTCCTGGTGGGGCGGACCGCGGACCAGGCCGAGACCGCGCTGGCGGCGCTCCCGAGCGACGACCCGGCAGCCGAGCTGACCCGCCGGATCGGCCAGCGCGTGGTGCGGTCCCTCGCGGAGTTCGACGCCGCCGCCACCGAGGAGCTGTTCAGCGACGGCCTGCTCAACGTGATGGCCGCGCCGGAGTTCGCCCACAGCGACAAGCTCCGGCGGGTGTTCGCCGCGCTCGAGGACCGGGCGTACCTGGCCCGGCTGATCGCGGGCGTCGCCGTGAGCGGCAGCATCCGGATCTACATCGGCAGCGAGAACCCGGCCGAGGAGATGGCCGACGTGTCGCTCGTGCTCGCCCCGTACGGGCGGCCGGGCCGCGCGGTCGGCGTCGTCGGCGTGCTGGGTCCCACGCGCATGGCCTACCCCCAGGCCATCGGCACCGTCCGCTTCGTCTCCGGGCTCATGAACGAGCTCGTCGATCACCTGTACGCCTGAGAGTCCCGATGACCGAATCCCGCCGACCCGCCATCCGCCGCCCGCGGGCCCAGGAGCGCATCGACGCCCTGGACACCTCGCCGGCCGCCGTCGCCGCCGCCCTCGAGAAGCTCCGCGCGGAGGGCGACGCCAAGGTCGCCCAGGCCAAAGCCGATCACGACGAGGCGCTGGCCAGGCTGGCGGCCGAGCGCGACGAGTACCTCGCCGCCCTCCAGCGCGAGCGCGCCGAGTTCACCAACTTCCGGCAGCGCACCAGCAAGGAGCGCGAGCAGGAGCGCGGCCTCGCCGGCGTGGACCTGATCACCAAGGTCCTCGCCCTCGCGGACGACTTCGACCGCGCCATCGACAGCCGGCCCGACGCCCTCGCGGATTCGCCGTGGGCGGAGGGCGTCGCCAACATCGACCGCAAGCTGCGCGGCCTCCTCGAGAGCGAGGGCGTCCGCCCGGTGGACGCCGCGCCCGGCACCGCCTTCGACCCGCGCGAGCACGAGGCGATCGCCAGCGTGCCCGGCACCGGTCTCCCGGACGGCGCCATCGTGGAGGAGCTCCGTCGCGGCTACCGCCTCCGCGACCGCGTCATCCGGCCGGCGCTGGTGGCCGTCGCCCAGGGTGGCGGCGACGCCCCCGCGGCCCGGCCCAACTAGCCGCTGCCCCCAGCCCGCAACCCCGCCCACCCCGCACCCAACGCTTCCAGGAGACCCGAATGGGCAAGATCATCGGCATCGACCTCGGCACGACGAACTCGGTCGTGGCGGTGATGGAGGGCGGCGAGCCCACCGTCATCCCGAGCTCCGAGGGCAATCGCACCGTCCCGTCCGTCGTCGGCTTCGCCAAGTCCGGCGAGCGCGTCGTCGGCCAGCTGGCCAAGCGCCAGGCCGTCACCAACCCCACCAACACCGTGTACTCGATCAAGCGCTTCATGGGCCGCCGCTGGGACGACCCGGAGGTTCAGCGCAGCAAGGGCCTCGTGCCGTACACGGTCGAGAAGGACCCCAAGTCGGACGGCATCCGCGTGGTGGCGGACGACAAGCACTACACGCCGCCCGAAGTCAGCGCGATGGTCCTCCAGAAGCTCAAGGCGGACGCCGAGGCGTACCTGGGCGAGAAGGTCACCGAGGCCGTCATCACGGTCCCGGCCTACTTCGACGACACGCAGCGCCAGGCGACCAAGGACGCGGGCCGGATCGCCGGTCTCGAGGTCAAGCGGATTATCAACGAGCCCACGGCGTCCGCGCTGGCGTACGGCCTGGACAAGAAGCACGACGAGAAGATCGCGGTCTACGACCTCGGCGGCGGCACCTTCGACATCTCCATCCTGGAGCTGGGCGAGGGCGTGTTCGAGGTCAAGGCCACCAACGGCGACACGCACCTCGGCGGCGACGACTTCGACCAGCGCGTCATCGAGTGGCTGCTGGCCGAGTTCAAGAAGGACCAGGGCATCGACCTGAGCCGAGACCAGCAGGCCCTCCAGCGGCTCAAGGAGGCCGCCGAGAAGGCGAAGATCGAGCTGTCCTCGACGATGTCCACCGAGATCAACCTGCCGTACATCACCGCGGACGCGTCGGGACCGAAGCACCTCGTGATGTCGCTGTCGCGGGCCAAGCTCGAGAGCCTCGTCGGCGACCTGACCGAGCGGACCAAGGGGCCCGTCCTCGCCGCCCTCAAGGACGCGGGCATGCGGCCCGGCGAGATCGACGAGGTCATCCTCGTCGGCGGCATGACGCGCATGCCGTCGGTCCAGGAGCTGGTCAAGGGCCTGTTCGGCAAGGAGCCGCACAAGGGCGTCAACCCCGACGAGGTCGTGGCCATCGGCGCCGCGATCCAGGCGGGCGTGCTCGGCGGCGAGGTCAAGGACGTCCTGCTGCTCGACGTCACGCCGCTGTCGCTGGGCATCGAGACGCTGGGCGGGGTGATGACCCGGCTGATCGACCGCAACACCACGATCCCGACGTCCAAGTCGCAGGTGTTCTCGACGGCCTCGGACAGCCAGAGCCAGGTCGAGATCCACGTCCTGCAGGGCGAGCGCGACTTCGCCAACGACAACAAGACGCTCGGCCGGTTCATCCTCGACGGCATCCCGCCCGCCCCGCGCGGCATCCCGCAGATCGAGGTCACGTTCGACATCGACGCGAACGGCATCCTCGACGTGAGGGCCAAGGACCGCGCCACCGGCAAGGAGCAGCAGGTGCGGATCACCGCGTCCTCGATGCTCTCCAAGGACGACGTGGACAAGATGGTCCGCGACGCCGAGTCGCACGCCGACGAGGACAAGAAGCGGCGCGAGGAGGTGGAGCTGCGCAACCAGGCCGAGGCCCTCACGTTCCAGGCCGAGCGCTCGCTCAAGGACCTTGGCGACAAGGTGTCGGCCGAGGACCGCGCGGCCGTCGAGAGCGGCGTCAGCGCTGTCCGCGAGGCGCTCAAGGGCTCAGACGGCGAGGCGGTCCAGCGCACGATGGACTCGCTCGTTGAGGTCCTCCAGCGGATGTCCACCAGTGCCTACCAGGCGGCGCAGGCGGCCGAGGGCGCTGGCGGGGGCGAGGGCGCTGGTGCGGACCCCTCGGGCTCGGGCTCGGGCCCGGCCGGCGCCGGTGCCGGCGACGAGACGGTCGAGGGCGAGTTCAAGGAGGTCTAGCCTCCGCATCGCAGCACGGCGCGCGGCCCGTCGGGGGTTCCCCGGCGGGCCGTCTCGCGTTGCCGGGGGATCGGGCCGTGGCCGCGGCCCGCGCCGCCCGCGCCGCCCGCGCCGCC
>JAJXTS010000156.1:3028-5876 GCA_021783595.1 Chloroflexota bacterium | reverse complement strand
GCCGCGTTTTGGCGGCTGCATGCACTGCGCCACCCGGCACCGGGAGCCGGTCTGGGCGAGCGCGACTAGTGGGTCGGGGGGTGGACGAAGGGAGACTCGAGATGCACGGGCGCACCCGGATCGGATCGGCCCTTGTGGCGGCAACCCTCGTCGCGGCGCTGGCTGCTGCACCCGTACTGGCGGCCGCGGGCCCTCGCCTGACGCTCAGTCCGGCGCGTGGAGCGTCGGGGACCACGGTCACCATGACCCTCAAGAACTGCGCGACGCCGCAGCTCTGGACCGGTGATGGCGGCGGGGCGACCACGGGCTTCGGAACTGCCGGCTACATCGTCTGGGGCAACAAGGCCGCGGCGACCGCGGTGTACGTGGCGGCGAGCGGATGGACGGCCGTTGGCGCCGCCGGGACGAGTTGGACGGCGACGTTCCAGGCGTCCGGCAGCCCGGGTAGGTACACGGTCAACGTTCCGTGCGGCTTCCCCAAGAGCGTCACCGCCACCTTCACGGTCAGATAGGTCGGGAGGCCTGACGAGGGACGGCCAGCCGCGGCGGTGGTTGGCCGGAGCATGCTCGGCTCTTGACATTTGGTGTAGAAAGGGGACTCCCACTGATTCAAGGACCCGCTGTCTTCCACCACCGGCGGTTCTGCCGCCCGATTTCGCGCCGATGTCGGCGGAGGACGTCCTTCGTGTACCTACTCACGGAAGCTCTCAGCTCCTGTGAGCGCCACATCCGGCACTGCCTCAGGGCGACCGTCGTCGCCCTCACACTCCTTACCCTGACTGTCCCCATCGTCCACGGAACCCAGGGAGTGAGCCTCGATCTCGGCGCGATTGCGGTCGACCAGCCGCTTGTGGCCGGCTCTTACTACCGTCTACCGACGCTCGGCGTCTCGAACCCTGGCGACGAGCCGGCTGCCATGCGGATGCGGACGACGGCGCTCGCCGGATCGTCCGGGAGGCCGCTGCCGGACGGCTGGATCATGTTCGAGCCGTCTACGTTTTCGCTGGCTCCACGCGGTCACCAAGTCGTCCGGATGGAGCTGCGAGTACCTGTGGGCGCTGCACCCGGGACCTACTCCGGACTCCTTGTGGCCGCGATCGAACCTCCGCCGGGTCGTGGAACCGCGGCAGTCGGCGCGGCTGCGGGATCCCGACTGACTTTCACCGTTCGGCCGGCATCGAGCCTTGACGCTCTCCTCGCGCCGATTCGGGGAATCCTGGAGGTCGCGCTCCCGGGGCTCGCGCTGATCCTTGTGTTGGTCGCGCTGGCAGTCGTCGCGATGACGCTCCGGCGCAGGTATGAGTTCCGGATCCAGCGTCGCCGGTAGAGAGGGAGGTGACCCGAGCCGAGGCATCTTCTGGCCAAGGTGTTCTTTGAGAGCCTTTGAGGGAGGGTTTATGACTCGCAAGCTCTTTGTCTTGGTGCCACTCGCCGCTCTGCTTGCGGCGTTCCCGGTTCCGGTGTTTGCCGCCACGAGCGGGACGATCAGCGCGACGGTGACGGTCGCCGCCCCCTGCATTACGGTGGGACCGTCCATCAGCTACGGGACGCTCCTCTTCGCGCCCGCCGGGACTACTCCTTCTCCTACCTCCGGGTCCTCGAGCTATACAAACTGTTCATCCGCGGCCGAGCAGGTCGGTGCGACGGGCTCGGATGCGACGTCGACTACCGCGGGCTCGACTGCCGTCTGGACTCTGCAGGACATGCAGCCGTGCATCACGACGACCGCTCTCAACGCGTATCGAGTAGAGGCAAAGGACTACCAACAGGTCAGCGTCGTGCTGTTGTCCTCGACGACGGCCCTGCTCGACCCTGCATTGGCACCCGCGATGCAACAGACTCTGGACACCTACCTGTACATGCCTTGCTCGGGGAGCTCTGGCGCCGGCGAAACCATGCAGTTCACCGTCACAGCGACCGCATTCTTCTAAGCCTCGCGGCCACGAGGCAGAACAACGCGGCGAGCTAGGGCCGCAGCTAACACCCGCGATCCGGCTCTTTCCGAACCTCACCCGTCCCGGCCCCGTCGGTCCCTCCGTCGGGGCCGATTTCTATGGGGCGGAATCTGGTGAGCGTCGACGGCCTCGGGCATCGGCCAATTCCGGCGCGCTGAGTCGTGGGGGCGGACGCGGCCGGCTGGAGCCGGCCGCGCGGCCTCGAGCTGGGCCGGCGCGCAGCGATCGCCCTGCTGTTCGTCCTTCACAGCTGGCGGTTCCGGATCTGCCTCTCCCCCGGCAGCGGCCTGCGCGAGGGCGACAAGCCGGGCACGGACCAATCGGCCAAGTAGCCATCGCCGCTCGCCGCCTGCACGCTTGAGGGCATGACGGCGCGCTGGCCCGATCCGCCCCGGCTCCCGGCCGTTCGTCCACGGTGGAGGTGAAGCACTCTGCCTGGCGGCGTCTGCTCGTGCGCCTGCCCCAGATGCCTCATCACGCGCCGCCGCGTGTCTCGTGGTTCTTCTTGCGGCCGGCCGCATCGGCACGCGACCAGGATCATGCGCGTCGTCGGGTTACGGCTGGCGACCAGTCGCGCCGGCCCCCCTGGTCAGCAGGGGCGCGAGACGGAGCAGGATGGGCATGGCCAGGCCGAGCACGACCGACGACGGGTTGATGTACTCGCGGATCACGTCGAAACGCTCGTCGCGAATGTGGAACACCCAGCAATAGCCGTCGATCTTCAGGCGCCGGCCCAGCACGAGGGCGCGGTGCTCATATTCGACGACGAGGTGCTCCCCGTCGCTGAACCAGTCTGTGATCGTGACGTGGGACTGCTCGTCGTGGGACCGGCTTGCGCCAGCGGCAGCCACGAACTGCATCACCCGTTCGCGGCCCGTCCAGGTACGGCCCGA
>JAJXTS010000156.1:0-2928 GCA_021783595.1 Chloroflexota bacterium | reverse complement strand
CTGGCGCGACCGGGCCGACGGCGCCATGGTCCTCGCCCGCTGGGCTCTGGGCGCCTCGCTGATCTCGCTCATCGCCGTCGTCCTGCAGGTCGTCGCCGCGGTCGCGAAGGCCATGAACCCGAGCCTGCCATGAGGGGGCCTGAGCGATGAACCTCGTGACCGCGCTGCTGACCAACGGCGCCTGCGGCTATCCCAGGGGTGCCGCGCGCCGGCGGAAGCCGACGATCCTCGCGTGCCTGCACCAGACCGCCAATCGGGCGACCGCGATGGCGGAGCGCACCTACGCCAACAGGGCGCACAGCACTGGGCCGTCCGCCACGGCCTCCATCGACCGCGACGGCACGATCGTGCGGGCGATCGATCCGACGAAGTACGCCGCGTGGAGCCAGGGCGACGTCGCCTCGCCCAACACGAAGATCCCGACGATCGCCGCCGCCGTGGCCTCGGGCGCGAACATGCCGGGGGCCGCGAGCCCGCGATGGTGCTCGCGCTCGTCCAGGCGGTGATCGCCCTGGTCGTCGCGTTCGGCCTCAGCCTCGCGCCCGACCAGATCGGGGCGATCCTGGCGGTCACCGCGGTCATCCTGGGGCTCATCACCCGCAGCAGGGTGAGCCCGGCGTGAGCCGCTCCCGATGAGGGACGGGCACCTGCGAGGGTCGCTCCCGCGGACGCCGACGGCCCGCCAGGTCGACGTCCTCGCCGCCTTCGTGGCCGCCGGAGGCTCCGTTGCGGACGCGGCCGAGGCGGTCGGTGCCCGGCCGAGCACCGCCAAGCGTCACCTCGCGGACCTGCGAGCGCGCTCGGGACTGACCACCGTGCAGCCCGAACAGCGGCATCGAGGCGGGATCGACTCGAGTGCGGCGAGAGGAGCCGCGCCGGTCGCGGAACCGGTCGCGGCTCTCCTCGTGCGATTGAAGCCCTACGAGGCGGGCCAGAGCCGAACGCTCTCGCGTCCCGTCACAGTGAAGTCGCAGGAGCCGTAGGCGTACGAGCCCTGCAACTCGGGAGTCTTCGCCGGCCCGCCGTTGCACGAGTAGGTGACGCCCTCCATCGCCCAGAACTCCACGTGGACCGCATCGCCCGACGGAACGGGCACCACGGCGGAGTTGTACGAGATGGACGCATCTAAGGCGTTGAGGATGACACCCCCGGCGGTGACGTCGGTGACCTGAAGCCGCGACATCCTCACGGGCATGGTGACGACCACGGCGGGCGAGGGAACGCCCGCGGCGACCGGCGACTCCGAGTAGACCATGTTCGTGCAGTCGGTCGCAAAGAGCGAGAACGTCACCGGCGGCGCGCCCTTCGTCGGGTCCCAGATGACGAACGAGGCCTTCGGCGCGCTCGGGCCGAGGACGATCCTGTCGCCGCCCAGGCCGGATGAGAACGAGATCCCGGCCGAGTCCTCTCGATACGAGGGCAGGTAGCCCAGGCCTCCGCTGGCCTCCCACCAGAGCACCGGCGCACCGTCTGTGCACGACACGCCGACGCCGAAGCCCGGGAAGTCCGTCCAGATCCCCTGGCCGTTCGCGATCGACATCTCCGTCGTCAGCACTCCCGGCGCGCCGGGCGTCCCGTCGGTGCCGTTCGTCCCGTCGGTGCCGTTCGTCCCGTTCGCGCCGGCGACCCCCTGCGGGCCCTGCTGGTTCCAGCTGACGAGCGTCTCGGTCTTCCCGCACGGCTTGAGCGGTGTCCCTCCGACCGCGACCCTGTAGAGCGTCCCGTCCTTCGTCAGGCACCCGGAGTACACAGGTGCTGTGTCTGCGGCGACCACCATCGCGGACGCGCCGAGCACCAGGCCGGCTGCCATTGCGCCGGCGGACCTCCAGAACCGCATGGTCCTCTCCTGGGACGCGCTGTGGCGGGTCGGTCTCGCCAGTGGCTCGGCGCGGCGTCGGGTGGGCGACCGTGGGCACGACCGCGCGTCAGGGCTCCCCGCTTCGTCGAGTCTGTCGGTCGTGAAACACGCCACGCAAGATGCATCTGGCAGGCGGTTGGCGTCTCGTGAACGTGACGGTCCCGCAGGCGTAGCACCGCGTGCGGATAGACGGCGCCAGCCCGCCCGCCGACGATTCGGCAGTGAACCTGCGCATGGCCTGCTGGCTCGTCATCAGCCGCGCGGACAGCACGTGATCCGCACCTGCGACAGCGGGCATGCGCCCGCGCGCCTGGCGTCAGGGGCGCGGTGCCCGGCGTGCGCGCGCGTCCGCGAGGCGCGCAGGCCTTCGCGCGAGGCGCGCGGGTACGGGCGGGAGCACGCCGCCGCGCGGCGCGCGCTCGTCGCCCTGTGCGTCGAGCGGGGTGCTGTGCCATGCGCGTACGGATGCGGGACGCTGGTGACCGCGGACACGGTGGTCGCGGCGCACGTGGTCGACGGGCGGCCCGACCTCGGCTGGTTGGCCTCGTGCCCGCTGTGCAACGAGCGCGCCAAGCACGGCGGCCGGGGTGGGGGTAGGCCCTGGGACGGGCGTGGGGGCACAACACCCGCGCACGGCAATCGCGGCTGCTCCCAGATTTCCGCGCTTTTCCGGAGGACGCCGCATGACGGCCGGAACGCGCCCGCTCGGGACGTGGCGGAGCCGGATCCTCGGCAGCGGCGAGGAGGCCCCTGACCAGCTCGCGGCAACCCGAAGAACTGGCGGACCCACCCGGCCGCGCAGCGCAAGGCCCTCCGCGGCGCGCTCGACACCGTCGGCTGGGTCCAGCGGGTGATCGCCAACAGGGCCACCGGCAACGTGGTCGACGGCCACGCCCGCATCGAGGAGGCGCTCCCCCGCGGCGAGCCGGCCGTGCCCGCCCTGTGGGTCGACCTCTCGCCGCACTCCTGGCCCGGGCCCGCATCACCAGGGAGCGCGGGCGCGCCGCGCTGCGGCTCGCGAAGGACCGCGACCCGCGGGGGCCGGGGGCGACGGCGGCCAGCCCGGACGC
>JAJXTS010000155.1 GCA_021783595.1 Chloroflexota bacterium | reverse complement strand
CCATCGTGGACATGCGGGCGGAGCTCGCCGCGGGCAACCGCGGCGTCCTGTCGCGATCGCTGTCGGATGCCCTCGGGGCGCTCGACACGGCGTCGGGCGACCGCGCGATCCTGGTCCTCAACCGGCGCGGCACGGCCTCGGTCGTGGTGTGCCGCGACTGCGGCGCCGTCCAGCAGTGCCCCGACTGCGAGCGCCCGCTGGTCTACCACCAGGCCGGGACGACGTTGCGCTGCCACCACTGCGGCCGGGCGTGGCCGCAGGCGACCCGGTGCCCGCAGTGCGGCTCGCCCCGCATCCGGTACCTGGGAGGGGGCACGGAGCGGGTGGAGCGCGAGGTCCGCGAGCGGTTCCCGCGCCTGCGCACGGGCCGCCTCGACCGCGACGTCGCCGAGCGCAAGGGCGCCGCCGAGCGCGTGCTGGACGCGTTCGCTGCCGGGCAGCTCGACGTGCTGGTGGGCACCAGCCTCGTCGCCAAGGGGATCGACGTGCCGGAGGTGACGCTCGTCGGGGTTGTCAGCGCCGACGTCGCGCTCAACCTGCCGGACGAGCGGGCCGCCGAGCGGACCTACCAGCTGCTGGCGCAGGCCGTTGGCCGCGCGGGGCGCGGCGGCCGGCCGGGCGTGGCGCTCATCCAGACGTACCGCCCCGACCACCGGGCGATCCTGGCCGTGGCCGACGGGGACGCCGGCGTGTTCTACGAGGAGGAGATCGCGCTCCGGCGTCGGTTCGGGTCGCCTCCATTCGGGCGGCTCGTCAAGCTCACGGTGGGCATGGCCGAGCGCGAGGCGGCCGAGCGAACCGCGGCCGCGTACGCCGATGATCTGCGCGCCCGAGCCCGGCTCCTCGCGCCGGCCGTCCAGGTCGCCGGGCCGGTGCCGGCGTTCGTCGCCCGGCGCGCGGAGCGGTGGCGGTACCACGTGATCCTCAGGGGGCCCGACCCGGTCGCCCTCCTGGACCCGCCGCCCGGCGCGCCGTGGAGCGTTGACGTGGACCCGGAGAGCCTCCTGTAGGCTCGCGACGCCTGGCTCTGGTCGTCGGCGCCCACGGGGCGACAATGGAGCCCGACACGCCCCAAGGAGGTCCGCCATGACCGACCAACCGACCGACTCTTCCCAGCCCGGGCCCCAGCCCGAACCGGTCGCCGAGGGGGCGGCCGCTTCCGGCGCCGACGCCGCGCCGAGCGCCCGCGCCCACGAGTGGCTCAGCCAACTCGAGTCGATGATCCAGAACGTCGCCCGCGAAGCCGCGCCGGTCGCCCGCGAGGTGGGCGCCAAGGCGGCCGAGCTCGCCGGCGTGGCAGCCGTGAAGGCCGGTCCCGCCGCGCAGCGGGCCGCCGCCATGACCACCGAGTACGGCCAGCGGTTCGCCGAGAAGGCCCAGTCGGTTGCGGCCGACTTGCGCCACGAGAGCGGGGCCGGGTCGCCCTCGGCCGAGCCGACCGACGAAGCGCCCGAGCGGCTGCCGGAGCTGCCGGAGCCGCCGGAGCCGCCGGCCGCCTAGGCGATCTCGGCCCTTGCGCCACCCGCCCCGTGCCGCTGCGCCGGGGGCGGGTGGCGGGCCTGCGGGAGGGACCGCGAGCCGCCGCGACGCGACGGCTCGCGCCTTGCCGACGGCCCCAAGACGCTGGGGCCGCGCTCCCGGGCCCGGCGACGGGGCGGAATGCCCCGTTGCCTATACTCGCGCCATGAGTTCCGTTCGCCCCATCATCCAGCTCGGCGACCCGCGTCTGCGCCTCAGGGGCGAGACCGTGGACAGCTTCGGCAAGGTCCTCCACGAGCTGCTCGACGACCTGACCGCCACGATGCGGGCGGCGCCCGGCGTGGGCCTCGCGGCGCCGCAGTTCGGCGAGCCGGTCCGATGCTGCGTGGTGGAGGTGGAGGACCGCCTCTACGAGCTCGTCAACCCGATGATCGTCCGCTCGGACGGGACGGACCGCGACCTGGAGGGCTGTCTGTCCATCCCGGGCTACGTCGCCTACGTCACCCGCAAGGAGAGGGTCTGGGTGGTGGCGCAGGACCGGCGCGGCAAGAAGTTCAAGGTGGCCGGCGCCGGTCTCCTCGGCCGCGCCCTCCAGCACGAGCTGGACCATCTCGACGGCAAGCTCTACATCGACTACCTCGATTCGCTGGACGAGCTGATCGCGGCTGGCCGCGGCGACGACGGCGACGCGGCGGACGACGCGGCCGACGAAGACGCCGAGGCGGGTGCCAGGCCGCGGGCGCGGGTCCGAAGGGCCACCCGCGCGCTCGCGTGAGCGGGCGGCCGGCGGGCGAGCGCGTCCGGACGGTCTTCCTCGGGTCCGGGTCGTTCGGCGTCCCCGCGCTGCGATGCCTGGCAGCCCACCCGAGGATCGCGCTCGTCGGGGTCGTGACCGCGCCGGCCAGGCCTGTCGGCCGCCATGCCGTCCCGACGCCCACCCCGATCGCGGCGCTGGCGGCCGAGCTGGGCCTGGGTCCCGTCCTGGCGCCGGAGCGCCTGAGGGCCGCCGAGTCCGTGGCGTCGGTGCTGGCGCTCGCGCCCGCGCTCGCAGTCCTCGCCGACTACGGCCAGCTCGTGCCGCCCGCGCTGCTCGACCTGCCCCACGGGGCGCTGAACCTCCACCCGTCGGCGCTGCCGCGCTACCGGGGCGCGTCGCCCGTCCCCGCGACGATCGCCGCGGGCGATCGCGAGACCGCGGTCAGTCTGATGCGCATGGACGCAGGCCTGGACACCGGCCCGCTGGTGGCGCGGGTGCGCGTCCCGCTGGCCGGGGACGAGACAGCGCCGGAGCTGGAGGCCCGGCTGGCCGACGTGGCGGCGGATCTCCTCTGCCGGTCGCTGGGCGGCTGGCTTGACGGGGCGCTGCCCGAGCGTCCGCAGGCGTCCGACGGCGCCTCGCTGACCCGCCCCCTGCGCCGGGCCGACGGTCGTCTCGACCCGCGGCGGCCCGCCGCCGAGCTCGAGCGGCTCGTCCGTGCCCACCAGCCGTGGCCCGGCACCTATGCCGAGATCGACGGCGGGCGCCTCGTGGTGGGCGCGGCCCGCGTGGCCGCCACGGCTCCGGGCGACGCACCGGGAACCCTGGTCCGCGAGGCCGGCGAGCCCGCGCTCGCGACGGTGTCCGGGCGGCTCGTCCTCGAGCGGGTCACGCCGCCCGGCAGGCGCCCGATGGCTGGCTCGGACTGGCTGCGCGGCCGTCGAGCCGCCACGCCCTGACGCAGTCGCCTCGTGGGGCCCTCGCGCGCGAGGCCCCGCGGGATCGGCGCGGCCCGTTCCCGCCGTCCGTGCCAGAATCGGCGGCGATGACCGTCCCGATTGCTGACCTCGCCCCGTTCTTCGGCCTCCGGCCGGCTCCGTCCGCCACGCGCCCTCGCGACCCCCGTCCCGGGATCTCCGGGCTGACGCCGGACGAGGCCGTGGCGTGGGCGGGCGAGCACGGCCTGCCCGCCTACCGCGCCCGCCAGGTGCTCGACGCCGTGTGGCGCGGGCGGCAGGCGTCGTTCGGAGAGGTGCGCACCCTGCCCGCCGCCGTGCGAGACCAGCTCGAGGAGGCGTTCCGCTTCGACACCGCGGGCGAGGCCGAGGTCCGCCTTGCCGACGGCGGGCTGACCGAGAAGGGCGTGCACCGCCTGTCGGACGGGCTGCTCGTGGAGTCGGTGCTGATGCACTACCCGGCGCGCACGGAATCCCGCGAGCGGCACTCGCTGTGCGTCAGCTCGCAGGCCGGGTGCGCGGTGGGCTGCCCGTTCTGCGCCACGGGCGAGCTGGGCATGGAGCGCGACCTGGAGACGGCCGAGATCGTGGACCAGGTCCGCCACGCCCAGCGCCGCCTGGCCGCCGACGGCAGGCACCTGACCCACGTCGTGTTCATGGGCATGGGCGAGCCGCTGATGAACCTGGACCGCGTGCTGGGCGCGATCGAGGCCCTCAGGGACCCCGCCCGCTTCGGCCTCGGCGCCCGGCACATCACCGTCAGCACGTCGGGTGTCGTGCCCGGCATCCGGCGGCTCACCGCCCTGGCGCCGCAGATCACGCTGGCGATCTCGCTCCACGCCGCCCGCAACGCCCTGCGCGACGTGCTGGTGCCGCTCAACCGGCGCTGGCCCGTGGAGGAGGTCGTGGCCGCCGCCCGCGAGTACGCCGCGGCGACGGGTCGGCGGGTGACGTACGAGCTCACGATGATCGACGCCATCAACGACACCGACGCCGACGCCGACGCCCTGGCCGAGCTGCTGCGCGGCGATCTGGCGCACGTGAACCTGATTCCCATGAACCAGGTTGCGCACACCCCCTGGACCGGATCCCCGCTGCCGGTGGTCGAGCGGTTCGCGGACCGCCTGCGCGCGGCCGGCGTCGCCACCACGATCCGGTTCAACCGCGGCACCGAGGTCGGCGCGGCCTGCGGTCAGCTGGCCGCCGAGCACGCGGGTCGTCCCGCCCCGGCCGTGGTGCAGCGGCGGCGCGAGCGGATCGTGGCGCAGTCCGCGGCCGCCCTCCGCGGCGAGCGGAGCCAGGAGCCGGCACCGGAGCCCGCTGGCGGCGAGGAGGGGTCGTGACCGCGCGGGCGGGGTCCGAGATTGCCGACGCGGCCGACCGGGGCCACCGGCCGGGGCGCCGCCCGCACGTCCTCGTGGCCGCCAGCATCCTGGACGCGGACCTCGCTGCGCTGGGCGATGAGGTCCGCCGGGCTGAGGCCGCGGGCGCGGACCGCGTCCACCTCGACGTGATGGACGGCCACTTCGTGCCCAACCTGACGTTCGGCTGGAAGACGATCGCGGCCCTGCGTCGGGTCACGGCGCTCCCGTTCGACGCCCACCTCATGATCGCCGAGCCGGGCCGCTGGACCGAGCAGTTCCTCGACGCGGGCTGCGACTCGATCACGTTCCACGTGGAGGTGGCGGAGCCGCAGATCGCGCCGGCGCTCGCGCGGATCCGCGAGGCGGGGCGGGCGGCCGGCCTGTCGGTGAAGCCCGGGACGCCGCTCACCGCGCTGGACGCCTACCGCGACCTGCTCGACATCGTGCTCGTCATGACCGTCGAGCCGGGCTTCGGCGGCCAGCGGTTCATGTCCGACGTGGCGGACGCCAAGCTGCTGGCGGCGCGCGCGTGGCTGGCGGCGGACGGCGCTCACGAGGTGCAGGTGGACGGCGGGGGGCGATCCGCCACGGCTCACGTGATCGGCCGCGGCGGGACCGACGTCATCGTGTCCGGCTCGGCGCTGTACCGAGCCGACGACATGGCGGCCGAGGTCGCCCGCATCCGCGAGATCGCCAGCGCGGCGCGTGCCGCGACGCTCCGGTAGCGCGGCGTGCGGGCGCTCCTCCAGCGGGTCACCCGCGCCGAGGTCAGGGTGGGGGAGCGGTCGGTCGGCTCGATCGGGCCCGGCCTGCTGGTGCTGCTCGGCGTGGGCCACGGCGACGACGTGACGACGGCCGACGCGCTCGCGCGACGGGTGTGCGAGCTGCGCATCTTCGAGGACGACGAGGGCCGGACGAACCGCTCGATCCTCGACGTGGGCGGCGAGGCCCTGGTGGTCAGCCAGTTCACGCTCTACGCCGACACCCGTCGCGGCCGGCGCCCGGGGTTCACGGACGCCGCGCCGCCGGACGTCGCGATCGGCCTGTGGCGGCGGGTCGCGGCCGGCATCGAGGCGCAGGGCGTGCGGACCGCGCTGGGCGAGTTCGGGGCGGAGATGGCGGTCGAGCTCGTCAACGACGGCCCGTTCACGATCTGGCTGGACACCGCCGACCGATGAGCCGGCGGAGGCGCCTGCCGGCCATCGCGGTGGCCGCGGCCCTCGTCGCTGGGGGGTGCGGCGCGGTTGGGCCGACACCCCGGGCGGCCGCGTCCCGGGCCCCTGCCAGTGGGCTCGCGGCCCCGGTGCCCGCGCTGCCGCCT
>JAJXTS010000018.1 GCA_021783595.1 Chloroflexota bacterium | reverse complement strand
CGGCCGCCGCCCTGCGCACCCGGCTCGACCTGCGCGACGACGCCGGCGCCGGCTTCGGGGACGTGCTCGCGGACCTGCTGGCGGCGGCGGACCGAGCAGGGGAGGGGGACGTCTAGGGCGGCGTCCGCACGGGGGCGGCGGTCCGGTCGCGGTCGCCGATGAGGCCTGCGGCTGGGCACGCCGCCGGCCGGGCCGTGGTCGTCCGGCACCCGATGCCGTACACTCCCGCCGTCACGGTGTCGCCAGAACCCGCGCACCGCCCGCATGGCGCCTGTCGTGCGGCTTGCCACCTAACCGACACAAGGGTCGCCGTCCGCGCATGTTCGACAGCCTGAGCGATCGCCTCCGCAAGACTCTCGCCGGTCTGACCGGCCGGGGTCGCGTGTCCGAGGCGGACGTGGACGCGGCGATGCGCGAGGTCCGGCTCGCGCTGCTCGAGGCGGACGTCAACTTCAAGGTCGTCAAGGACTTCGTGGCGCGCGTCCGTGAGCGGGCGGTCGGCGCGGAGATCCTCGACAGCCTCACGGCGGGCCAGCAGGTGGTCAAGATCGTCCACGAGGAGCTCACCGCGCTCCTCTCGGCGGGCGACCGCACGTTCCGGCTCGTCGGCAACCCCGGGGTGGTCGCCCTCGTCGGCCTCCAGGGCTCGGGCAAGACGACCACGGCCGCCAAGCTCGCGAAGCACATCGTCAAGCTCGGCCGGCACCCGCTGCTGGTCGCCGCGGACCCGTACCGCCCGGCCGCCGCGGACCAGCTCGAGACGCTGGGCAAGAGCCTGGGCATCGCCGTGTACCGAGCGCCGGTCGGCACGCCCACGGTGGACATCGCCCGCGAGGGCATCGCGCACGCCAAGCGCATCGGCCGCGACGTGGTGATCATCGACACCGCGGGTCGCCTCACCATCGACGACGCCCTGATGGCGGAGATCCGCGCCATCGAGGAGGCGACCAGCCCGGTCGAGACGCTGCTCGTCGTGGACGCGATGACCGGCCAGGAAGCGGTCAACGTCGCCCAGGGGTTCGCGGGCGCCGTGAGCATCACCGGACTGGTCATGACCAAGATCGACGGCGACGCCCGCGGCGGCGCGGCCCTCTCGATCGGCGCGGTCACCGGGATCCCCGTGAAGTTCCTGGGCACGGGCGAGAAGACCGACGCGCTCGAGGTGTTCTACCCGGACCGGCTGGCCGGCCGCATCCTGGGCATGGGCGACATCCTCACCCTCGTCGAGCGGGCCCAGGAGGCCTTTGACGAGAAGCAGACGGCCAAGCTCGAGGAGAAGGTCCGCAAGGCCGCCTTCACGCTCGAGGACATGCTGGACTCGATGCAGCAGATGAAGAAGATGGGCCCGATGGGCCAGATCGTGTCCATGATCCCGGGCCTCGGCGGGATGGCCAAGGAGGCGCAGGCGGCCGTTGACCGCGGCGACATGAAGCGCACCGAGGCCATCATCCTGTCGATGACCAAGCGCGAGCGGCGGGATCCGTCGGTCCTGAACGCATCGCGACGGCGCCGGATCGCCAAGGGCTCGGGGACGTCCCTGCCCGAGGTGAACCGGCTCATCAAGCAGTTCTCCGAGATGCAGAAGCTGATGAAGCAGCTGCAGGGCCCGGGCGGCCGCCGTGCCGCGATGGGCCAGATGCTCGGGCGTCGCTGACGCCGCCGGGGAGGACGCCATGACCGACCAGGGTCCCATGCAGCCGTCCGCGCCGCCGCCCCAGCCCGGAACCCCGGGCGTTCCGTCGGCGCCGTCGGGCGAGTGGTCGTCGCCGGCCCAGGGCGCGCCAGCCGCGCCCGGCTGGGCCGGCGTGGCGGTCGGGCCAGTCGCCGGCGCGCCCCGGGCGCGCCACCCGTTCCGGTGGGTGGCGGCCCTCGTCGTCGTCGTCCTGGTGGTGGTCGCCGGGGTCGGCGCCACGCTGCTGCTGACCGGGTCCACGGCCGCCACGTCGGCGGTGCTGGGCTATGTGCCGGCCGACACGGTCCTCTACGCCGAGGTGCGCCTGGACCTTCCCGGCAGCCAGCGCGCGGAGGTGGCGAACACGCTGTCGGCGTTCCCGGGCTTCGCTGACCAGGCCTCGCTCGGCTCCAAGCTGGGCGAGGTGCTCGACCGGGTCGTCAAGGCCGCCACGAGCGGCAAGCACGACTATCAGACCGAGATCGCGCCCTGGTTCGGCGGGCAGCTCGCCGTGGCCGAGGGGCCCCAGGCCATCCTGAGCACGAGCGGCAAGTCGGGCGCGGGCGCGGCCGCGCCGGTCCCGACGCCGGGCGACCTCGCATCGCTTCCCGCCTGCACGGGCGGACCGGCCGCCACCGCGACGCCGGACAGCCTGAGCCTCGGCGGGATGGCGGTGTCGCCCCGCGCCCTGGTGCTCGCGAGCGTCACGGACAGCCAGAAGGCGGGCGCCTGGGTCGGCTCGGTCCTGGCCGGCGAGGGTGCCGCCGCAACCGACCTGACCTGCGGTGGCGTCGCGGTCCATCTGGTCGGAGCCGCCGCCCCCGCCGTGGGCGCTCAGAATGCTGCGTGGGCGGTGGTCGGGGACCGCGTCCTCCTCGCGGGCGACCTGGACTCCGTCCGGCTGGCCATCGCGACCGGGGGCACCGGCGGCCTGGCCTCCACGCCGAACTTCGGCAAGGCCGTCGCCGCGGTCTCGGGCGATCACGTGGGTTTCCTCTACGCAGCCGTGCGGGCCGCCGCCAGCGCGGAGCTGGCCGCGCTTCCCGCAACGGGCGCGGACGCCGTCCCCGACGCGGCGGCCGGCCTCCTGGCAGGGATGCTCCCCGAGTGGGTCGCCGGGGACCTCAGGGCGGCCGGGGGCAACCTGGTGCTGGACACCGTCGGCCCCGCGTCTGACGGCTCGTCAGCCGCCAACCGCGCGTCGGATCTCGCCTCGGTGGCCCCGCCCGACACGATCGCGCTGCTTGACGCCCACGACGTGGGCGCGGCCCTCACCGCGCTCCGGGCGAAGGTGGCGGCCGATCCCGCGCTCGCCCCGTCGCTCAAGCAGCTCGACGACGCCATCGGCCTCGCGGGCGGCTGGGACCAGGTGGTGGGCTGGATCGGCGACGCCGGCATCGCGATCACGCGGACCGGTTCCGGCGTCTCGGGCGGCATCCTGATCCGGCCCGCGGACGCCTCGGCCGCCAAGCACCTGTTCACGCAGCTCCGCAGCCTGCTCGTCCTCACGGGCGCGTCCTCCGGGCTCGCCATCGGCGACGAGTCGTACAGGGGCGAGACCATCACGACCATCGATCTCTCGGCGCTGGCGCCCCTGGCCGAATCCGCGCTCGGCGGACGCCTCGGCGGGGCCACAGTGCCGTCGGACCTCAAGCTCGCCTACGCGGTCACGGACAAGGTCGTCGTCCTGACGCCCGACCCGTCCTTCGCCAAGGCCGTCATCGACGCGTCGCAGGGGGGCGGCTCGCTGGCCACGAGCGCGCGGTTCAGCGCGCTGCTGGGGACGGCGGGCGCGATGACGACGGGCCTGACCTGGGTGGACCTCGCCGCCGTGCGCGACCTGGCCGAGAGCGCGATGCCCGCGACCGAGCGCGCGAAGTACGACGCCGACGTCCGGCCCTACCTCATCCCCGCTGACGCCCTGATCAGCACCAGCGTCGCCGACAACGGCCTCAGCCGGGGCACCGTCATCCTGTCCATCAAGCACTAGTCGTTGCCGTCGAGGCCCAGCCACCGGCGGGCCCGCCCCGGGCCCGCACCAGCAAGGAGCACCGCACCCACATGTCAGTTCGCATCCGCCTCACCCGCGTCGGGGCGACCAAGCAGCCGACCTACCGCCTCGTCGTCGCCGACGCCCGCAGCGCCCGCGACGGCCGGGCGATCGACACGATCGGCCACTACAACCCCCGCACCGAGCCGATCGAGCTCGTGATCGACGAGGCCAAGGCCAAGGACTGGCTGGCCAAGGGCGCCCAGCCGTCGGACACGGTCAAGCGCCTGCTCAAGCAGGCCGGCGTCACGCCGAGCTTCAAGTAGGCCCGGCGATGGCCGCCGCAGATCTGGTCGAGTACGTCGCGAAGTCGCTGGTCGACGACGTGGACGCCGTGCGTGTCGAGACCGTCAACGCCGAGGACGGCACCATCATCGAGTTGCACGTGGCCGAAGCCGACATGGGCAAGGTCATCGGGCGCAACGGGAGCGTCGCCAAGGCGCTCCGCACCCTTCTGAAGGTGACGTCCGCCCGCTCGGGCGAGGCGGTCAGCCTCGAGATCGTCTGAGGGGGCCGTTGGCTCCCCGAACCGCGTCGCGCGGCGAGGACTCGCCGCGCGACGGGCGCCCGCCGCGCCTCACGGTCGCGCTCGTCCGCGGGTTCCGCGGCCTGCGCGGCCAGGTGCGTGTCGAGCTCCTCACGGACCACCCGGAGGATCGCTTCCGCGCCGGTGCCCGGCTGTTCCCGGAGGGGACGGACGAGCGCCTGACCGTGGCCGAGGCCGTGCCGGTCGCCGACGGGCGCGGCTGGTGGCTGCGCTTCCGGGAGATCGGCGACCGCACGCTCGCGGAGGAGCGCCTCCGGGACCGGTACCTCGAGATCGAGGACCCGGGCGAGCCGCGCGAGCCGGGACGGTGGTTCTGGCACGAGCTCGTGGGCCTGGCCGCGACCTCGACGGCCGGCGAGCCGCTGGGCGAGATCGTGGACATCTATCGGGCGGGCGGCGCCGAGGTGTTCGTCGTGCGCGGGCCGCGCGGCGAGTTCGACGTGCCCGGCGTGCGCGGGGTCGTCGCGGAGCTGGCGCCCGAGCGGGGCGTCATGGTCGTGGACCTCGACAGCCTCGCCCTCGACGCCCGGCCGGTTGACGACGAGGACTATGTCCGTCCGCGCGACCGCCGACCGCGCAAGCAGCCGCGGCGGAGGCCCGGGGCCCCTGCGCCCGACGCGGTGCCGCCGGGGGGGTCGGACCGCGGTCCCGAGCCGCCGCCGACCGCCTCCGAACCCGCGGCTGCCGCGTCGTCAGACCCGGGCGAGCCGCCCAGCGCGACGCCGCCCGTCCCGGACGCCTGATGCCGCTCGAGATCGACGTCCTGACGCTCTTCCCGCCGATGGTGGCGGGGCCGCTGGCGGAGAGCATCCCGGCGCGGATCCAGGATCAGGGCCTGGCCACCGTGCGCGTCCACGACCTGCGCCAGTGGGGGTTGGGCCGTCACCGCACCGTGGACGACTACACCTACGGCGGCGGAGCGGGCATGGTCCTGCGCGTGGACGTGGTGGCCGCGGCGCTGGGTGAGTTGCGCCGGCCGGAGTCCACCGTCATCCTGCTCGACCCGGCGGGCGAGGTCTTCCGCCAGCCGGTTGCGCAGGCGCTGGCCGGGACCCCGCACTTGGTCTTCCTGTGCCCGAGGTACGAGGGCGTGGACGAGCGCGTACGCGCGCTGTGCGACCGCGAGCTCTCGATCGGCGACTACGTGCTGACGGGCGGGGAACTGGCGGCGCTGGTGATCGTGGATGCGGTGATCCGCCTGCTGCCCGGCGCCATCGATGCCGCCTCCACCGCGGAGGAGTCGTTCTCCGCCGGGCTGCTCGAGTACCCGCAGTACACGCGACCTGCCGAGTTCGACGGGACGGTCGTGCCGCCGGTGCTCGTCTCGGGCCACCACGAGCAGGTGCGGCGGTGGCGACTGCGCGAGTCGCTGCGGCGCACGCTTCAGCGACGGCCAGACCTCCTGGAGGGGCGGTCGCTGGGCCGGGAGGAGGCGCGGCTGCTCGCCGAGGTCCGCGCGGAGGCCGAGACGGCCGTGCCGGAAGGCCGCGCCGGCTGACACCTCCGCCCGGGGCATGCTATCCTCCGCCGTCGGCCATGCCCTCCGCGGCGCGCCGCCCCAGCATCTGAAACCCGCAGCGCCGCTGCCGACGACCGATACAAGGACTGCTCACCGTGAACGTGCTCAACGAGATCGTGGCCGACCAGTTGCGGGCTGACCTGCCCGTCATCGTCCCGGGCGACACCGTCAAGGTGTCCGCGAAGGTCGTGGAGGGCAATCGCGAGCGCGTCCAGATCTTCGAGGGCCTCGTGATGCGGATGCGCAATGCCGGGGTCGCCTCGTCGATCACCGTCCGCCGCATCGCCTCGGGCGTCGGCGTCGAGCGCACGTTCAAGCTCCACAGCCCTCGGATCGAGAAGGTCGAGGTCGTCCGCCACGGCCAGGTCCGGCGGGCCAAGCTGTACTTCCTGCGCAACCGCGTCGGCAAGGCCGCCACCACGCTCCGCGAGCGCCGCTAGCCGCCCGCCGGGCCGCGCCCCGGCGTCGCCGCTCCAACCGGCCCCCGGCCTTGTCCGGGGGCCGTCCGATTCCCGGGGCCGTGTCCCGCGGCCGGGCGGCTGCGGGACCCGCCGCTACAGGTCCACCGTGCCGCGCACCACGGTGATCGTCCGGCCGCCGACGAAGACGCGCCCGTCGTCGTCCTGGGTGACCTCGACGCGCCCGGCTCGGCCGATGGCCAGCCCCTGACTGGCGACGTACGGGGCCGCGATGCGCCCGGTCCCGAGCAGCCAGCCCGCCACCGAGGCGTTGAGGCTGCCGGTGACGGGGTCCTCAACGGTCAGGCCGCCCTGGGGGTACAGCGCGCGCAGCTCGACCGCCGCTCGGGAGGCCGGCGGGTAGAACCCCACAAGCCCCACGTCGAGCGGCACGGCACCGGGCTGCACCGCGAGCACGGCGTCGGCGTCTCGGAGCAGCACGGCCACCCAGCCGGGCCCGTTGTCGGCCCAGGCTGCGTCGAGGATGTCGGCGCGGGCGAGGTTGAGCCCGGCCGCGATCGCCGTGAGGTCCGCCTCGTCCACCTGCCCCGAGCGGCGGAGCGGGGGAGCGGCGAACGCGAGCCCGCCGCCCTGCCTCCGGATCTCGATCAGCCCGGCAGGGCAGGCCTGGACGATGCGGGCAGGGTCCCGCGGCCGCCCGCCCGCCTCGAGCCAGGCGTGGCACGTCCCGAGGGTCGGGTGGCCGGCGAAGGGCAGTTCGGCGTCGGGCGTGAAGATCCGGACGGCATAGTCGGCGTCGGGGTCGTCGGTCGGGACGACGAAGGATGTCTCGGACAGGTTCGTCCAGCGCGCGAAGCGCTGCATCTCCGACGCGGCGAGCCCGGCGGCGTCGAGCACCACGGCCAGCGGGTTGCCGAGGCCGGGCGCGGTGGTGAACACGTCAACCTGGGCGAAGGGCCGCTGCATGCGGGGAGTGTGCAGCCGATCGCCGACCGGCGCTACGCTGGGGACCTGATGGCCCCGATCGTGCCCACCCTGCGCTTCGAACGCCCGCTGTGGCAGGCGGGTCAGGCGCGGGTCGCCGGTGTGGACGAGGTGGGCGTCGCCCCGACCAGCGGTGCCGTCGTGGCGGCGGCCGTCATCATGCCGGTCAACTGCCGGCGCATCCCGGGCGTGCGCGACTCCAAGACGCTGTCCGCCGCCCAGCGAGAGCGGCTCGCGCCGATCATCCGGCGGCGCGCCGTCGCGGTGGGCGTGGGCGCCGCGTCGGTGGCCGACATCGAGCGGCTCAACATCTACCACGCGACGCACCTCGCGATGCGCCGCGCGATCGCCCGCCTCGGCGGCCACGATCACGTCCTGGTCGACGGCCTCCGCATCGCCGAGTTCGAGGAGCAGGTGGGCCCGTACACGGCGATCGTGGACGGGGACGCGCTCGTCTACTCCATCGCCTGCGCATCGGTGGTCGCCAAGACGGTCCGCGACCGGATGATGGCCAGGCTCGCGGCCCGCTACCCGCAGTACGGCTGGGAGCGGAATGCCGGCTACGCCACCCTCGAGCACCGCGAGGCCATCCGAGCCCACGGCCTGACGCCGCATCACCGCCGGAGCTGGCTGGCGATCCAGGCGCTGGTGGCCGGCGACCAGCTGGCTCTGTTCGGCGGAGCGGACGCCGAGGCCGGCGCGGACGCCGCTGCCGCGACGCTCGAAGACCCTGCGGGCGCGGACCTGGCGGATGCCGCGCTCGAACTCGATCTCGAACTCGGCGAGGCCCAGCCCCGATAAGCCGTGGGTGAGCGGTCGCGGGCACCATCCCTCCGTGGAACGCGCGCGATCGACCCCGGCCCAGCGCCTTGGCGATGACGGCGAGCGGCTGGCGACGGCCCGCCTGGAGGCGCTGGGCTGGCGGATCCTCGCCCGGAACCTCCGCCTCGGCCGCGCCGAGGTGGACATCCTGGCCGTGGACCCCGCGGACCGGCCGACGCTGGTCGTGGTTGAGGTGCGCCGGCGCGGCCGCCGCGATTTCGGTCTCCCGGAGGAGACCCTCGACAGGCGGAAGCGCGCGGCACTGCGCCATGCCGCGGGCGAGGTGGCGATGCGCGCGGCGCTCCCCGATGGGACGGGCCTGCCTCCGCTGCCGGTGCGCGTCGACCTGATCGCCATCGATTCGGGGCCGGACGGCAGGCTCTCCGTGCGGCATCATCGCGGGATCGAGCTGTGACCGCACAGCCGCGCCGCGACCCGCGCGCCCGGGCTCGGCGTGGCCGCCCCGGGCGGCGCCTGGCCCCCTGCCGGCGGGGACGTTCGCCCGGGCCCGGGCGCCCCCTGTGCTACACTCCCGCCCGCCGTGGCAGGCCACGGCGATCGTTGACGCCCGCCCGGCGCGCCGGGCGGAGCCCACACGCGGACGGTTCCCTGGCGGGACGGTGCCGCGGCCAGGGACGGATCCTGGCCCGGTCCCCGCAGGCGGTCCGCGGAGGTCAGGAACCGCAGGAGGTCACGCGTGCCCACTGTCTCGATGCGCCAGCTGCTTGAGGCCGGCGTCCATTTCGGACACCAGACCCGGCGCTGGAACCCGAAGATGAAGCCCTTCATCTTCGCGGAGCGCAACGGCATCCACATCATCGATCTGGCGCAGACGGTCAAGCGTCTCGACGTGGCGCTCGCGTACGTCACCGAGACCGTCGCCCGCGGTGAGAGCGTCCTCTTCGTCGGCACCAAGAAGCAGGCGCAGGAGCCGGTGATGCAGGAGGCGATCCGCGCCGGCCAGCCGTACGTCACCAAGCGCTGGCTGGGCGGCATGCTCACCAACTTCGTGACCATCAAGAAGCGCATCGGCCTGATGGACCAGCTCGAGGCGCGCCAGATGGCTGGCGACTTCGACCGGATGACGAAGAAGGAGGCCGCCAAGCACCTGGAGGAGCTCCAGAAGCTTCAGGCGACGCTCGGCGGCATCCGCAAGATGAAGCGCGCCCCCGGCGCGATCTTCATCGTCGACCCGCATCGCGAGCGCATCGCCGTGACCGAGGCGAACAAGCTCGAGATCCCGGTCGTGGGCACGGGCGACACCAACGTGGACCCGGACGAGCTCGACTTCATCATCCCGGCCAACGACGACGCGATCCGCTCGATCCGGCTGCTCTGCCAGCTGGTCGCGGACGCGGCCATCGAGGGCGCCCGCCTGCGCGCGGCGCACGCGGCCGCCGAGCCGGAGCCGGTCGAGGCCGCTCAGCGCGAGGAGCCGGAGTTCGACGAGAGCGCCGCGGCGGACCTGGTCGCCCAGCTGGCGGCCGGCGGCACGCTGTCCTTCGATCCGGAGGACGACGACCTCCTGCCGGGTGCGCCGGCCGCGCCTGCGGCACCCGCCGCGCCTGCGGCACCCGCCGAGTAGGACGCCTCGGGCGAGCGCCCGCGCTCGCCCGACCAGCCAGCCCGCGGGGGCCGACGCCGGCGCACCAAGCCGCGGCCGTCCGGCGTCCGCCAACCAGCACCACAGGAGCATCACCCCATGGCAATCACGGCCGAGGCCGTCAAGGAGCTTCGCGAGCGCACCGGCGCGGGCATGATGGACTGCAAGCGCGCGCTCGAGGAGACGGGCGGTGACATGGAGAAGGCCGTCGGCATCCTGCGCGAGCGCGGCCTCGCGGCGGCGGCGAAGAAGGCCGGGCGCGACGCTCGCGAGGGCATCGTGTCCAGCTACATCCACACCGGCGGCAGGGTCGGCGTGCTGATCGAGGTCAACTGCGAGACGGACTTCGTCGCCCGCACCGACGAGTTCCAGAAGCTCGTCCGGGACCTCGCCATGCAGGTGGCCGGCCTGGCGCCGCTGTACGTGGACGTGGACCGCATCCCGGCGGCCGAGATCGAGGCCAAGAAGGCGGCCCTGCTCGCCGACGAGGCCGTCCAGAGCAAGCCCGAGGCCATTCGCGAGAAGATCGTCGATGGCCAGCTCGCCAAGTGGTACAAGGAGGTCTGCCTCCTGGAGCAGCCCTTCCGTGACGAGGACCGGACCGTGCGCGAACTGGTGACCCAGCGGATCGCGACCATCGGCGAGAACATTCGCGTCCGCCGCTTCGTCCGGTTCGCGCTCGGGGAGGAGATGTGACCAAGCCCGGTCGCGAGGTCGGCGGGGACGCGGGGCCGGCGACGGCCCCCGCCTCCGGCGCGCTCCGCTACGGCCGGATCCTGCTCAAGCTGTCGGGCGAGGCCCTGCTCGGCGAGCGCCAGTACGGCGTGGACCCCGCGTTCTGCGCGTTCATCGCCAAGCAGGTCGCCGAGGTCTGCGCGATGGGCGTCGAGGTGGGCATTGTCGTCGGCGGCGGCAACATCTTCCGCGGCATGGCCGCGGCGGCACGCGGCATGGACCGCGCCACCGGCGACTACATCGGCATGCTGGCGACCGTGATGAACGGCCTCGCCCTCCAGGACGCCATCGAGCGCGTGGGCATCCCGGTGCGGGTGATGTCGGCCATCGCGATGAACGAGATCGCGGAGCCGTACATTCGGCGGCGTGCCGTGCGCCACCTCGAGAAGGGTCGCGTGGTGGTGTTCGTGGCCGGCACCGGCAATCCCTACTTCACCACCGACACCGCGGCGGCCCTGCGCGCCGTGGAGATCGACGCAGCGGTCCTGCTCAAGGCCACCAAGGTGGACGGCGTGTACGACGCGGACCCGATGCAGGTGCCGACGGCCACCCGCTACGAGCGGCTCGGCTACCTTGACGTCCTGCGTGACCAGCTCAAGGTCCTCGACGCGGCCGCGGTCTCGCTCTGCCAGGAGAACGACCTGCCGATCGTCGTGTTCGACCTCAACCAGCCGGAGAACATCACGAGGGTTGCCCGCGGCGAGCCCGTCGGGACGCTCATTGCCGGCGAAACCGGAGGTATGCCCGGATGACCACCGAGACCCTTGCCGCGACCGAGCACAAGATGGTTCGAGCGGTCGAGGCCATGGAGCGCGATTTTGCCGGGCTCCGCACCGGCCGGGCCTCCACGGCCCTCGTCGAGCGGCTCCACGTGGAGTACTACGGCACGCCCACGCCGCTCAACCAGCTGGCCTCGATCAGCGTGCCCGAGGCTCATCAAATCGTCATCCAGCCGTGGGACCGTGGTGTTCTGGGCGCCATCGAGAAGGCGATCATGAAGTCCGACATCGGCCTGATGCCGAACGTGGACGGAACGGTCGTGCGGCTGAACATCCCGGCGCTCACCGAGGAGCGTCGCAAGGACATCGTGAAGAGCGTCCACAAGCGGATGGAAGAGGCCCGCGTGGAGATCCGCAATCTCCGGCGCGATGCCGCCGACGCCCTCAAGAAGGAGGAGCGTGACGGCACGCTCGGCGCGGACGAGTCCCGTCGGCAGCAGGAGCAGCTCCAGAAGCTGACGGATCGCGTGGTCGCGGACGTCGATCGCCTCGGCGGCATCAAGGAGCAGGAGGTCCTCGAGGTCTAGTGGCCCAGGCGCCGCTCGATCGCCCCATTCCGCGCCCGACCGACGCGCCGCCGCTCGCCCACGGGGCCGCGGGGCCGGTCGCCGACGCTGACGCTGCCGCCGCGGACCTCCTGCAGCCCGAGGAGCTCCCGCGCCACATCGCGATCACCATGGACGGGAACCGGCGCTGGGCGCGCGCCCGGGGGCTGACCGAATTCGAGGGCCACGCGGCCGGCGTGGAGAGCGTTCGCCGCGCCCTGGAGCACGCGGTTCGGCGCGGGGTGCCGATGCTAACGCTGTACGCGTTCAGCCGCGAGAACTGGGCCCGCTCCGACGAGGAGGTCAACGGCCTGTTCGACCTGCTCGGCCGCGCGATCGCGAACGAGACCGATGAGCTCCGGGCCCAAGGGGTCCGCGTCCAGGTGCTGGGCCGGCTCGACGAGCTGCCGGGCGACACCCGCGCCTCCATCGACGAGGCCGTCGGGCGAACGGCGGCGGGCTCGCGGCTCCACCTCAACATCGCCTGGAACTACGGGGGACGCACCGAGATCGTGGACGCGGTGCGCCGGATCGTCGCCGCCGGCACCCCGCCGGGGTCGGTGGACGAGCGCACCGTGAGCGATGCCCTCTACACCGCCGGCCAGCCCGACCCCGACCTGCTCATCCGCACCGGCGGCGAGCAGCGCATCAGCAACTTCCTGCTCTGGCAGTGTGCCTACGCCGAGCTTGTGTTCACCGACTGCCTGTGGCCCGACTTCGGGCCGGACCAGTTCGACGCGGCGCTCCTCGAGTTCGCCCGCCGGACCCGGCGCTTCGGGCGCTAGCGGTCGTGCTCAGGACCCGGGCGCTCTCGGCGGTCGTTCTCGTGCCGCCCCTGGTGATCGCGCTCGTGATCGGCGTGCCGGCTATTGCCGCCGTGCTCGTCCTGGTCGCGCTTCTGGGCGGCAGCGAGGTGTTCCGCCTGCTCAGGCAGGCCGGCTACCCGGCGCTGTCGCTGTTCGGGACGGCGCTTGCGGTTGGCCTCGTGCTGGAGGCGGCGCTCTCGCCCGGCGCGGAGAAGGGGCTGCTGCTCGTGGCCGTCGGCTTCGTGCTCGCCGGGGTCGGAGCGTTCGGGCGCCCGGACCCGCGTGACGGCCTTGTCGTGTGGGTCTCCACGGTGTTCGGCGCCGTCTATGTCGGCCTGATCGCGTTCGTCCTGCACCTGGCCAACGCCGCTCCCAGCGTTCCCCCGGGCGCCCCCCTCCACGTCCTGTCGGCGGCGCAGGGCTGGATCCTGCTGCTGGTGCTGGGGGTCTGGAGCTTCGACACCGGGGCGTATCTCGTGGGCCGAAAGATCGGCCGCCACAAGTTCCTCACCCACATCTCGCCCAGCAAGTCCGTGGAGGGCGTCGTCGGCGGCCTCGTCGCGACGACCGCGGTTACCAGCGTGATGCTGCTCGCGCTCGGCCAGAACCCGCTCGGCGGCGTGGCCCTGGGCCCGCTGCTGGGCCTGGCCGCCCAAGCCGGCGACCTGGCCGAGTCGATGCTCAAGCGGGCGGCTGGCGCCAAGGATTCCGGGACGCTGATCCCGGGACATGGCGGCATCCTCGACCGGATCGACTCGTTCCTGTTCGCCGGACCCGTGGTGGCTCTGTATGTCCTCGCGCTCGTTCGCTGAGGGCCGGCGGCTCGGCGTGGCCCTGCTGGGCTCGACGGGCAGCATCGGCCGGCAGACCGTGGAGGTGCTCGGGGCCCACGCCGGCCGGTTCGCCGTCCGCGCGCTGGCCACGGGTCGGCAGGGCGCGGAGCTCGAGCGACAGGCCCGTCGCCTGCGGCCCGCCGTCGTGGCGCTGGCGGACGACGCGGCCGGGCTTGACCTCCCGGTCGGCATCGAGCGGTGGCGTGGCGAGGACGCCCTGGAGCGGATGGTGGTCCGCGACGACGTTGACATCGTGGTGGTGGGCACCGGCGGGGTCGTGTCGCTGCGCCCCGTGCTGGCCGCGCTGCGCGCCGGCAAGGTGGTCGCCACCGCCAACAAGGAGACGCTGGTCGCCGGCGGGCACCTGGTGATGGCCGAGGCGACGGCCCGCGCGGCGGAGCGCGCTGCCGCCGACGCCCGCGACCCGCTTGCCACGCCGCTCGCCTGGCTGCGGCCGATCGACTCCGAGCACTCCGCGATCTGGCAGTGCCTGGCCGGCGAGTCCCCGGCCGCGGTGGCGCGGCTCGTGCTGACCGCGTCCGGCGGTCCGTTCCGGGACGCGACCGCCGAGCAGATCGCCGCGGCCACGCCCGAGCAGGCGCTGCGGCACCCGAACTGGTCGATGGGCGCCAAGATCACGATCGACTCGGCGACGCTCGCCAACAAGGGACTCGAGGTCATCGAGGCGCGCTGGCTCTACGATGTCGCCTACGACGCCATCGACGTCGTCATTCACCCGCAGAGCGTCGTCCACTCAGCCGTCCTGTTCGTGGACGGCTCCCTCAAAGCGCAGCTGGGCACCCCCGACATGCGGCTCCCCATTCAGTACGCGCTCACGCACCCCGAGCGCCTCCCGTCGCCCACCGTCCCGCCTGACCTGGTGGCGGCGGCGCGGCTTGACTTCCGGGCGCCCGACGAGGCCCGCTTCCCGGCCCTGCGGATCGCCCGCGAGGCAGGCCGGGTCGGCTCGCGGGCGTCGGCGGCGCTGATCGCCGCGGACGAGGTGGCCGTGGCCCGGTTCCTCGCCGGGACGCTGGACTTCCCCGGCATCCCGCGCCTGCTGGAGGCGGCCGTGCGCAGGTTCGGCGAGGGGCCCGACCAGACGCCCGACGTGGCCGGCCTGGTCGCGCTCGACCGCACGGTGCGCGAGGCGTTCGCCGCCGGACCGGTGACGGCATGACCGCGGTGCTGGACGCGCTGATCTCGATCGTCCTGTTCGTGGTCGTCCTGGGCGCCCTGGTGCTGTTCCACGAGGCCGGCCACTTCGTCACGGCGCGCCTGTCCGGGGTTCGAGTGCTCGAGTTCGGCTTCGGGTTCCCGCCCCGCGCCAGGGTGCTCCACGAGCGGCCCGTGGATCCCGATGTCCTGGCCCGCTGGGAGCAGCGCCGCGGGGCCGCGCTGGCCGAAGCGGCCGACGATCCGGACCGGATGGCGCTCGTCGAGGCGATGCCGCGGCCGACGGGCATGCAGTACACGCTCAACTGGCTGCCCATCGGCGGGTTCGTCAAGCTCGAGGGCGAGGACGGCGACGCTGCCGAGGACCCCCGCTCGTTCGGTCGGGCGCCCCTGTGGAAGAAGCTCCTGATCCTGGTCATGGGCGTGGCGATGAACCTCGTCCTGGCGGTGACGATCTTCGGCGGCATCGCGCTGGTCGGGGCGCCGGACATCGGCATCCGGTTCGCGTCCGTGGAGCCGGGCTCGCCGGCGGCGGCAGCCGGGCTGGCGGCGACCGACACGATCGTCTCGATCAACGGCCAGATGTACGACTTCTACGACGCCCGCTACGGACCCGGCTCCATCGTGACCCAGCTTTACGACCACGCGGGCCAGACGATCCAGCTGGGCGTGCTCCGTGCGGACGGCACGCCGGCGACCTATACCGTCACGCTCCGCTCGAAGGCAGACGTGGCAGCGGGCAAGGGCGCCCTCGGCATTCGGGCGGCGGACTCGGGCTTCCAGCCGGTGGTCCTGGCGGAGACCAGCCGGCGCCCGATCGGCGAGTCGCTCTCGATCGGCTGGCAGGAGACCAGCTACTGGTTCACCGCGATCGTCGGCGCCCTCGGCCAGCTGGGCAGCGCCATCGTGACCCACCCGACGTCCGCGCCGCCGGTGTCCGGTCCAGTCGGCATCGCCGGCGAGCTGGGCCAGACGTTCCGCAGCGAGGGCCCGATCATGACGCTCTACGTCGCGGGGATCCTGTCGGCCAACCTTGCCCTGGTCAACGTGCTGCCGTTCCCGCCGCTCGACGGGGGCCGGATGCTGGTGATCGTGCTCAAGGCCATCCCCCGCGTCGGCCGGCGGATCAGCCAGCGCGCCGAGCAGGCGACGTACGCCATCGGGTTCCTCGCGCTGTTCGGCTTCCTCATCTGGGTGACCTTCTTCGACATCGCCCGCGGCCTCGGCGGGGGAGGCTGACATGGGCTCGCCCGAGGCCCTGCGCCCGGTTCGGCGCCCGACCGTGTCGGTGGACGTCGGGGGCGTGATCGTCGGGTCCGCGCATCCGATCGTGGTGCAGTCGATGACCAACACCGACACCGCGGATCCCGACGCCACGGCGATCCAGGTCGCGCGGCTGGCCCACGCCGGTTCGCAGCTCGTCCGCGTCACCGTGAACACCGAGCAGGCGGCGGCCGCCGTGCCGGAGATGCTGCGCAAGCTCCGCGACGGCCTGGGCGTGGACGTGCCGGTCATCGGCGACTTCCACTACAACGGTCACAAGCTGCTGGTTCAGTACCCGGAGACGGCTCGCCTGCTGGCGAAGTACCGAATCAACCCGGGCAACGTGGGCGGCAAGCACCACGACGAGAACTTCACGACCATCGTCCGGGTCGCGGTCGAGCACGACAAGCCGGTCCGGATCGGGGTCAACTGGGGCTCGCTGGACCAGGACCTGCTGACGGCGATGATGGAGTCGAACGCCCGCGCCGCGGCGCCGCGCGACACCCGCGACGTGATGATCGACGCCATGATCGAGTCGGCGATGCGCTCGGCGGACCTGGCGGAGTCGGTGGGCCTGCGCCACGACCGGATCATCCTCTCGGCCAAGGTGTCGGGCGTGCGCGACCTGGTGGACACCTACCGCCGCCTCGCCCCGCGCTCGGACTACCCGCTCCACCTCGGGCTGACCGAGGCCGGCATGGGAATGAAGGGCATCGTCACCTCCACGGCCGGGCTCGCGATCCTGCTCAACGAGGGCGTCGGCGACACGATCCGCGTCTCGCTCACGCCCGAGCCCGGCGCCGGCCGCGAGCTGGAGGTGGAGGTCGCCCAGCAGGTGCTCCAGTCGATGGGGTTGCGGTCGTTCCTGCCCCAGGTGTCCGCCTGCCCGGGCTGCGGCCGCACCACGTCCACGTTCTTCCAGGAGATGGCGAAGGAGATCACCGAGCACCTCAAGGCTCGGATGCCCGAGTGGCGCGAGACGCACCCCGGCGTCGAGGACATGCGGGTCGCGGTCATGGGCTGCGTGGTCAACGGGCCCGGCGAGTCCAAGCACGCCGACATCGGCATCTCGCTGCCCGGCACGTTCGAGGCGCCGGTGGCGCCGGTGTTCGTGGACGGCAGGCTGGACCGGACGCTCCGGGGCGACCGCATCGTCGCCGAGTTCATTGAGCTGCTCGAGGACTACGTGGACCGGCGGTACGCACGGGCGTAGGCGCCGGGCGCCGCCCCGGGCGGCGGCACGTCGAGCAAGGGCGCGGCCGCCGGTGGGCGGCGCCCGCAGGTTCGCAGCGGCGCGGAGCGGCGGCCGACTAGCCTGCGGCCCGCGCCCGGCGGCGGCGCACGATGACGAGCGCGGCTGCGATGACCGCCGCCAGAGCCACGGCGCCCGGGACCGCCGGCGGCATGCCGGCCGTCGCCCCCAGGAGGGCGTTCTGGAGCCCCACCGACAGGTCGGCCAGGCCGAGGGCGTTGTAGAGGCCGGCCGCGGGGTTGGCGCCCTCCAGCACGATGAACACGAGGCCGAGCACGACGAACATCACGCTCGAGACCACGATCGTGATGTGACGCTCGATGCCCAGGATCCGCACCTCTCGCCCGCGGAGCCGACCCCGGCCAGACGCGCCGAGCCGCTCCCACGCGAGGGCCACCACGAACAGCGGGGCCGCCATCCCGGCGGCGTAGGCGGCTAGGAGCGCGGCCCCCGAGAGCGCGCCGCCGGACGAGGCGGCGATGGTGAGGACGCCGCCGAGGATCGGCCCGGCGCAGAACCCGCCGAGCCCGAAGCCGAGGCCCAGGGCGTAGGTGCTGGCCGCGCGCTCCGCGGTCATGGGCTTGAGCCCGGTGCCGCCGCCGACGCCCGTCAGCTCGAAGCCGCCCTTCGCGAACTGCAGGACGCCGATGGCCACCAGCACCACCCCCGCGAGCTCCATCAGCGTGCCGCGCTGCGCCATCAGGACGCCGCCGATGGCGCCAGCGCCCACGCCGAGCGGGACGAGCAGCGTCAGCATCCCCGCGTAGAAGATGGCCGTCCTGGCCGCCAGGCGGGCAGGGGAGGGGAACGCGTAGGCGAAGAACGCCGGGAGCAGGAGCGCCGAGCACGGGGAGAGCAGCGACAGGACGCCGCCGACGAAGGCGACCAGCAGCTCGACCATCAGGCGGTCCTTCCTGGGCGGTGGCCCCGGGGCCGGGTCACGGGGCGGCGGAGGCCGACGCCGCCGCGGCGGACGCGGCGGGCGCTGCGGGCGCCGCGGAGGCGGCCGCGTCGATGGCGGCGGTCATCTGCTCCAGCGTCTGGTAGCCCTCGAGCGGCGTGCCGTTGATGCTGAAGGCGGGCGTGCCGTTGATCCCGGCCGACTGGGCGGCCGCCGTGTCCGACTTGACCGCGGCGTCGTAGGTCCCGGCATCCACGCAGGCGTTGAACGCGGTGGCGTTGAGGCCGAGCGTGGCGCCCAGTGACTTGAGGCGGTCCTTGGTGAACGCGCCGGTGTTGGGCGTGGCGTTCTGGGAGTTGTACAACAGGTCGTGCATCTCCCAGAACTTGCCCTGGTCGCCGGCGCAGCGGGCGGCGTTCGCGGCGTCGATGGACTCCTGGCCTTCCCAGGCGTCGTCGTGCCACTCGAAGCGGACCTTGCCCGTGGTGATGAACGTGGAGTTGAAGCTGGCCTCCACCTGGCGCGCCCAGCGGCCGCAGTAGTCGCACTGGTAGTCGGAGTACTCGGCCACGGTGACGGCTGCGGTCGCGGGACCCTGCGCCGGCCGGACCACGTTGGCGACGGGCGCGGGCGGCGCCGTCATGCCGGCCACGATGACGCCCGCCGCCACGACGACGGCGACCGCGAGCACGGCCGGGACGCCCCAGCGACGGACGGTGCGGGCGAGCGCCGACTCGGGGGCCTTGGCAGCCGGGCGGCTGGGCCGGGTGCCCTGGCGGTCGGCGGCGCGCCGGTCGGCTCGGGGCGAACCCTTGCCGGCGCCGTGAGCGGGGTCGGCAGGACGTCGGTTGGCCATGTTCGGTACTCCGGGGTGTCAGCGGAGGAGGGTGGACAGGGCGGTGCGGGCGGCCTCGACTGCCGCCTCGTCCCGCTCGTAGTACTGCAGCCGACCGTTCGCCTCGTGGCGGGTGGACCGGACCAGACCGGCCTGCCGCAGGCGGGCGAGGTGGTTGGAGACGTTGCTCTGGCGGGCGCCCAGGGCAATGGCGAACTCGCACACGCAGTGGGGGCCGTCGGCCAGCATCGCGAGGATGGTGGCCCGTGATCGGTCGCCGAGCAGCTGTGCGACGTCCACCGCCCGAGACACGTCGGGCGGGACGAGATCGCGTCGGGGGCGCGGCGAGGGCACGATGGACAAGGCGGGGCGCCTCGATGACGGGGACCAGCGGCCGCAGGATATGTCAGCAGCGGCTGATGGGTCAAGGGCCCGCCGGGCCGCCGCGCGCGGCCGATGGCCCCGACGGGCTGCCGGGGCCATCTCGGGGGTCCGGTCTTCGGGGTCGCCGTAGACTCTCGGCACACGGAGGTCCCCATCCATGCGCTTCGCGTTCGCCCAGCCGTCCATGCCCCGGCCGTCCGATGTCCTGCCCGGGCGTCCCGATCCAATCGTCGAGCCCGGCGGCCATGTCCTGCTCGGCCGTCCCCTGGCGGGTCCGTACCCGGCCGGCCTCGAGGTTGCGGAGGTGGGGATGGGCTGCTTCTGGGGCGCCGAGAAGCGTTTCTGGGGCCTGCCCGGGGTGTGGGTGACGGCCGTCGGCTACGAGGGCGGCACGACCCCCAACCCGACCTACCGCGAGGTGTGCACCGGCCGGACGGGGCACGCGGAGACCGTGCGCATCGTGTTCGACCCGGCGGCGATCTCGTACGAGCGGGTCCTGCGCGTGTTCTGGGAGTCCCACGACCCGACCCAGGGCTACCGCCAGGGTAACGACGTCGGCACGCAGTACCGGTCCGCGGTGTTCGCGCGCGGGCCGGAACAGCGGGCCGCGGCGCTGCGGTCCCGCGACGTGTATGCCCGCGAGCTGGCGAAGGCCGGGTTCGGGGCCATCACCACCGAGATCGTCGAGGCCGTGACGTTCTATTTCGCCGAGGACGACCACCAGGGCTACCTGGCCAAGAACCCGGACGGGTACGACTGCCACACCGCGACCGGCATCGCGTGCCCGATCGGCCTCGGGGTCCCGGCAGCCGACCGGTAGGGGCCGCCCGGCCCCCGCCCCCCGGCCGCGGCGCTGCCCCGAGGCCCGCCGGGTCAGGGGCGCTCGGCGAAACCGAGGCTGCGGAACAGGGCCAGCGCACGCTCGTTGTCGTCCGTCACGAGCGCGTCCACGCTGGTCTCGCCCCGACCCGCCAGGCGGGCCATGGCGCGCGCGACGCTCGCCCCGGCGAGGCCCCTCCGCTGCCAGGTCGGGTGCGTCATCGCGATCGCGACGAGCGGGCCGCCCTCGGGCGTGGTGACGAGCGTCGCCGTGACGACACGACCCTCGCGCTCGACCAGCTCGGACGCCTCGGCGTCGAATGTCCCGTAGGTGCCCGAGAGGAGTCCGTCCACGGCCTCGAGCGCGTCCGCTCCGGCCACCTGCTCGTCGGCCGGGACGGACTTCGGATCGCCCGACGCGGCGTGGTAGGCATCGAGCAGCAGCTCGCCCAGCCTGAACAGGTCGTTGGGCGGGTCCACGGGCCGAGCCCCGTCGAGGGGCTCGAGGCGCAGGTTGAGGGCCGACAGGGTCGCGGTCAGGCGCAGGGTCTCCGACATGGCACGCGAGGCTACCACGAGGATGGTGCCGACGGTCCATCATGGCGGTCCACGCGCCCGGGTGTATACTCCGCACAACTTTTGAGGGCCGCCACCGAACGTGGGTGACCAACCCACGTTTCTTTGTGTCGAGGTGACCCCGTCGACGCTGGGCAGAGGAGGGAAGCGCCAAGTGAGTCGTGACTTCGTCACCGCGCTCCTCCAGCTCAACGCCGAGAAACAGGTCTCGCGCGAGGCGCTCGTCCACGCCCTCGAGGACGGGATCCAGCAGGCCTACCGCCGCGTCTCGGGCGAGGAGGACATCTTCGTCCGCGTCGAGTCGGAGAGCGGCCGGATCGATGTGTTCCGCGGCCGCCAGGTCGTTGACGACGTGGATGACCCGAACCTCGAGATCGGGATCGAGGAGGCCCGTCAGACCAAGCCGGACGCTCGGACCGGAGAGGTGCTGTTCACCGAGCAGCTGGACGCGGACCACTTCGGCCGGATCGGCGCGCAGACCGCCAAGCAGATCATCATGCAGCGGATCCGCGAGGTCGAGCGGGACCAGGTGTTCGACCAGTTCGCGAGTCGCGAGGGCGAGCTGATCACGGGGTCCGTGAGCCGGGTCGAGCCGCGCGCCATCGTGCTGGACGTCGGCAAGAACGTCGAGGCGATCCTCAACACCAGCGAGCAGAGCCAGCTCGAGCACTACCGCATCGGCCAGCCGGTCAAGGCGTACGTCCTCGAGGTCAAGCGCTCCGCCCGCGGCCCGCAGATCATGGTGTCGCGGACCCACAAGGGCTTCCTGCGCCGCCTGTTCGAGCTTGAGGTTCCCGAGATCCACAACGGCACGGTCGAGATCAAGCAGATTGCCCGCGAGCCCGGCAGCCGAAGCAAGGTGGCCGTCGCCTCGCGCCAGGAGGGGCTGGACCCGGTGGGTGCCACGGTGGGACAGCGCGGGGCGCGCGTCCAGGCCGTGGTCGCCGAGCTGGCCGGCGAGAAGATCGACGTCATCCCCTGGAGCGAGGACGCGAGCGTCTTCGTGGCGAACGCGCTGTCGCCCGCGCAGGTGATCGGCGTCGCCATCGACGACGAACACCGTATCGCGAGCGTCACCGTGCCCGAGCGGATGCTGTCGCTGGCCATCGGCCGGGAGGGCCAGAACGCCCGGCTGGCCGCCCGCCTGACCGGCTGGCGGATCGACATCCGCAGCGACGTGGCAACCGCGGAGGCGGCGAGGGCGCCCAAGCCCGAGGCGCCCGCCGAGCCCGCGCTGCCCGCGACGGCGCCCCAAGCGCCCGCCGAGCCCGCGCTGCCCGCGACGGCGCCCGAGGCGCCCGCCGAGCCCGCGGAGCCCGAAGTGCCCGAGGCGGATGGGCGAACCGAGCCCGCCGCGGAGCCCGATGTCCCGGCCACGGTGGCGCCCGACGCGGAAGTCCCCGCGCCCGACGCTCCGGCCGAGCCGGCGGCGGCGCCGATCCGCAGGGCGCGCAAGAAGGCGTCCGGGGAGGTGTCGTCGTAGGCGCGGCAAAGGCCGGTCGATCCCGGCCCACAGAGGCACGCCGGCTCCCGACCAGGACCTGCGTCGCCTGCCGCACGCCGCGCCCGAAGCGCGAGCTGCTTCGCGTTGTCCGCCGCCCGGACGGCACCGTGGCCATCGACGAGACGGGCCGCCTGCCGGGGCGCGGGGCGTACCTGTGCCGCGATGCCGCCTGCTTCGACGTCGCCGGCCGTCGCCGCGCCCTGGAGCATGCGCTGGCCGTGGCCATGCCGGCCGACATCGCGAGCCTGGTCGCCGCCGGCCCCGGGGATCTTCTCGCCACCACCGAACCCATCGCGCGGGCCGTCGGCTCGCGACCCGAGTCCCTGCACCACCCGACCACCGAAGGAGGAGCCCATGGCCAGGAGTAGGAGCGGCACGCGCGGCCGTCGCGGCCCCCGCAAGCCCCAGCGCCGGCCGGGCGGCTTCGTCCCGGGCGGCGCTGCTGTCGCGGACCCGAGCGAGCGCGGCGCCATCGAGCTGCCGGCGACGATCACCGTCAAGGAGCTCGCCGAGGCCCTCGACGTCAGCCCCGCCGACATCATCCGCGAGCTGATCAAGAGCGGCATCTTCGCCACGATCAACCAGCTCATCGATCGCGACACCGCGTCGCTCGTCGCCGAGGAGCTGGGCTTCGAGGTCGCCGAGCCGCAGGCAGCCGCCGCCTCCGACGACGAGGACGACGAGGGCGTGCCGGCGGAAGCCGCCAAGGAGCAGCTCTGGGAGGAGAGCGAGGAGGACGAGAAGGACCTCGTCCCGCGCGCCCCCATCGTCACCGTGATGGGCCACGTGGACCACGGCAAGACGAGCCTGCTCGACGCCATCCGGTCCACGGCCGTGGCTGCCGGCGAGCGCGGCGGCATCACCCAGCACATCGGCGCGTCCGAGATCACCACCAAGGACGGCAAGCGGGTCGTCTTCCTCGACACCCCGGGCCACGAGGCGTTCACCGCCATGCGCGCCCGCGGCGCCAAGGTGACGGACATCGCGGTCATCGTGGTGGCGGCGGACGACGGCGTCATGCCCCAGACGCTCGAGGCGATCAGCCACGCGAAGGCGGCGAAGGTCCCGCTCGTCATCGCGATGAACAAGATCGACAAGCCGGACGCCAACCCGGACCGCGTCAAGAACGAGCTCGCGGAGGCGGGCGTGGTCGTCGAGGACTACGGCGGCGACACGCCGCTCGTCCCGGTGTCGGCCAAGACGCGCGTGGGCCTCGAGGAGCTGCTCGAGATCATCCTGCTGGTCGCGGACCTCCAGGAGCTCAAGGCCAACCCGAAGCGCGATGCCGTGGGCACGATCATCGAGGCGCGCCTGGACAAGGGCCGCGGCCCGGTGGCCACGCTCATCGTCCAGACGGGCACGCTGCGCGTCGGCGACGTCGTCGTCGCGGGCAACACGGTCGGCAAGATCAAGGCGCTCGAGAACTCCGCCGGCAAGCGGATCCCCAAGGCCGGCCCCGCGTCGGCCGCGGTGATCCTTGGCCTGTCGGACGTCCCCGAGGCCGGTGACGTGCTGCGTGTCGTGAAGGACGTCATCGTCGCCCGCGACCAGGTGGAGACCCGCAAGAACGCGGCGGCCGCGGCGCAGGGCGCCGGCTCCGGCCGGGCAACCCTCGAGGACCTGTACCGCCAGATCCAGGCCGGTCAGGCCAAGGAGCTGCGGATCATCCTCAAGGCGGACGTGTCCGGCTCGCTGGGCGCCATCGACCACGCCCTGGGCCAGCTGTCGTCCGAGGAGACGAAGATCAACGTCCTGCTCGAGGCGGCTGGCGAGATCACCGACAACGACATCATGCTCGCCACCGCGAGCAACGCGATCGTGGTTGGGTTCAACACCGGCATCACCGAGACCGCCCGCCGCGCCGCCGAGGCCGAGGGCGTGGACGTCCGCCGCTACGACATCATCTACAAGCTCACCGACGACATCGACGCCGCCCTCAAGGGCATGCTCGAGCCGGAGATCGTGGAGGTGGTGGAGGGCCGCGCCGAGGTCCGCCAGCTGTTCAAGGTGGGCAAGACCACGGTCATCGCCGGCTGCTACGTCACCGACGGCCGCATCGTCCGCAACGGCCAGGCGCGCGTCTGGCGGGGCGGCAAGGTCATCGTGACCGACAAGCTCGAGGGGCTCCGCCGCTTCAAGGACGACGTCCGCGAGGTCGCCCAGAACTTCGAGTGCGGGATCAGCCTCGTCGGGTTCAACGACCTGGTCGAGGGCGACATCATCGAGTGCTTCACGCAGCAGGCGCGCAGCCGGGCCGGCCTCTGATCACCCGGCCCCCGGGAGCACCCCGATGAGCCAGCGCACGGACCGCGTGGACGAGCTGATCCGCCAGGAGATCGGCGCGCTCCTCGCCAAGGAGGTCCAGGACCCGCGGATCGGGTTCGCGACCATCACCGACGTGGAGACCTCGCCGGATCTTCGGCACGCCAAGGTCTGGGTCAGCGTGATCGGCCAGAAGGCCGACCGCGACGAGACGCTGCGCGCGCTGTCCGACGCGATGCCGTTCATCCGGCACGAGCTTGGCCGGCGCCTGCGGATCAGGCGCATCCCGGACCTCCACGTGCACCTGGACGATTCCGCGGAGCGCGGGACGCGCGTGCTGCACGTCCTGCACGAGCTCGAGATCGGGACCCCGCCCGATGAGATCGGCCCGGTGGACGACTCGCTGCCCACGCCGGTCCGGCGCCTGCACCACGAGGGCGATGCGGACGACCAGCCCGCGATCGCCCAGCCGGGCGGAGCCGAGGCCGGGGCCGCGCCGCGCCGGCGCGAGGCGGGGCGTCCCCCCGACGGGCCGCGGGCCGGTCATCGCCCGGGCG
>JAJXTS010000154.1 GCA_021783595.1 Chloroflexota bacterium | reverse complement strand
TCGTGGGTTAGCCCGCGCGCTGATCGCCCTGCGCGTTCAGACCGACCTGCCTGCAGGTCGCGCTCCGCCGACGTCCTCGCGTCCCGCGGGCCGGGAGGCTCACCCGGTTGCCCGGTCCGTTCGAGGGGCCCGCGCGACGGGCAGACGGCGCGACGGCCGGCTGGCGGGGAGCTCGGGCGACGGCGGCGGCGCCAGGACCAGCGCCTCTCGGACAAGGGCGAGCGGGCGAAGCGGCGCCCGGCCCATGGCCTCGCCGAGCGCGGCCAGCGTCTCGTCTGGCCTACCGACGCCCTTGGAGGGATCGTGCCGGAGCGTCATGCGGAGCAGGCCGACACCACTCGGCGCGCGCTCGACCTCGATCGAGACCAGGAAAGGGCGCAGGTCATAGCGCACGGTGGCGTCGCCTTTCCGGCGCTCGCGAGGAAGCGCGGCAGCGGCGAGCAGGCCGCTCGCGGCCGCGGCCAGGGCCTCGACCTGCGCTTCCGGGCCAAGTTCCGCCCGGTAGACGGACGCGACGACTCGGCCGGGCAGCGGCGGCTCGCCGAGCCAGACGTCGTAGAGGTCCGTCAGTCTGTGGCCGGCCGGCAGACCGTCGCGCAGCGCCTCGCGGACGCGCCAGCGCGGCAGCCGCTCCACGAGCCAGAGGTCCACCAGCTCCGCCTCGCCCGGGATGCCGCCGGCGAGCGGCGCCGCGATCGCGAGCCTGAGCTTGGGCCGCGGCAGGTCCAGGCCAGCCAGGGGCAGGCCCGTGGCCGTGATGGCGGCCTCCCAGTCGGCCTGTTGGCCCCGCTGGGCAAGGTCGCCGGGCAGCGCGTCGCGTCGCACGACGAGGCGCCAGCGCTGGACGGCATCTCGACTGGCGGGCTGCGGCGGCTCGGCGGCTCGTTCGGGGGGTTCGGGATGGATTGTCACGCGTGCTAGTCTGCCTCGCGATGGGCTCGGCCGTCCCACCACCTGGCCCCATGCGCTCGGGGCCGCCCGGCCGAGAGCGTCGAAGCCATCGGCAGCAGCGGGCCGCTGGTCGGGAGGAGCCGGCAGGTGAGCGTCACGGACCCCTACAAGACCCTCCAGGTGGACCCGCAGGCGGAATTCGAGGTCATCGAGGCTGCCTATCGGCGGCTGGCGCGCAAGTACCACCCGGACGTCTCGCCCGATCCCGAGTCCCACGCGAGGATGATCGCCATCAACCAGGCGTGGGAAGTCTTGCGGGACCCCGTGAAGCGGGCGGCGGTGGACCGCGAGCGGGGACGTGTCGCCGGCACGGCTGCGTGGATCGTCGCCGCGGACGCGCACGCCCGGCCCGGGGGTCCCGGCACCGACCGGCGACCCGCTGCGGCACCCGCGCAGACGCCGGCAGGCCCGCCCGACGCAGCGCCGGAACCCAGGCAGGGCTGGCCGTTCGGCATGGGCGACCCGGTCCGGGAGCCTCCGCCCGAGGCCGGCGGCAGCGGGCCCCGCGCGTGGGCCTCGGGGCGCGCGCCGCTCGGCGGGTTCGCGTCGGGCACCGCCGGGAGGCCCGAGGGCGCCGGGGCGGCTGGCCCCCCGCCCGGCAACCCGTCGGGCAGCGTGCTCAACTTCGGGCGGTTCGCCGGGTGGTCGCTGGGCGAGATCTCGCGCTACGAGATCGGGTACCTCGAGTGGCTCGACCGCATGCCGATCGGGCGGACCTATCAGGCCGAGATCGACGAGATCCTCCGCGCCAAGGGACGGCGCACCGCGTCCGGCCCGCAGGAACAGGGTCGGGGCGGCCCCTTCCGCCGGCGCTAGTCGGTGGCGGAGGGCCGGTTCACCACTCCGCCCGTTGTTGGCGGATGTTGATGCTCTGGATCACGCCTAACCCGAGCGCGATGCTCACCAGCGACGCGCCTCCATGGCTGATGAAGGGCAGCGGGATCCCCGTGACCGGCAGGATCCCGACCACCATGCCGACGTTGACGAACACCTGGAACAGGAGCAGCGAGGCCACGCCGGCGCCATAGAGGGTGCCGAACGGATCCTTGGACCGCCAAGCAGACACCAGGACCCGCCACAGCAGCGCGATGAACAGCAGGAACACGACGACCGAGCCGATGAACCCCAGTTCCTGGGCGAGGACGGCGAACACGAAGTCGCTCTCCTGCACCGGCAGGAACTGGCCGCGCGACTGGGTTCCGTTGGTGAGCCCGACGCCGAGCGGCCCGCCGGCGCCAACGGCAATCTGCGCCTGCGTCACCTGCCAGGCGGCGCCCTGCGTGTCGGTCGAGGGGTTGAGGAACGTGAGGATGCGCTGGCGCTGGTAGTCCTGCAGCACGTAGGCCCAGACCAGGGGAATGGCCGCGAGCACGCCGAGCAGCCCGGCGATGAGCCACTTGAGGCTGGCACCTGACATGAAGAGCATGCCCGCCAGGATCGCCAGGAGCACCAGGCTGGTGCCCAGGTCGGGCTGGAGCATGACGAGGACCCAGGGGGGCACCACGAGCAGCACGGCGCCGAGGATGGACCCGAGCGAGTCCAGCTTCCCCTCGCGGTTGCCGAGATACGCGGCCAGCACGCCGATCATCAGGATCTTGGCCAGCTCCGAGAACTGGAAGGTCAGGGGCCCGATCGCGATCCATCGCGCGGACCCGCCGACGCCATCCCCGATGAGCTTGGTGAGGACGAGCAGGCCGATGTTGATGACGTAGACCGGCCAGGTGAACGTCTTGATCCACGAGTAGTCGAACACCGTCCCGATGAGGAACACGACGATCGCGAGGGCCGACCAGAGAAGCGCTCGCTGGAACACCCCGCCGCTCGACAGCGCCGACTGCCCGGCCTCCACGGTGTTCACGTACGCCATCACCAGGCCCACGGCGCCCAGCAGCGCCGCGTACGTGGTCAGCTGCAGGTCGTAGGCGCGCCAGAGCGCCCCCACGGCCCGACTCGACACATCCGGGAATCGGCCCGGCTCGGCCCGCATCACGCGCATCGGTCAGCCGCCGCCCGCGAAGTTGCCCTTGACCATCAGCTGCGGCAGCAGGTAGTCGTGCTTGATGTGGAAGTACTCCTGGAAGAAGTACTTCGCGATCTCCGTGCCTGCGTTGCCGATCGTCTGCGCCGAATACGCGAATGCGACGACGATCAGCTGCGAGTTGGTCTGCGTGAAGTCTTTCGAGGTCGGGTCCTTGTTCACCCACCCCACGAACCAGGAGTGGTACGGGAGTCGGCCCTGGGCGTCCTTGACGCCGAACTCGGCCGTGCCCGACTTGGCCGCCACCGCGATCGGCATGTCCACGAGGTTGTAGGTGTGGCGAAGGGTGACGGTCTCCCGCGCGGCAAGGCGCATCGTCTGGAGGTTCGCCGCCGACACCGGCACGGTGCGGATGAGGTCCGGCTTGAAGGGCGTGATCACCGTGCCGTCAGCGGCGGTCACCGTCTCCACCAGCTGCGGGCGATAGAGCTTGCCGCCGTTCGCCAGGGCGGCATACGCGGTGATGAGCTGGATCGGCGTGACGGCGACATAGCCCTGGCCGATCCCGGCCCAGGCCGTGTCGCCCGCGTACATCGGCTGGCCGAAGGTCGCCACCTTCCAGGCATTCGACGGGATGATCCCGGATGCCTCGCCCGGCAGGTCGATCCCGGTCGGCTGGCCGAAGCCGAACGCATGGGCGTAGTAGGAGAGGCGGTCGGCGCCGAGCATCGTGGCCACTTGGTAGAAGAACGTGTCGGACGAGTTGCCGAAGCCACAGCCGATATTGCACATCCCGAAGCCCTGGTGATTCCAGTCCCAGAACTTGGTGCCGGCGATCGTGACGTAGGGCCGCGTCGCGATCTGCGTGGTGGGGGTGATCTTTCGGTCCTGCAGGGCGCCGCTGCCGGTGACGAGCTTGAACGTGGATCCCGGGGGGTACTGCGACTGGATGGAGTTGTCGAGCAGGGGCTGCGTAGGGTCGGTGACCAGCTTCTGGAAGTCCGCCTGGGAGATGCCCTTGGCGAACAGGTTGTCGTCGTAGGTGGGCATGCTGACCATGGCGAGGATCTCGCCAGTCTGCGGGTTCATCGCCATGATGACGCCCCGCTTGAGGTCGGCGGCCTTCATGCCCCAGAGCAGGGCCTTCAGCGCCTCCGTCTGGACCTTCGAGTCGATCGTCAGCGTGAGTGAGGCGCCCGGAACGGCAGGCTGCACCGTCTTGAGCACCTGCAGGTCCTTGCCGGTGGCATCGCGCTCGACCAGGTTCTGGCCATAGGTGCCGCGCAGGACGGACTCGAAGCTCGCCTCGAGGCCGGCCTTGCCGATGTCGTCGCTGGGCAGGTACCCCGAGGACTGGAGCTGCGCGTAGGCGGTGGCGTCGATCGGTCCCGTGTAGCCGAGGATGTGGGAGAACAGCGTCCCGGTCGTGTAGTCACGGCGGGACTCGATGACCACCTGCACGCCGGGCAGCTGCGCCGCCGACTCGGACACGATGTCGGCCGTGTCCTTAGGGACGTCCTGCTTGATTCGCACGGGGTCGAAGCGCGATCCGGTGGCGCTGTCAACGATCGCGAGAATGTCCGAGGGCTGCATGTTGAGCAGCGAGCCGAGCTGCGCGGACACGGTGTCCCGCTGGCCGTAGGGCAGGTCAGCAGGGGTGATCTCAACGGTGTAGGAGGGCACGTTGCCAACCAGGAGCCGGCCCTGCCGGTCGTAGATGAGGCCTCTGGGCGCCGGGATCGAGACGGTGACCGTCCGATTGGCCTCCGCCTTGGCCGCATAGGTCCGTCCGTTCGTGATCTGGAGGTAGCCCAGGCGAAGGGTGAGCGAACTGAAGACGAGCAGCATGACGAGACCGAACGCGACGAACCGGATCGGCCGCCGGTCACGTTCGCGGTGGGGGAGGAGCGTGGGGTTGCTCACCAGTCCACCCGTTGCGCATCACGCCGGCGCATGACCGCGGCCACCGCAAGCGGCCCCACAATCGCGGCGGCCACCGTGCTGTAGATCGCCGTGGGGATCACGATGTGCGTGGAGCCGTCTGGCATCGAGGCACCGCCGAGCAGTGAGGTCACCAGCAAGAGGAGCACCGTGTAGACGAGACTGGCCGCGGCTGTCGCCACGATCGGGGCGGCGATGCGAGCCCGACGCAGTCCGCCGCCGACCAGGAAGGCCACGCCCATCGCGATCAGCAGGCTGAACGCCGAGGAGCCGAGGGGGCGCTGACTGAGCGCATCGAGCGCAAGGCCACCGACAAACGCCCAGACCATGCCGCCCTCGAAACCGCCGACGACGGTCCAGATAGCCCCGAAGATCAGAACGGGCTGCAGCGCAGCGTCCCCGATCTGCAGGTAAGGGACGATGGTGAACTCCGCGAGCGCGGACACCACGGCGAGGGCCGCGGCGATGATGAGTTGCATGGTGGCGGTCGATCCTCGGCTGACGGGCCGACGGTCGGGTGCAGGCGATGGCGACCGCGACGACGGGATGGCAGCGTAAAGCTCACCCGGAGTATCCCACGGCCCACAACGGCGGACAATTGCCGCACGGTGAAGAAGTACCAACCTTAGCGGTAGCGCGGCGGCTGCGGCGGGAAGGCGCGCCGGATTGTTTCACGTGAAACACGCTGCGATCACGGGCTGCGACCGGGAGCCGCGGCTTCACGGCCCGCGCGGACGCGGAGCCGACCGTGAAGGCCCATGTTTTGGGGGGGTGGCCGTGCTCCCGGCCCGCGCGGACGCGGAGCCGACGGTCGCGGCCGCTCCGCCGCAGGCCGGGTGCCCCGAGACGAGCGGGCCTGCCCTCTCAGGTCGGTGGCGCCCCGGGTCCTGGACCGCGCGCTTCCATGGTGCCGAGGTCCGCGCCCGCGGCGCGGAGCCCCCGCCCCACCTCGCCGCCCTCGCACCGTCTCGGTGGCGGCGCCGCGAGCCTGACGGGCGGCGAGCTGCCCCTCATCGAGTCACGGCCGTCGGTCGCGCGGCGATGTTTCACGTGAAACATCGGTCTGGCCCGCGGGCGGAGCGGCGCTAAGGCCCCGATAAGGCCGCCCTCCCAACATCTCGCAGAT
>JAJXTS010000153.1 GCA_021783595.1 Chloroflexota bacterium | reverse complement strand
CACCTCGCCGGGCAGCGCGATCAGGGCCCGGCTCGCCAAGTCGCGCAGACGGCGCAGCAGCGGCCGGGCCCGCAGGGCCAGGGCCAGGCGAACGGCCTCGGCGAGCGGCTCGCGGGCGTCGGCGCGAACGAGCCTCGCGTCGGTCCGGTCCCGGCTGCCGCCCGGCCCGGCGATCGCCCCGCCGAGGACGGTCTCGGCCTGACGCCATCGCGCCAGCGCCTCCCGGTACGGGTGGCCGAGGTCGCGCCACGCGGCGGCGAGCGCGGCCCAGGTCTCGGGCTCGTCGCGGCCCATCAGCCGCGCGTGGTAGGCGCGGGCCGTTGCGAGGCACGCCTCGGGCTCCGACCGCCGGGGCTCGTCACCGTCCTCGCGGACCCGGGCCACGGCGGCCTCGGCCTCGGCGAGGATCCGGTTCGCGCGCTCGCGGGACGCCGCCAGGTCGCCGATCCGCCGGTGCTCGCGGGCGTCGGCCACGATCGCCGACTCCACCTCGAGCGCGGTCATCGCCATCCGCGCGACCAGCACCCAGTCCTCGGTGCCCCGCAGGCGCGCCCAGCCGCGCTCCGACGCACGCCGGGCGTCGGCAAGGTCGCCGCTCCACATCGCGAAGGCCGCGGTGGCCATGTAGGCCGGGATGGCGAACTGGAGGTCGCCGCCCGTCTCGAGCTCGACGAGGATCCGGCCCAGCAGCAGGCCAGCCTCCTCGCCCGCCTCGCTGTCGATCTCGACGATCACCAGGTTGAGGATCGCCGCGACGAACGGGATGCCCGCCGGGCTCCAGTCGAGCGCGCGCAGCGAGAGCTCGCGCGCCTCGGCCCAGCGCCCGATGTCCACCAGGACGCCCGCGACGTTGCCCGCCAGGAGGTTCCCGTACACCGCGTCGAGGTCATGCTCGGCCGCCCAGGACATCCCGCGCAGGGTCTCGTCCACCGCCTCGGAGGGTCGCCCGAGCAGCTCCAGCACGGCCGTCAGGTTCGCGGTGGCGCGCCAGCGCTCCTCGGCGAGCCCAAGCGCGTCGGCACGGGCCTGCGCCTCGCGCAGCATCGCGGGAGCGGCCTCCGGGCGCTCGCCCCAGCCGTACACCGTGGCCAATGTCGTGAGCGCGTGGATCGCCTCCGGCTCGGCCACGTCGCCCAGCTGCCCGGCCAGCTCGAGCGCGCGGTCGGCCGCCCGCTCCGCGTCGGCGAAGGCGCCCGCGATCATCCGCTCCTGCGCCAGCAGCGCGAGGATCCGCGCCCGCTCCACCGATGCCTCGGGCGGAACCGTCTCGGCCGCGCGCCGGAACGCCGCGGTGGCGCCCGCGATGTCGCCCGCGGCCAGCCGGTACCGGCCGAGACGGCCCTCGAGCACGGCCCAGGCCATGCGGTCGCGCCGCTCGCCGAGGGCCGCCCGGGCACTCTCCGCGTAGGCGACCGCGCGGGTCGGGCGCATGCAGGCGTAGGCGGCGTCGGCCGCCAGCTGGGCGAGCGTCACCGGGTCGTCGCCGTCGGCCGGCTCGGCGGGGGGCGGCAGCTCCAGCCCCAGCTCGAGCGCGGTCAGCGCGTCCTCCGGCGCCTCGAGACCGAGGGCGATCCGCCCGGCGGCCATCGCGGCGGCGCGGGCCTCGTCGAGCCGGTGGGCCGCCCGCCAGTGGCGCGCGGCCACCGCCGGCACGTCCTCGAACGCGCGCGCCAGCGCCGCGTGGTACCGCGGGCCCTGGGCCGGGAGCAGGTCGGCGACCACCGCGCGGGCCACCAGCTCGTGGCGGACCCACAGTCGGTCGTCGTCGTCATGCCGCACCAGGCCGTACTCGAGCGCCTCGGCCAGCCCGGCCTGGAGATCCGCGTCGAGCGAGTCGCGTCCGTGGCGGGGGCCGGTCGCGGAGCGCGGGGGCAGGTGCCCGGAGCGGAGCTCCTCGAACGCCTCGGCGGCTCGCGCGAGCCGGGCCCGCTCGACCGGGCGACCCGCCACGGCGAGCAGGCGGAGCACCGTGCGGCACTCGGGCGCGCGCTTGGCGAGGCGTGCCGCCACCAGGTCCGCCAACGAGCCCGTCAGCGTGGCGTTGCGCAGCTCGCGGCGGGCGGCGACCAGCTCCTCGACCACCAGCGGCGAGCCGCTCGAGCGCTCCGCCGTCAGGACCACGATCGACGCAGATGGCCGCTCGCCCTCGATCCCCTCGATCAGCGCGGCGATGTCGCGGCGCGGGAGCGGCCCGAGGTTGATCCGGACCGGGGGCCGCTGGCCGGCGTCGATCGTCGCGAGGTTCTCCCGCAGCGGGTGGTCGCGCACGAGCCGGTCGGGCTGGTACGCGAGGACGAGCGCGAGGCGCTCCTTGGTCGCCGTCCGCGCCACGAACGTGGCGAACGCGCGGGTCGCGGCGTCGGCCGCGTGGAGGTCCTCGAGCACCAGCACGATGGGCCGCTCGGCCGCGACCCTGCCCAGCCAGCGGAGCAGCGCCTCGAGCGCCCGCGGCTGGCGCCGCTCGGGATCCGCGAGGGCGCTCGTGGGCGGCGCGGGGACAGCGGCGCTGAGGGCCGCAAGCGCGGGGAGCCCCGCGACGATCGGGCGGGCGTCGCGGCGCAGCAGGCCGGCCAGCTCCGCCTCGGGGCGGGTCGCGATCAGCGGGCCGATGGCGTCGAGCACCGTGCGCCAGGGCGGGTCGGCCGGGCCATGGGCGCGACCCCGCAGCACAAGCGGCGCGGCGGCGGACGCGGCCACCCGGGCGAGACCCTCGTCAAGGAAGCGGCTCACGCCGATCCCCGCGGTCCCGGCCACCACGATCGCGACGGAGGTGCCGGCGGCGGCCGTGGCGACGGCCGCGCCGAACCGGGCGAGCTCCGCCTCTCGCCCGATGAATCGTCGGCTCACGACACGACCCGGCATCCCCGCCATTCTACGAACGCGGCGCCACCCGACCGCGGTGGCTGCGCGCCCGGTACGCTCCCGGGGTGCAGGAACGCCGTCCGCCCCACCCGCGCAACGACCTCAACGAGCTGCCCGGCGAGGAGTGGCTGTACTTCACCAAGTCGGTGTGGAGCACGGCGTACCCGTCGGAGCTGGGCCACGCGCGCCGCAGGGCCCACGGCGCCAACAAGCCGCCGCGCCTCATGGCCCGCCTGATCGAGTTCTTCACCAAGACCGGCGAGCTGGTGGTGGACCCGTTCGCGGGCGTGGGCGGGACGCTTCTGGGAGCCGCCATCGCGCGCGGGCCGCGGCGCGCCGTCGGCATCGAGCTGGACCCGCGCTGGGCGGCCGTCCACGCGGAGAACGTGGCCGCGCTCCTGGCCGAGCATGAGGGCGCCGGACCCCGGCTGGCGGACCTCGGCCCCAACGACCCGGGCGGGCCCCGGGGCTTCGACCCGTCCGGGTGCGAGCTGCGGGTCGGCGACGCCCGGGAGCGCCTGCGCGAGATCGCCGACGAGTCGGTGGACTTCGTGGCGACCGACCCGCCGTACAACGTCCAGCTGCCGATGACGATGGCCGGCGGGCGCCTGGCCGAGACGCACGCCAACCGGCGGACGGACTACGCGATGGTCTCCGAGCTGCCCGGCGATCTGGCCAACCTGCCCAGCTACGCGGCCTTCCTCGACGCGATGGGCGGGATCCTGGGCGAGGTCCGCCGCGTGCTGCGCCCGGGCCGGTACGCAGTGCTCATCGTGCGCGACGCCTACCAGGGCGGGCGGTACCTGTTCACGGCCGCCGACCTGGCGGCCCGCGCCGACGCAGCCGGGCTGACCCCCAAGGGCGACATCGCGTGGTACCAGGCGGGAACGCGGCTGCGGCCCTACGGCTACCCTCGGGCGTTCGTGCCGAACATCGCCCACCAGCACATCCTGGTGCTGCGCAAGGAGCCGCCGAGCGGGCGCCGAGGGCGATCCTAGACGCCGAAGCTGCCGACCGCCTGGCGGCGGTCCGTGTACAGGCGGAGCACGTCCTCGAAGCTGCCCGGAGCGGCCATCGGACCCGGGGCGGGCGGGGCGTCGGCGCCCGAGCCGTCGGGCGACGCCCCGGCGATGGCGGGGCCCAGGACCATCCGGTGGAGCCAGCCCTCGCTGCCGTCCGGGCAGAGCACGCGCCAGTAGGCCCCTCGCCGCTCGAACGGCACAACCTCGTCGCCCTCGTCGAGCGAGCCGATCACCGCGCCCAGGACGTCGTCGGGCCGATCGAGCAGGCTCACCAGGCGGTAGCGGATCTGACGGCGCTCGAGCCCCGACACGGCCTCGCCGGCCAGCCCGGCGAACCGCGCGCCAACCGCAACGGATGCCGATCGGGTGGGGTCGGCCTTGCGGGCCTCGATCAGCGACTGACGGCGCCAGCGCGGGACGTCCGAGTCGCCGGGGCCCTGGCCCGCGACGCCCGGGGTGCCCAGCGCCGCGGCGCGGACGGCGGTCGCGACGGACTCGGCGTCCGCGACGAGCAGCGCGGGTGCCGGCATCCCGACTCGGGTCGCGGACGTCATGCCAGTGCCCGACGCCACGAGGGCCGCGGCGGGCGCGACGGCGGTCTCGTCGCGACGATGCCGGCCGAAGGCGAACAGGCCCATCGCGGTCACGCGGCCGCGCGGCGGTCGGGGCGCCGGCTGGCGCTCGCCCTGCCGTTGCGGTCGAAGATGCGGGCCACCGCGGTGTCGCCTCCTGTCCGAACCGGCGCTGAGGCCGGTGACAACGGCAGCATCCCGGAGCGGCAGGCGGGCAGCAATGGTACGGGGGTCCCTCCGAGATCCGTACCGCGGTCCGGACCCGGTCGCACGGTCGCCCGCGTCCGCCGGGCTTCGGGACGCGCAGGCGACCGCCCGCGAGCACGCGAGCCCGCGGGCGGGCCCGCTCGAGGGCGCCCCGCCGCGGGCCGGGGCCTGGGCAGCCCGCGGCAGCCCGCGCGAAAAGCGGTGCGGGCGCGCACCCGTCCCGTGTCGGAACAGTGCGCTCGGGGGCGGTTGCTGGGACCCGAGTGCCCTCCTACCTAGGCCGAAACGGCCACGTACCGGCGACCGCGAGGCGCCCAGGATCAGTCCATGCAGGTGATCGCAGCAGGCCCGACCGTGACGGTCGGCCAGCGACTGGCCCTCGTCCGCTCCGCCGTGGTGGCGACGCTCCTGCTGGCCGCCGCGGCATCGCTGGCCTGGCTGTGCATCAGCACCCCGCTCGTGGGGCGGATGGTCCCGCTGGGCCGCCCGTCCGACAGCCAGGCGGTGCTGGGCATCGCGCTCTGGGCGGCGGTGCTGGTGGTGCCGGCGAGCCTCGTTCTGCTCGGCCTGTCGCGGTTCGCGGAGACCATCGAGGCCGCCGCGGCGCTCCGGCCCCGGCCACTGCGGCCCGTCGTGCGGGCCGCGCTGGGCAACGATGCCCTGGCCGCGACCGGCCTGCGCCTGCCGGGCGGACGCCGCGTCAACGAGCTCGTGCTCGGGCCGTTCGGCATCGTCGTGGTGGGCGAGGTGCCGCCGCCGTCCGTCAGCCGCAACGTCGGCCCGCGCTGGGAGATCCGCGACAGCCGCGGGCGGTGGATCCCCGTGGAGGGGCCGCTGGACCGTGCCGCGCGCGACGCCGAGCGCGTCCGGGGCTGGCTGGGCGCCGACGACCGCGACTTCATCGTCAAGGTCCACGCGGTGGTGGTGAGCACCGATCCGCGCGTCGCCCGGACGCCCGCCTGCGCCGTGGTGGGACCCGACGACCTCGCGGCCTGGCTGGCGGCCCTGCCGCCGCAGCGCGGCCTCACGCCGGGCCGGCGGGCCCGGGTGGAGCAGATGGTCCGGGGCATCGCCAGCAACAGCTCGGGCGAGGACGCGGGGCGGTAGGCACGGCCCGGGGACCGCGGCGGGCGGGGTGGTAGGGGAGCCAGGACTCGAACCTGGAACCAGCGGGATATAAGCCCGCAGCTCTAACCGATTGAGCTACTCCCCCACGGTCGCCGTTGCCCATCCGCTCATCCGTTGCCGGATCGGCCGGCACGCCCCCGGAACAGGCCGAGGACGGCCCCCCGCAGGGGAGCCGAGGGCGCCCAGGAGTCGGCGCTCGGGTTCCAGCCCTCGGTGGCTGGGCGGTCCT
>JAJXTS010000152.1 GCA_021783595.1 Chloroflexota bacterium | reverse complement strand
CCTCGCGCCAGGCGAGGTAGTGCGGGGTCGCCTTGTGCGCCTTGGCCGCCGCCTCGTCCGCGTACCACTCGTACAGGACGAACCGCGTCGGGTCCTCGGCCAGCTGGATGAGGTCGAACCGGACGTTACCGGGCTCCCGGACCGAGCCTTCGTGGTTCGCTCGGCAGGCGTCGATGAAGGCGCCGACGGCCTCGGGCCGCACGTGGCAGTGGACCAGGGTGACGAACATGGCGGATCTCGGTGCGGGTTCGTTCGCCACCAATCTACCCGGGGCGCCCGCGGTCGGCTCCCCGGGCACAGGGCGACCCCCTCGGGACGAGCCCGCGGGGGTCGCGCGCGCGCGGTGCGAGGTGCTAGCGGGCGCGGGCGAAGTCCGCGCGGCCGCGCTTGACGAACTTGCCGGCGCCCTTGCGGCCGGTGAACTCGCCGTTGCGGACGATGACCGAGCCCCGGCTCATGACCACGTCCGAGCCGCCCTGGACGGTCTGGCCCTCGTAGCAGCTGTAGTCCACGTCCATGTGGTGCGTGGAGGCTGAGAGGACGTGCTTGCGGCTGGGGTCGTAGACGACGAGGTCCGCGTCCGAGCCCACGGCGATGGCGCCCTTCCGGGGGTACATGCCGAACATCCGGGCCGGCGTCGTGGAGACGAGGCTGACCCACTTCTCCTTGGAGTACCGGCCGTCCACGACGCCCTGGTGCATCAGATCGACCCGCTCCTCCACGCCCGGCAGGCCGTTCGGGATCTTGCGGAAGTCGCCGCGACCCATCTCCTTCTGACCGTGGAAGTCGAACGGGCAGTGGTCGGTGCCGATGAGCGGAAGGTCGCCGTTCTCCACGGCACCCCACAGCGCGGCCGCGTGGTCCGGGGTGCGGAGGGGCGGCGAGCAGACGAACTTGGCGCCCTCGAACCCGTTGCCGAGGTCGTCGAGCGTGAGGTACAGGTACTGCGGGCAGGTCTCCGCCCATGCCATGGCGCCCCGGGCCCGCGCGGCCACCAGCGCCTCAACGGCCTCCTTGGCCGACATGTGCACGAAGTACACCGGGGCGCCGGCGACCTCAGCCATGCGGATGACGCGGGAGGTCGCCTCGCCCTCCATGCGGGAGTCGCGCGCCAGGCCGTGGCCGATGGGGTCGGTCACGCCCTTGGCGATCTGCTCGGCCGCCAGGATGTCGATGACCGGGCCGTTCTCCGCGTGCATGAGGATGAGGCCGCCGTTCTTGGCGGTCTGCTGCAGCGCCCGGAAGATGTGGTCGTCGGGCGAGTAGAAGACGCCCGGGTAGGCGGTGAACAGCTTGAAGTCCGGGACGCCCTCGTCCACGAGGGCGTCCATCTCGGCGAGCGTGGCGTCGGTGACGTCGCTCATGATCATGTGGAAGCCGTAGTCGGCGACGGCCATGCCCTCGGCCAGCGCGAACCAGGCGTCCAGGCCCTCGTGGAGCGACTGACCTTTGTTCTGGACCGCGAAGTCCACGATCGTCGTGGTGCCGCCGAATGCCGCGGCGCGGGTGCCGGTCTCGAAGTCGTCCTTGGCGAAGGTCCCGCCGAACGGGAGCTTCATGTGGGTGTGCGCGTCGATCCCGCCCGGGATCAGGTACTTGCCGGTGGCGTCGATCACCTCGTCGGCCGTCACGGAGGCCGCGAGCCCAGCGCCGATCTGCGCGATGACCTCGCCGTCCACGAGCACGTCAGCCGCGTAGGACCCCTCCGCGGTGACGATAGTGCCGTTGACGAACAGCGTGCGCATCCTTCCTCCTTGCACCCGGAATGCCCCGTCGGCAGCACCCGTCGGCGGGGAGCGCGTAGAGGGCCATCGTAGCCCTGGCGGCGCGATGCCGGAGGCCTGGTGCAGCGCGTGGGGCCGCCCCGGGACGAGCTCGACGGGCGCCGGACGGAGCGCGTGCCGCCAGGGTCAGCCTTGGTGCAGGACGGTGGCGCTCAGGCGGAAGGCCAGCACCGCACCGGCCGCGACCGCGGCCAGCAGGGACATGAGGAACGCGGCCACCTCGCGCGCCCGGCGGCGCTGTTGTTCGCGGCGCGCCGCCGGGCCGTCCTCCCCCCAGCGGCGGTCACGGCGGGACAGGTTTCGCAGCGATGCCATGGGACGAACCTCCGGCGGGAAGTGTGGGCGAGGCGCGCCCGCCGGTCGAGAGAGACCTCCAGCCCAGGACCAATGGCGGCTCCGGCCGTCGTTCCGCCGTGGCAAACGCCAGGCGGGCCCCGACGCTGCCGGGACGGGGCCCGCGGGCCTGGCTAGCCGCGCAGCGCCGGGATGATCTCGCGGCCGTAGCGTTCCAGCTGCTCCTCCTCGCCCCCGTTCATCAGGTACAGGTTGAACTGGTCAACCCCGGCGGCCTCGAGCTCCCGGAGGCGAGCGATGTGCGCCTCGGCGGGTCCCACCAGGCAGAACCGGTCCACGATCTCGTCGGTGACGAACGACGCGTTGGCCGAGCCCACCTCGGCGTGGTGCAGGTAGTCGTAGCCCTCGCGCTCGCGGATGTACGCGGTGAGCTCCGCCGGGAGGTCCTCGCGCGGGTACTTGGTGACCAGGTCCACGACGTGGTTGGCGACGAGGGCGGGGAACCAGCGGGTCCGGTCCCGGCCGTCGGCGAGGTCGCCGATGTGGGCAGGCGCGGCCGCCATCACCCTGACCGACGACGGGTCCCGGCCCGACGCCTCCGCCGAGGCGCGGACCTGCGAGACGAACCAGCGGATCAGGTCCGGGTCGCCGATCTGGAGCATGGCCCCGTCGGCGATGCGCCCGGTGAGCTTGAGCGCCACGGGTCCGTAGCCGGCGACCCAGACCGGCAGTCGGTGCTCGCCGGCGACCCAGGGCAGCTGCAGCATGGCACCGTCGAACTCGACCGAGCGCCCCTCGGCCAGGGCCCGGATCACGTGGACGGCCTGCTCGAGGTCCTTCATGGATGTCGGGGACTTGCCCAGGACGCGCCGCGATGAGTCGCCGCGGCCGATGCCCAGGTCCATTCGCCCGCCGCTGAGCTCCTGGAGGACCGCCAGGGCGGACGCCGTCACCGACGGCTCGCGCGTCGCCGGGTTGGTGACGCACGTGCCCAGGCGCAGGCGAGTCGTCGCCTGCGCCATCAGCGTCAGGAGGGGGTATGGGTCTCGCCACAGGACGTGCGAGTCGAACAGCCAGCCGTAGTCGAAACCGGCGGCCTCAGCCTGCCGGGTCAGCGCGATCGTGCGCTCGATCGAGATGTCAGGCTTGAGCGTGAACCCGAACTGCATCGCATCCTCCGCCGGGGGGACGCCCCGGAGAATCGAACGGCTCGGCTGCCCTCCTCCTGGCAGCCGAGCCGCGCGGGATCATACCTGATGGCCGACCGGTGTCGAACGCTGGGGACGGGCGGGCCGGCCGGGCCGCGCGAGCGCCTAGCCTACGGCTTGACGAGGTCGCCGTACATGTCGGGGCGCCGGTCGCGGTAGAACTGCCAGGTCTGGCGAACCTTGGAGATCAGGTCGAGGTCCAGGTCGCGGAGGATCAGCTCCTCGTCATAGGGGCTGCCAACCGCGCCGACGAACTGGCCCAGCGGGTCCACGAAGTAGCTCTGGCCGTAGAAGTCGTCCGGCCCGATCTCCTTCTCGATGCCCACGCGGTTGATCGTGCCCACGAAGTAGCCGTTGGCGAGCGCGTGGCTGACCTGCTCCACGCGCCACAGGTACTCCGACAGGCCGCGGGAGGTGGCCGACGGGACCAGCACGATCTCGGCGCCGTTGAGGCCGAGGGCGCGGGCGCCCTCCGGGAAGTGGCGGTCGTAGCAGATGTAGACGCCGATCTTGCCGACGGCCGTCTCGAACACCGGGTAGCCGAGGTTGCCGGGCCGGAAGTAGAACTTCTCCCAGAAGCCCTCGACGTGCGGGATGTGGGTCTTGCGGTACTTGCCCAGGTACTTGCCGTCCGCGTCGATGACGGCCGCGGTGTTGTAGTAGATCCCCGTGGTCTGGCTGTCCTCCTCGTACATCGGGACGACGAGGACCATGCCCGTCTCGCGGGCGAGCGACTGGAAGCGCTTGGTGGTGGGGCCGTCGGGGATCAGCTCGGTGTAGGAGTAGTACTGCTTGTCCTGAACCTGGCAGAAGTAGGGGCCGTAGAACAGCTCCTGGAAGAGCATGAACTGCGCGCCCTGTTTCTTCGCCTCGTGCACGTACTGCTCGTGCTTCTGGATCATCGACTCCTTGTCGCCGGTCCAGGTCGCCTGCAGGAGCGCGCCTCGCACGGCTCGGGTCATCGTGAACTGCCTCCTCGAACGGCGTCGCGCTGTGGGTGCTGCCCCGCGCACCGGGGCGGCGAACCCGCGGCCCTGGGTGCCCACCAGCGATGGATGGCGTGAGCATACGCCGCCGAATCGTGCCCGGCAGCGCCGTTCGGGCCGACGCGCTCGGCGGGTCGCGCCGGGGCCGGGCGCGATCCCGGGAACCGCGCGATCATCGTCGCGCCCGTCCCGGCTGCCGCGGCCGGGCCCCGGGCCCCAGCCCGGAGCCACCATGGATCACGAGACCGCTCGCCGCGCCACCGACGCCGCCCTGGCCAGGGCCTCTGAGCTGGCGAGGGCGTGGGCCGCGGGGCTCGACGAGCGCCGCGTGTCCCCCGTCGCCAGCGTGACCGAGCTGCGCGCCCGCCTGGGCGGCCCGCTGCCGGAGCGGGGCGAGGACCCGGTCACCACCGTCGAGGCGCTCGCCGCGCGTGCCGACGCCGGCCTCGTCGCGGCGCCGGGGCCGCGCTACTTCGGGTTCGTCACGGGCGGCGGCGTGCCGGCGGCCCTGGCCGCCGACTGGCTGGCGGGCGCGTGGGACCAGAACGCAGCGATGCACGTCATGGGGCCTGCGGCGTCGGTCGCCGAGGAGGTGGCGGGCGCGTGGGCGGCCGAGCTGCTCGGCCTGCCGGCAGGCGTGTCGGTCGGGTTCACCACCGGCGCCACGATGGCCTCGTTCACCGCGCTGGCGTCGGGCCGGCACGCGCTCCTCGGGCGCGCGGGCTGGGACGTCGAGCGCGACGGGCTGTTCGGGGCGCCGGACGTGCCGGTCGTCGTGGGCGAGGAGGCCCACGTCACCATCCCCGCCGCCCTCGGGATGCTGGGCATGGGTCGCGACCGCGTGACCCGCGTCGCGACCGACGGCCAGGGGCGGATGCGGGCGGACGCGCTGGCCGACGTCCTCGCCGGCGTGGACCGTCCTGCGCTCGTGTGCGCGCAGGCGGGCAACGTCAACACCGGCGCCTTCGACCCGTTGCCCGAGATCGCGGACCTCGTCCGGGCGAACGGCGGCTGGCTCCACGTGGACGGCGCGTTCGGGCTGTGGGCGGCGGCGGACCCCGCTCGGCGGCACCTGGTCGCGGGCGCCGGGCGGGCGGACTCCTGGACCGCCGACAGCCACAAGTGGCTCAACGTGCCGTACGACTCGGGGCTGGTGTTCACCGCGCACCCGGCCGCCCACCACGCGGCCATGACGCTCGGCGCGGCGTACTACGTGGAGGCCGCGGGCGGCGAGCGGGACCCGTACAACTGGGTGGCCGAGTCGTCGCGCCGGGCCCGCGGGTTCGCCGTCTGGGCGGCCATCCGCTCGCTGGGCCGCGACGGCGTGGCCGAGATGGTCGGCCGCACCTGCGACCTCGCGCGCCGGTTCGCCGCCGGGCTCGACGCGGCGCCTGGCCTGGGGATCCGCGTCCTCAACGAGGTCGTGCTCAACCAGGTCCTCGTCCGCTTCGACGACCCGTCGGGGGAGGCCGCGGCCGGCGACGCGCGCACCGATGGCGTGATCGGCGCGGTCCAGGCCGACGGGACGATGTGGGCCGGCGGGACGATGTGGCGCGGGCAGCGCGCGATGCGGATCTCGGTGTCGGGCTGGCGCACCACGGCTGACGATGTGGACCGCTCGCTCGAGGCGATCCGGCGCGCCGCGCGCGAGGTCCGGACGCGACCCTCGCACGGGCCCGGCTGACGCGCGCCGCTCGCCCCGCGGGGCCCCGCCGTCCGGCGTGCGGCGGTGGCGAGTCGGACGCTCGTCCCGCCACGCGGCTGGCCGCGAGCGCGCCCCCGCGGCTGCCGTGGTGCTGTGCTGTAATTGGCGGCATAGCGCTTCGTCGC
>JAJXTS010000017.1 GCA_021783595.1 Chloroflexota bacterium | reverse complement strand
CGCAGTCGGCGGGCGTTCCGGGTGACCGAGCAGTTGCGGCCGCAGACGGGGTGGCCGTCGGGCTCGCGACCCATGACGACCTGGTAGCACGTGCGCCCGATGGCCTCCTCGGGCGAGAAGCCCAGGAGGCGCTGCGCGGCGCTCGACCACGCCACGATGCGCTGCCGGTCGTCGGTGACGAACATGCCCTCGGTGGACGCCAGGCGCCCCAGCCACGCGTCGGTCACGGTCCCCGAGTCGTGGCGCGGGACCCCGTCCCCCACGGGCGCCGTCGCCCCAGGCTCGGCGGCGTTCGGCGCGCGGCGGGCGGTGCGGGCCATCGAGGCTCCTCGTGCGGGCTGCTGGCGCCGACAGGCCGCCCCATGGCGCCCGCGGCTGGGCCATTGTCGAGCATCAGCCGCGACGCCAGCCACGGCCCTACGGCACGGGGCCTCCCGGGACGGAGCGCGCGATCCCCCCTCCGAACGGCCCGGGGAGCCCCGTCAGGCGGGCTCGGTGCGGTCCTCGATCTCCCAGGCGTGGTCGAGGGCGTGCCAGGCGATGCGGCGGGCCGCGTACCGAGCGGGCCACCGGCGGCCGGCGATCGGGCTCCCGTCCGAGGGCCGGCGCAGCGCCGCGAGCACGTCCGCGCGCATCGCCGCCACGGCCGCGCGGTCCGCCGACCGCCGTCCGAGGCCGAGCGCGGCGGCGTACGCGGCGTCCGCCTCCTCGTGGTGGGCCACGATCTTGGCGCGGTCCCGACCGCCTCCACGCGGGCCCTTGCGCAGCGCCTCGGGAGCGGTGCCGGCCACGGTGTCCAGGGCTCGCCACGCCGCCTCGACGAGCGCGGCCAGCCGCGCCGCCTCCGTCGCGTCGGTGGGCGCGCGGTCCGCGTCCGCGACCACGGAGGGCGCGCCGAAGGCGGTGGTGGCATCGCCCGGACGCCGCTCCACCACCTCCAGCCCGGCGTCGGGGTCGAACGCCTCCCCGGCGAGCGCGGCGACGGCCACGTAGCGCGGCAGGGCCCCGGCGAGCGCCTCGAGCGCACGCGCCTCATCGCGACCGCTCCGCGCGAGGCCGGGCCAGTCCAGCGCGGACGCGAAGGCCCGTCTCGGCGCGATCTCGACCAGGACCCTCAGGGCGCTCACGCGGCGCAGTATGGCGCGCCGCGCGAAACCGCCCCGGCTGCGCGAAACCGCCCCGCTCGGGTCGGCGGCCGCTCCCGGCCTCGCGGCGCCATCGCTAGCCGGACGTCGCCGCCCGCAGCCTTGACACGAGCGTCGCGAGCGCCGCCACGTCGCGGCCGTCTCGTCCCAGCGCGTCCACGAGCGCCGAGGCGACGATCACGCCCGCCGCGCCGGCCCCGACCAGGGCCCGCACGTGCGCGGGCCGGGACACCCCGAACCCCACCGCGACCGGCACGGGCGACACGGCCGTCACGTCTCGGACCAGCGTGCGTACCGTGGGCGGCAGCGACGTCCGGGCGCCGGTGACGCCCACCAGCGACACGCAGTAGAGGAAGCCGCCGGACCGGGCGGCCACCAGCGCGCGCCGCGCCGGCGCGGTCGTCGGGGCGACCAGGTACACGACCCCGATCCCCGCCTCTGCCGCGACGGCCTCGAACGGCTCGCCCTCGTCAGGCGTCAGGTCGGCGACGATGACCGCGGCGGCACCCGCCTGCGCCAGCGCTCCCGCGCGATCCCGTCCGTCCCCGCCGCCGATCAGCTGGTTCGCGTAGCCCATCGCCACCAAGGGCACGCCGGGTCGCGCCGACGCGATCCGCGCGACGAGCGCGAGGCTGGATGCGAACGTGGCCCCGGCGGCGAGCGCCGCCTGCGACGCGCGCTGGAGCGTGGCGCCGTCGGCAAGCGGGTCCGAGTACGGCAGGCCCACCTCGAGCAGGTCCGCCCCGGCGTCGATCGCCGCGCAGGCGGCCGCGAACGAGCCGTCGGCATCCGGGTAGCCGGCCACGATGTACGGGATCAGCGCGGCGCGCCCGTCGGACCGCGCCCGCTCGAAGGCGGCGGCGACGCGTCGCGCGCCCGCGGTGGCGTTGGTGCGGCTCGGCGCGGCCGCCGCGCCTGAGGACCCGGTCATCGCGCGGCCTCCCACGGCTCCACGTCGGCGAAGCGCTCGAGCGCCGCCATGTCCTTGTCCCCCCGGCCGGAGAACCCCAGCAGCAGCACCGCGTCCTCCCGGATCGGGGCGCCCGAGCCTTCGATGCCCGCCAGGAGCTTGGGCAGCGCCGCCACCGCGTGCGACGTCTCGAGCGCGGGCAGGATGCCCTCCATCCGAGTTGTCGCCCGCATCGCCGCGATCGCCTCGCGGTCGGTGGCGGTGGTGACCTCCATGCGGCCGGCCTCGGCCAGCGCCGCCAACTGGGGCCCGACGCCCGGGTAGTCCAGGCCGGCCGATGCCGACACCGCCTCGACCACCTGGCCGTCGCGATCCTGGAGCATCAGCGACCGGCTCCCGTGCAGGATGCCCGGCGTGCCCCCGGCGATGGCCGCCGCGTGGCGCCCGGTCTCGATGCCGTCACCGGCCGCCTCGGCCACCGCGAGGCGCACGGACGGCTCGCCGATGAACCGCGCCAGCAGGCCGATCGCGTTCGACCCGCCGCCCACGCAGGCGAGCGCGAGATCGGGCAGGCGGCCCTCCAGGGCCCAGAGCTGGCCGGCGGCCTCGTCGCCGATCCGCCGCTGGAAGTCGCGGACGATCGTGGGGTACGGGTGCGGGCCCATCGCGGACCCGAGCACGTAGTGGGTGGTCTCCACGTTGGTCACCCAGTCGCGCATCGCCTCGTTGACGGCGTCCTTGAGGGTGCCGGTCCCGGACGTGACGCTCCGCACCTCGGCGCCCAGCGCCCGCATGCGGAGCACGTTGGGCGCCTGGCGCCGGATGTCCTCCTCGCCCATGAACACCACGCACGGCAGCCCCAGCAGCGCGCACGCCGTGGCTGTGGCGACGCCGTGCTGGCCGGCGCCGGTCTCCGCGATGACCCGCGACTTGCCCAGCCGCCTGGTGAGCAGCGCCTGGCCGAGCGCGTTGTTGATCTTGTGCGCCCCCGTGTGGGCCAGGTCCTCGCGCTTGAGGTACAGGCGGAACCGCGCCGGGACCGGCGGCAGGTTCCGGCGACCGGCGGCAACCGCCTCGGCTCGGAGGCGAGCGGCCTCGCTCGCCGCGGCCTCGGCCAGCCGGTCCGCCCGGTACAGCGCCGTCGGGCGGCCGGCGAACCGGGCGAGCAGCTCGTCGAGCTCGGCCCAGAACCGCGGGTCGCGCCGGAGCGCGTCGTAGGCGGTCTCCAGCTGGGACAGCGCCCCCATGAGCGTCTCGGGGACGTAGCGGCCGCCGAAGTCTCGCTCCTTGCCCCAGCGCCCGGCTGCGTCCGCCTCCACCAGCCCCGCGTGGACCGGCGCGGGGCCGAACGGCGCGGTCGGTCGGTGGCGCCTCGCCTCACGGGCCCGCTTGGCGAACAGCGCGACGCGGACCGGGTCCTTGCGCGGGCGCTCGCCCGGGAGGCGGGCGAGCTCGGTCCCCGACGCGACGTCCACGCCCACCGCGGGCACAGCCAGCACGGCCGCCCCGACGTTGGCCGGGTCGAGGCCGCCGGCAAGCGTGATCGGCACCTCGCGGGCAACGGCCGCGGCAAGGGTCTCCCCCACGCGCGTCCCGGTGCCGCCGGGGTGCGGGCCGCCGGCCGCGTCGAGCAGGATCCGATCGGCGCCCGCGGCGAGGAAGGCCCGGGCTGCGGCCACCACGTCGTCGGGGTTCGCGTCCGCGCCCACCCGCAGGGCCTTCCAGGCGGGGCGGCCGACGCGGGCGATCGCCTCGGGCGGCTCGGCACCGTTGAGCTGGACGGCGTCGGGGTCCACCGCCGCCACCACCCGCGCGAGGTCGGCGGCCGGCAGGTCGGCCGTGACCACCACCACCCGGGTGCGCGGGGCGGCGGCGCGGGCGAGCCGCGCGAGCGTGACCCCCTCCCCGACCGCCAGCGCCCGGGGCGTGCCGGGGGCGAAGTTGAGCCCGATCGCGTCGGCCCCGGCCCGGATCGCCGCCAGCAGCCCGGTCTCGTCGGTGATGCCGCAGATCTTGACGAACGGCAGGCGGGCCTCGGCGGCGATGTCCCGCGGGGGGGTGCCGGCCGCGACGAACGCGCGGGCGGCGGCCGACGGGTCCGGCGAGCGCATCAGCGCCTCCCCGACGAGCGCGGCGTCGAACCCGGACGCGCGCCAGCGGGCGACGATGGCGGTGTCGCGCGCACCGCTCTCGGCCACGGCGATCCGGTCGCCGGGGATCAGGTCGCGCAGGCGGACCGCGCGCTCGGGGTCTACCTCGAGCGTCCGCAGGTCGCGGCTGTTCACGCCGATCAGCCGGGCGCCGGTGGCCAGCGCCGCATCGACCTCGCGGGCATCGTGCGCCTCCACGAGCGGCTCGAGGCCGAGGTCCCGGGCCTGGGCGACGAGGCGCGCGAGGCGGGCCCGCGGGTGCAGGACCGCCAGCAGGAGCACCAGGTCCGCCCCGGCCGCCCGCACCAGCTCGAGCTGGCGCGGGTCCACCACGAACTCCTTGGCGAGCACCGGCACCGACACCGCGGCTCGGACGGCCCGGAGGTCGTCCACCGAGCCGCCGAACCAGTGCGGCTCGCACAGGACGGAGATCGCCGCGGCCCCGCCCGCCGCGTAGGCCCGGGCTCGGGCGATGGCATCGTCGCCGGCCGCGATCTCGCCCGCCGAGGGCGAGCGGCGCTTGACCTCGGCGAGCAGGTGGAGCCCGGGGCCGGCCAGCGTCTCCGCGATCGGGCGGGGCTGCGGGGCGGCGGCGAGCGCGCGGCGCAGACCATCGCGGCCGAGGGCGTCGAGCGCCGGCACCACGTCGGCGAGACGCCGGGCGGCAATCTCCGCGACCACGCCGCCGCGCTCGAACCGCGGAGGCCGGGGTGTCGCCGTCGTCATGCCCTCGCCTCCGCGGCCGCGGCCGCCTCGTGCGCGCGACGGTCCGCGCGCAGCTGCCCCAGGAGCTCGGTGCCAAGACCGGCGTCGATCGTGAGCGCCGCCCGCTCGATGCCGTCCTCAAGCCGTGCCACGACCCCGGCCACCAGCAGCGCCGCGCCGGCGTTGAGCAGCACGACATCACGACGGGCCCCGGGCTCGCCGCGCAGCACCGACTCGGTGATCCGCGCGTTCTCGGCGGCGGTGCCGCCGGCAAGGCGCCGGGTGGGCACCGCGGTCAGACCCAGCCTCGCGGCGACCACCGTCTGGCGCTCGATCTGCCCGTCGGGGCCCACGCGGTACAGCACGCCCGAGCCGTCGAGCGGGAGCTCGTCAACGCCGTCGCCGTGGATCACGAACGTGCCGTCCGTGCCCAGGCGGCCGACCACCTCGGCGATCCGCGCGGCCGCCACCGGATCGCCCACGCCGATGAGCGCGCGCCGCGCGCCAGCCGGGTTCGTGAGTGGGCCGAGCAGGTTGAACGCGGTCCGGACGCCGATCTCGCGACGGGTCGGGCCCGCGTACCGCATGGCCGGGTGGAACAGCTGCGCGCTCATGAACGCGAAGCCGTGGGCGAGCAGCGAAGCGGCGGCGGAGGCGGGGTCGTGGTCGATCCGCACGCCCAGCGCGTCGAGCACGTCGGCCGAGCCGGACTTGGAGGTGATCGCCCGGTTGCCGTGCTTGGCGACCGGCACGCCCGCGGCCGCCACGACCAGCGCCGAGGTGGTGCTGATGTTGAACGTGTTCGAGCCGTCGCCGCCGGTGCCGACGATGTCGATCGCGCCGTCGGGCGCCGCCACGCGCAGCACGCGAGCGCGCATCGCGGTCGCGAAGCCGGCCAGCTCGTCCACGGTCTCGCCGCGCATCCGCAGGCCCATCAGCATGGCCGCGAGCTGGCTCGGGGTCGCCTCGCCGTCCATCACGGCGCCCATGGCGGCTGCCGCCTGCTCGAGGCTGAGGGTGCCGCCGTCCACGATCGCGGTTAGGGCGGCGCGAACCTGGTCGCTCATCGGGTGGCCTCCGGGGCGTCCATGCCGCGGGTGGCGAACGAACCGGCCGCCGCGTCGAGGCGCGCGGCCTCGCCCTCCCCGGCGAGCCGGAGGAAGTTCGCGAGCAGGTGCGGGCCGTCCGGGGTGAGCACGGACTCGGGATGGAACTGGACGCCCTCGAGGGGCAGCGTGCGGTGGCGGATGCCCATGACCACGCCGTCCTCCGGGCTGGTGGAGGTGACCACGAAGTCCGCGGGCAGCGTGGCCGGGTCCACGCACAGCGAGTGGTACCGGGCGGCCGGGAAGAGCTCGGGCATGCCGGCGAGCAGGCCCAGGCCGTCGTGGGCGACCGCGGATGCCTCGCCGTGGACCAGCGTGGGGGCGCGGACGATGCTCGCGCCGAACGCCTGGCCCATCGCCTGCATGCCGAGGCACACCCCGAGGAGCGGGATCCGCCGCTCGGTCGCAACCCTGATCGCGCCCATGGACACGCCCGCCCCGTCGGGATTGCCGGGACCGGGCGACACGATGATGCCGTGCAGTCCTGAGCCCGGGTCATCGGCCATCGCCTCGATCTCCGCGACGGTGACCGCGTCGTTGCGGACCACGCGCACGTCCGCGCCCGCCGCCTGGAGCGCCTGCACCAGGTTGAAGGTGAACGAGTCGTAGTTGTCGATCATGAGGATCACGAGGCGGCTCCCCCTCGGGCCGTCGCCGTCCCGTCGTCGGCGGGCCGGCGCGGGACGGCGGGCTCCACGGCCAGCTCGATCGCCCGGCGCAGCGCCGCCGCCTTGTGCTCGGTCTCCGTGAACTCGCTCTCGGGGTTGCTCTTGGCGACGATCCCCGCCCCGGTGTGGACGTGGGCGATGCCGTTCCGGAGCACGGCGCTCCGGATGGTGATCGCGGTGTCGAGGTTGCCGTCGTAGCCAAGGTAGCCCACGGCGCCGCCGTACAGCCCGCGACGCTCCCCCTCCGCGGCGGCGATGAGCTGCATCGCGCGGATCTTGGGCGCGCCGGACAGGGTGCCGGCCGGGAACACGGAGCGCAGCGCGTCCAGCGCGTCGAGCTCCGGCCGCAGGCGCGCCTCCACGTGGCTGACCAGGTGGAGCACGTGGCTGTAGCGCTCCACCTCCATGTACTGGCTGGTGGTGACGGTGCCGGGCCGGGCCACCCGCCCGAGGTCGTTGCGCCCGAGGTCCACGAGCATCACGTGCTCCGCCCGCTCCTTGGGGTCGCGGCGCAACTCGTCGGCCAGGCGGTCGTCGTCGGCGGGGGTGGCGCCGCGCGGCCGCGTGCCGGCGATCGGGTGCGTGCTCATCCTGTCGCCCACGACCTGGACGAGGAGCTCCGGGCTCGCGCCAACGACCTCGAAGCCGGGGGCGCGGGTGAAGAACAGGTAGGGCGAGGGGTTCACGCGGCGGAGGGCGCGGTACAGGCCGATGCCGTCGAGCCGCCGGCCGTCGGGGCCCACGGGGAGCTCGAGGCTCTGGCGGCGCGCGAGCACCACCTGGATCGCCTCGCCCGCGGCGATCGCGTCCTTCGCGCGCTCGACGGCGCGCATGTACTGGTCGCGCCCCAGGCTCGTCTCCGCCTCGCCGAGGCCGGGCGCGGCGTCCGTCGTCCCGGCGTCGCGGACCGCTGGCGCGGCCAGCTCGGCGGCCGACGGGCGGGCGGTCCGCTCCAGCGCCTCGAAGATGGCGCGCTCGGCGATTCTGTAGCGGCCCTCGAGGTCCGCCGGCTCGGTGTGCAGCGAGGCGATGGCCGACAGCTGGTGCGTGAGGTGGTCGAAGACGATGACGAGGTCCGTCTCGATGTAGCTCGCGAGGGGCGTGCCGACCGGGTCGCGGTCAGGGCGCGGGACACTGGGCTCGAACGTCGAGATGGCGTCGTAGGACAGCGCGCCCACGGCGCCGCCGGTGAACCGGGGCATGCCGTCGAGCGGCACCACGCGGCGGCGCGGGACGAACGCGCGCAGCGCGGCGAGCGGGTCCGCGATCGCGGTCGTGGTGACGGGGAGATCGGGCGCGTACTCGGTGACGCCGACCTCGCGCGTGGTGGTGCGGGCCTCGCCGTCGCGGACCTCGAGCAGCCGGCGCGGGCCCACGCCGAGGAAGCTGTAGCGGCCGAGCCGCTCCCCTCCCTCCACGGACTCCAGCAGGTACGCCGGCGTCACCCCGTCGTCGAGCCGCAGGAAGGCGCCGATGGGCGTCTCGAGATCCGCCGTGCGCGTGGCGCGCAGGAGGATCGTGTCGGCGGTGCCGGCGAGGCGCTTGGTCTCGGCCAGGCTCAGCGGGTCGGTCATGGCGTCGGGTCCTTGAGAATCGGAAACGACCTGATTCGTCCTGCCGGGACGAAAGGTCGTTGCTCCTTCCGCGGTGCCACCCGTGTTCGGCGTGTGCCGCTCTCGGACCGACGGAACCTGCTCGCGGTGGTCCCGCGGCCGTTCGATCGGCGCTGCCCTGTATCGCTGGCGCTCTGCGCCGGAGCCTACTGGTCGTCCGCGGCGTCCTGGCGCGTTGTCCGCGCCCGCTTCGCCGCCCCGCGTTCGGTCCGGGGGCTCCCGGGTCCATTCGCCGCCGTTGCCACCCCGGCTCGCACCGGCCGCCGGGTCTCTGGAGTGGCGCGCAACGGGTACTCGTCCCGATCGATGCCTTGTGTTCAGTTGTGGAGGGCGAGTATCGGTCGGTGCCGACGGGGCGTCAAGCACCGCCGCCGGACGAGGCCGGGGCCGGCGTCCCGGTGCCGGGGCAAAGCCGCCGGCGCCGGGGCCATGGAGGGGCGGTGACGGGCAGCGCGCCCCGCGCTACTCGTAGCGGAGGGCGACCACCGGGTCGAGGCGCGCGGCCTGCATGGCCGGCCATACCCCGAAGATGACACCCACGATGAGGGAGAAGATGACGGCCGCGGCGATGGTCACCAAGCTGAAGGTGAACGCCCAGCCGGCCATGAAGGCGATGAGCGCCGAGATGGCCACGCCGACTAGGATCCCGATGAACCCGCCGGCGATCGAGAGCAGGAGCGCCTCGATCAGGAACTGGAGCAGGATGTCCCGGCTCTTGGCGCCGATGGCCTTGCGGATGCCGATCTCGCGGATCCGCTCGCGGACCGAGACCAGCATGATGTTCATGATGCCGATGCCGCCCACGAGCAGCGAGATGGACGCGATGCCCGCCAGCAGCACCGTGAGCAGCGTGGTCACCGAGCTGACCGTCGAGAGGAGCTGGGTCTGGCTCGTGACGGTGAAGTCCGCGGTTCCGGTGGCGCTGATGCCGTGTCGCTGGTCGAGGGCGTTGGTGATCTCCGCGGTCACGACGTCCATGTCGGCCGCCGTGGACACGCTGACGCCGATCGTGCGGACCGAGTCGGTGGACGTGAACAGCTGGCGCGCCGTGGTGGACGGGATGAGCACCTCGTCGTCCGGGTTCGCGAACCCCGAGCCGCCCTTGGGCTGCATGATGCCGACCACCTGGAACGGCAGCCCGCTGATGTAGATCGTGCTGCCGATGGAGGAGGCGCCGAGGCCCAGGTTGGTGGCGGTCGTGTCGCCCAGGACGGCGACGCGCAGCGCGTGGTCCACGCTCGCCGGCGTTAGGAACGAGCCCCGCCACATCTCGTAGGCGAACACCAGCGGGTAGTCCGGCGAGGTGCCGATGACGGTGGTGGTCTCGTTCTGGCTGCCCACGGCGATGAGGTGCGAGCTTGACAGCTCCGGGGCGACGCCCGCCACGTGCGCCAGCGAGGTCAGCGCCGTGGCGTCCTCGGTGGTGAGCGTGGTGGCAGAGCCGAACGCACCGCGCGTGGCGCCCGTGGTCGTGGCGCCCGGCGTGACCGAGAGCAGGTTGGTGCCGAGGCCCTGCAGCCGGCTGTTGATCCCCGAGGTCGCCCCCTGGCCCACGGACACCAGGGCCACGACCGAGGCGACGCCGATGATGACGCCGAGCATGGTGAGCGCGGTGCGGAGCTTGCCGGTGCCGAGCCGGGAGACGGCGAGGCGGAGGAGGTCGCCGATTCTCATGCGGCGACCCTCGGGTCAGGATGGCGGGTCGGGCGACCCGGGGTCGATGCGTGCTGCATGGTTTGCGGTCCGGGTTCGTGGGTGGTCGTCGGGCAGGTCACGGCTGGCCGCCTCACCCGCCCGTGCGCGCGCCGCCGCCGGCGCGGAACTGCGCGCCGCCACCGCCGCCGATGCCGCCCAGCCCGAAGCCGCCGGACGAGGTCGAGGTGGAGGTGAGCGAGCTCACGGTGCCCGTGACCACGGTCTGGCCGGCGGCGAGGCCGCTCTGGATCTCCGCGAGCGACGTGCTCATCAGGCCCACCTGGACGGGCACCAGCTGCAGCTGGCCGGCGCTGTCGAGCGTGCGGACCTCGTAGTTGCCCGACGAGCCGACGACGGCGATGGCAGGCACGGTGACGACGTTCTTCGCCTGCGCCGTGGTGACGGCCACGCTGGCCGACATGCCCGACAGGACCGTCGCCGGCGCGTTGTCGAGCGACACGGTGACGCTGTAGGTGACGACGCTGTTGGACCCGGAGCTGGTTCCCACGGGCTGGATCGAGGCGACCGTCCCCTGGACCACCACGTTGGGGGCCGTGACGGTGACCGTCGCCGGCTGGCCAACCTTGAGGCCCACCACGGAGGTCTCGGCGAAGCTCGCGGTGGCCTCGAGGGCCGTCGTCTGCATCGTGATCGCCCAGCCCGTGGGCGCGATCGTGCCCGGCTGGACGTTGACGGCCACGACCTGGCCGTCAGCCGGGGCAGTGAGGGTGGTGTGCGAGGCGGTCACCTGCGCGTTGCTGAGCGCCTGCTGGTCCGCCGAGACGGTGGACTTGTCCCGCGCGATCACGGCAGCGGACTGGGCGCCGGTCGCGGTCGCATACGACGTCTGGGCGGACGCGAGGGTCTGCCGGGCCGAGGCGAGGGTGTCGGACTGCGAGGTCTTTGCCTGGGCGAGCGACTGCTCCGCCTTGGCGAGGTTCTGCTGCGCGGTGACGACCGCCTCCTGGGCGCTCTGGACGGCCGTCGCCGAGGGGGTCGTGTTGGCGTTGTAGGTTGCCTGGGCGGACGTGAGGTTGTTCTGGGCCTGGGCAATCGCTGTCGAGTCCGACTGCTCTGCGTTCACGGCCACCGTGTAGTCCGAGTTGTACTTGTTCTGGGCCGCGCTCAACGCCGCCTGGGCCGCGTTGACGGCCGCGGTGTCGGCGGCGAGCTGGGACGGGGCGGGCGTCGGCGTTGCGGCCTGGTCCGAGCTCAGCGTCGCCGTGGCAGTGCTCAGCGATGCCTGGGCATTGGCGATCGCGACCTGGTCCGCCTGGAGCCCCTGCGCGTCCTGGGCCTGCTGCGCCGTCAGCTTCTGCTGGGTCTGCTGGAGCGAGAGCTGCGCGTTGCTGAGCGACGCCTGCGCCTGGGTGATCTGGTCCGCCGTGGGCCCTGCCTGAACCTGGGCCAGCGAGGCCTGTGCGTTGGCGAGCGTCGTCTCCGCCTGCTGGAGCGCGTCCTGGCTGTTGACGACCGAGTTCTGGGCCGAGTGCTGCTGGCTGGTCACCCCGAGACCCGCCGAGTTGAGCGCGTTCTGGGCAGCCGCGAGTGCGGTCGCAGAGGGATGGCCCTCGTCCACCGACAGCTGCGCCTGCGCCGCGGCGAGGTTCGCCTTGGCGACGGCGACGTTGACGTTCGCGCTCGTCGGGTCGGCCGTGGCGAGGACCTCGCCCTTGGTGACGGTCTGGCCGACGGCCGCCGGCACGGTCTGCACCACCCAGGTGGTGGCGGTCGTGGCCGACGACGTCGTGGTCGTGGACGCGCTCGAGATGACCTCCGGGTCGGCACCGAAGCCGAGGCCGTAGGCGGTCGTGGACTGCACGCTGCCCGTCGCGACGGCCTGCACCGACACGGTGCCGTTGGCGGCGGTCGAGGTCAGGTACTGCGGCGCGCCGGAGCCCCCGAGGTTCGGGCCGGCCACCGCATAGCCGGCCGCACCGACTCCGATCACGACCAGCGCCACCGCAGCCAGCGCCTTGAGTCTCATCATGCGTCCTTTCTCATCGTGCGTCCTCTCGCACCCTCACCCGCGGCAGCAGCCTTCCGTCCCGGGCCCGCACGTCCCTGCGGCCCCTGGCGCATGCCCCGCGTCGGGTGGACCGTGGACGCTCGGCTGGCGGTTCTCGCTGACCATCGGCCCGACCGGCCCGTTCGCGCCGTCGTCCACGCCTGGGTCATCCACACGGTCTCGGGCAGATGATCGATCCGCTGTCTGACATCTTCCTGAGGGTTTGGGCGGCACCAGGGCGAGCCGGGCGGCCGGGTCAGCCCCGGCCGCGGTCTGCTCGGGGCGCGCGGCCACGTCGTCGGGCGGCCCCTCGTGGCCGGCAAGACCGAGGGCTCTCCCCGAGGACCGTCGCGCGGGCGCCGCTGGCCGCCACCAGCGAGGCCGCGACCCAGATGATGACCGGGCGCAGCGGGCTCGCCCTAGGAGGTGCGGGCGGCGAATCGGGCGGCGTCGCGCGTGCGTCCGGGCGACGCGGCCCGCAACGTCAAGGCCCGAACGGCCTGCCGCGATCTGCTGCCGAAGTGGCGGAGCGGGTGAGATTCGAACTCACGAGGCTTTCGCCCGGCGGTTTTCAAGACCGCTGCCATCAACCACTCGGCCACCGCTCCGCCGCGGAGCATAGCGCGGGCCAGCACCGCCGCACCGCGCCACCGGACGGGCCGGGGGTCGGCGCGCGGACGTTCAGCCCTGGATCACGACGGTGTCGGCGATCTTGTCGTGCCAGCCCTGCTTGTGGGCGTCGATCAGGATCCAGATGAACCCGAGGTAGAAGATGAGCGAGCTGACCCAGTAGCCGAGCAGCCGGAGGATGGCCTGGCCGCCGGTCACCGGCCCGCCATCGACCTCTCGGACGACGCGGATGTGGAGCATCTTCATCCCTGGCGTGGCACCGCCATGGGCCCAGAACCACGGGAAGTAGCCCAGCCAGATCACGAACAGAGCGAGCAGCCAGACCAGAGCGCTCGTGCCGGCGACGGCCCCGCTGTTGGCGGTTGCCCCGGCAGCCGCCAAGCCGCCGAGGACGAGCGAGACGACGATGACAAGAGCCCACGTGACCACCGCGTCGATGATGTAGGCGACGAGCCGGGATCCGCCGCTCGCGTACGCCACGCCCGGTGCCGGCCCGGCCACGGGCGGCACCCAGCTCGACTGCGGCGGCGTGGCGTACGGCTGCCGGCCCTGCGACGCGGGGGGCGGCGGGGGCGCTGCCGCCGGGGGCGGCGGGGGCGGCGTGAAGGCCATGGCTGGTCCTCCCAGGGGCAGGCGCGAGGCGGGCGTCTGGCGCGGCGCCCCCTCAGGCGCCTGTCGCCGGTCCGATCCTATCGGTCCCGAGATACGGCCGCAGCACTGACGGAACGGCCACCGAGCCGTCCGGCTGCTGGTACTGCTCGATGATCGCCGCCACGACACGCGGCAGCGCCAGCCCCGAGCCGTTGAGCGTGTGGACCAGCTCCGGCCTGGCGCCCTTCTCGGGGCGGTACCGGATCTGCATCCGACGCGCCTGGTAGTCCCCGAAGTTCGAGCACGAGCTCACCTCGAGCCAGCGCTCGACCGCCGGCGCCCAGACCTCGAGATCGTACTTCTTGCGCTGGACGAAGCCCATCTCGCCGGTGCTCATGAGCAGCTTCCGGTACGGCAGCCCGAGCCGCTGGAGCAGGATCTCGGCGCGGGCGGTCATCCACTCGAGCGCCGCCTCGCTGGCCTCGGGCCGCTCGAACAGCACCATCTCGACCTTGTCGAACTGGTGCACGCGCAGGATGCCGCGGGTGTCCTTGCCGGCCGCGCCCGCCTCGCGCCGGAAGCAGGGCGTGTAGGCGCAGTACCGGATCGGCAGCTGGTCCGCCTCGAGGATCTCGTCGCGGTGCAGGTTGGTGACCGGGACCTCGGCGGTGGGGACCAGGTACAGCTCGTCGCGGGTGACGATGTACATCTGGTCTTCCTTGTCGGGGATCTGCCCGGTCCCGCGCGCAGACGCGGTGTTGACCACCGCCGGCGGCCACACTTCGGTGAAGCCGTGCTCGGTCGTGTGGACGTCGAGGAACCAGCTGATCAGCGAGCGCTGGAGCCGTGATCCCACGCCCTTGTAGACGGGGAAGCCGGAGCCCGTGATCTTGGCCCCGCGGGCGTTGTCGATGATGTCGAGCGCCTCGCCGATCTCCCAGTGGGGCTTGCGCTCCCAAGTCGTGCCATCGGCCTCGGTGACCATGCGGGAGGCGTTCTCGCCCCAGGTGCGAACCGTGACGTTGGCCTCCTCGCCGCCGACCGGGACGTCGGGGTCGGGCGGGTTGGGGATGCGCAGGAGCAGGTCGCCGAGCTGCTGCTCGGCGGCCGCGAGCTCGGCATCGATCTCGTTGATGCGGGCGCCCGCCGCGCTGCTCCTCGCCTTGAGCGCGGCCACCTCCGGCCCATTGGCCGCGGCGCCGCCGCGGACGGCATCGCCCACCTGTTTGCTGGCTGCGTTGCGCTCGGCCTTGAGGGCGTCCGACTCGGCCTGGAGCCGCCGCCGGCGCGTGTCCACCTCGATCGCCCGGTCAACGAGGGCCGGATCCTCGCGCTTGTCGAGCGCGCCCTGTCGGATGCGGTCCGGCTCGTCGCGGAGCCGCTGGACGCCGACGCTCATGCGGTGGCCTCCCCTGGTGCCGCGCCCGCCTCGGCGAGGCGCACGATGGTGAACTGGCGCTCCAGGCTGGCGAGCAGCCAGCCGGCCCGCGGCCCGTTGGGCCGCCCGAGGAACGCGAGGTAGATGGCGTTGAACGCGGCCTTGGCATCGATGCCGCGGTCGGCCGCGACGGCGAAGATCGCCGCCTGCCACTGCTCCCCGGTGACCGGCGCGTCGCCGCGGGCGGCCTCGCCCAGCGCGCGCAGGAACCCGCGTTGCTCGGCGCGGAGGAGCTCAGCCTCGGCGGGAAGCCCGTCGCGGCGGATCTCGATCCTCGCCCGCTCGGGCGCGTAGGCGTCGAGCCAGCGGCGGACGGAGTTGAGCCGCGTGTCGTACTCGGCACGCTCGGCCGGCGTGAGCGGGCCGCCCTTCTCCGCCTCCACGCGCGCCAGCACGTCCACGCCCGGGACCTGGGCCAGCAGGGCGAGGTGCCCGAACGGCGGGCGGTAGGCGTCGGCGGCGGCCGTGACGTCAGCGTCCGCGTTGAGCAGCGAGAAGCGGAAGATGTTCTCGTGGCCCGACGGCAGCTCGCCGCGGACCTCCTTGCCCGCGGTGGCGTCGGCGAGGCGGTCGAACTCGTCGAACAGGCGCGGGATGGCGTCGGTGCCCTCCGGGTCGAACTCGATGACGCTCTCGGGGCGGCTGCGCACGAACAGGAACCGCAGCTGCTCGGGGGGCACGACCGTGGTGATCGTGTGGGCGGCGGCGCCGCGTCCCTTGGAGGTGCTCATCTTCTTGCCGCCGATGTTGAGGAACTCGTACGGGAAGTTGAGCGGGGGCTCGCGGTCGTACACCTCGCGCGAGATCGCGTTGCTGCGGTCGCGCGAGCCGCCGGCCGTGGCGAGGTCCTTGCCGTTGGGCTCGATGGTGACGCCGAACAGGCTCCACTGGGCCGCCCACTCGAGGTTCCACGGCAGTTTGGCGGCACCCCCGAACGGCGCCACGCGCCCGGTCCAGCCGCAGCCGACCGCCCAGGTGACCAGATCGGGCCGACAGGCGACGGCCACGGTCTCGCCGTCCCAGTCCGACGCGATGGTGGTGCCCACCTTGCCGCAGTTGGGGCAGATGACGCCCACCGGGAGCCAGTGGTCGGGGTGGCGCACGTTGGCGACCCTTCGATAGACGTCGCGGACGACCTCCGCGCGGGCGAGCGCGATCCGGATGTAGGGGTCCATCTGCCCGGTCGGGTAGATGTCGCTCATCCAGTAGTAGCGGTCCGGGTGGATGCCGAGCCCGGCGAACGTGTCGATGAAGATCCCGGCGAAGTGGCGCGCGTAGGAGGTGTGACAGTCGCCGTGGGGATCCGGCACGTGCGCCAGCGGGCGGCCCATCTCGCGCTCGATGGCGTCGGGCGAGAGGAGCGCCTGGGCGTCCATCGGGTCCAGGTCGTCCACGCCGTACAGCAGCGTCGTGGGCAGGCCCCGGGCACGGAGGGCGCGCGTGATGACGTCGAGGATGACCGGCCCGCGCAGGCTCCCGACGTGGACCGTGCCCGACGGCGTTTTGGAATCGTTGACGACCTGCGGCCCGTCAACGCTCGCGGCCAGTTCGTCCGCCCAGTCCACGCGCGTTTCCCCTTCTCGGTGGCGTCGTCCGGGGACGCGAACGCCGGCCTAGCTGATGTCGGTGATCGTGTAGGTGAAGTCCCCTGCCGGGACCTTCACGACGACGTTGTCGCCCCGCTTGCGGCCGAGCAGCGCCCGGCCGACCGGCGATTCGTTGGAGATCCGGCCGTCGGTGGGCTTCGCCTCCGCCGAGCCGACGATGGTGAACGTCTGGCTCTCGCCCTCGATGTCCACGGTGACCTTGGAGCCGATCCCGACGTGGTCGGTGCTGGCGTGCTCGTCGATGAGCGTCGCGTTCTTGAGCATCGCCTCGAGCGCCGCGATCCGGCCCTCCACGAAGGCCTGCTCGTTCTTGGCGTCCTCGTACTCCGCGTTCTCGGACAGGTCGCCGTGCTCTTTCGCGTCGTGGATCCGCTGCGCGATCTCGGGACGCCGCACGGCAAGCATCTCGTCAAGCTCGGCGCGGAGCTTGTCGAGGCCGTCCTTGCTGATGTACGTGGTCTTGGTGTTCACGCGGGCAGGACCCCCGAGGCGCGGAACCGGCGCCGGAGCGCCGCCGCTCGGTCGGCTTTGAACAAAAGAACCCCGGGGCGCGAAGGGCGCCGCGGAGGTTCACGGATCGCGCGGAATGGTATCGGCGGGGGCCCGTTCCGTCAACGCGCGGTCTGTCAACTGTCGCGGGTCTGCCGACGCGGTGCTGGCGACCCGGCGCGGGCGCGTGCCGTTGCGCCGTCGAACGGCTCCCGGGGCCGCGGCGGCCCACAGCCTCGCGCGCCGGCCCTACTCGGCCGGCTCGGCCAGCTGCTCGATCCGGCGGCGGACCCGTGCCAGCCCGCTCCGGTCGGAGAACGCCACGAACACCGTGTCGTCGCCCGCGATCGAGCCCACAACCTCGGGCCAGCGCGCCCGGTCGAGCGCGGCGGCGAGGGGGTGGGCCGAGCCCGGCAGCGTCCGCAGCACGAGCAGCGTGCCCGCATCACGGATCTCGACGGGCATGTCGTGGAGGAGCAGCCGCACGCGGTCCTCGCCGGAGGCATCCGCCTCCCGCAGCCGCGGCGGCACGGCGTACGCCTGGGCGCCGCCGCGCCCAGCCTTGACCAGGCCGAGCTCGGCCACGTCGCGGCTGATCGTGGCCTGCGTCGTCCGGAAGCCGCGATCTCGGAGGGCGGCCGCGAGCTCTTGCTGCGTGCGGATCGGCCGCTGCTCCACCAGGTCGCGGATCGCCCGCTGGCGGAGCTGCTTCATCACCTCCATGGAGCCTCCTGCCTGGCTAGCGGGTGAGGAACACCGCCAGCACGAGGGCCGCCAGGACGAGGCGGTACGCGACGAACACCGTGTAGGACCGCGAGCGGACGAACCGCAGCAGGGCCGCGATCGCGATGACTCCCGAGACGAACGCGGCCACGACGCCCACGGCGAGCGGGCCGGCCTCGGCGGCCGCCTCCCCGCCCCGCACCAGCTTGAGCCCCTCGTAGAGGACCGCGCCGGCGGTGACAGGCGTGGCCATCAGGAAGCTGTAGCGCGCCGCGTCCTCGCGGGTCAGGCCGGCGAACAGCCCGGCCGAGATGGAGATGCCCGACCGGCTCACGCCCGGCAGCAGCGCCAGGGCCTGCGCCAGGCCGATGCCCAGCGCGGCGGGCATCGACAGCCGGTCCACAGACAGGCGCCCCGAGCCCCAGCGCTCGGCGAGCCAGAGCACGCCACCGGCCAGGACCAGCAGGATCGCCACCAGGCTGGCCTGGCGGACCGCCTTCTCGATGGGGTCGTTGAGCATGACCCCGAGGATTGCTGCCGGGATCGTCGAGATCACGATCAGCCAGGCGAGACGGCGGTCCGGGTCGCGCCGGAAGGACCGGTCGCGAAGGGCGGCCAGCCCGGCGGGGACGAGCCTGACCCACTCCTCGCGGAAGTAGATCAGCAGCGCCAGCAGCGTCCCAGCGTGCAGCGCCACGGTGAATCCGAGCCCCGTGATGAACGGGTCGGTCCAGTGGAGCAGGTACGGGACCACGATGAGGTGGCCGGACGACGAGACCGGCAGGAACTCGGTCAGCCCCTGCACGATGCCCAGGACGAGCGCTTGGAACAGGTGGTCCATGGGACGGCTTCGGGCGGCCGACGCGAGCGCCGACCGCCCGAAGGAACCTCCGCTAGCGGATGAACAGCGGGGCGAGCACCAGGGTGACCGTGGCCAGCAGCTTCACGAGCACGTGGAGGGACGGGCCAGCGGTGTCCTTGAACGGGTCGCCCACGGTGTCGCCGACGACGGCGGCCGCGTGCGCGTCGGACTTCTTGCCCAGCACGTTGCCGGCAGCGTCCACGAGGTGGCCGGACTCGATGTACTTCTTGGCGTTGTCCCAGGCGCCGCCGCCGTTGTTGAGAACGGTGGCGAGCAGGACGCCCGCGATGGTGCCGACCATCAGCATGCCGGCGACGGCCTCATAGCCGAGGAGCAGGCCAACGACGACCGGCAGCGCGACGGCGACCACGCCGGGGGCCACCATCTCGCGCAGCGCCGCGCGGGTGGTGATGTCCACGACGCGGGCGTAGTCCGGCCGGGCCGTGTAGTCCATGATCCCGGGGATCTCGCGGAACTGGCGCCGGACCTCGACGATGATCGCCTGTGCCGTCGTGCCCACCGCGCGGATGGCGAGGCTGGCGAAGAAGTACGCGAGCATCGCCGCGAGCAGCGCCGCCACGAACACGTTGACGTTCGAGAGGTCCACCGAGGTAAGCAGCTGGACGCCCTGCTTGCCGGCCTTGATCTGGTTGCCCAGGATCAGGTTGACCTTGTCGATGTACGCGGAGAACAGGAGGAACGCGGCCAGGGAGGCGGACGCGATCGCGTAGCCCTTGGTGAGGGCCTTGGTGGTGTTGCCGACAGCGTCGAGCCGGTCGGTGATCTCGCGGGCGCCGGCCTCGGCGCGCGAGAACTCGGCCACGCCGCCGGCGTTGTCGGTGATGGGCCCGAAGGTGTCCATCGCGAGGATGTAGGCGGTGGTCATCAGCATGCCCATCGTGGCGACGGCGGTGCCGAAGATGCCGCCGACGTTCTTGCCCGAGGCGTCGATCAGCCCGCCCTGCTCGCCGAGCCAGTGGCTGGCGATGAGCGCGGCACCGATCGTGATGGCCGTGACGGCCGTGGTCTCGAAACCCACCGCGGTGCCGGCGATGATGTTGGTGGCCGGTCCGGTGATGGACGCCTGGGCGATCTCCCGCACGGGGCGGAAGGAGCCGGCCGTGTAGTACTGCGTGATGTACACGAACACGACGCTGGTGGCGATGCCGACCAGGCCCGCGCCGAAGTACCAGGCCCAGGTGGGGATGCCGCTCGCGCCCGTGGTGGCAGAACCCATCATCACGTTGGTCGCGATGCCGAGGCCGACGATGGAGAGAATCGCGGTGACCCAGTAGCCGCGGTTGAGGATATTCATCGGGTCCTCGGTCTCCTTGCCGCGGACGAAGAACATCGCGACGATCGTGGACAGGAGGCCGAAGGCGCGGACGACCAGCGGGAAGAAGATCCAGTTCTCCGGGTTCGCCCAGCCCGCGTTCTTGGCGATCGCATAGGCGGCGACGCCCAGGATCATGGCGCCGATGTTCTCGGCTGCGGTGGACTCGAACAGGTCGGCCCCGCGGCCGGCGCAGTCGCCGACGTTGTCGCCGACGAGGTCCGCGATCACGGCCGCGTTGCGCGGGTCGTCCTCGGGAATGCCCGCCTCGACCTTGCCGACGAGGTCCGCCCCGACGTCGGCGGCCTTGGTGTAGATGCCGCCGCCCAGCTGGGCGAACAGGGCGACGAAGCTGGCCCCGAAGCCGAAGCCGACGATGACGAACGGCGCCTTGTCGATGGTGACGTCCGTGAGGATCAGCCGGTAGGCGGTGAAGATGCCCCACACGCCGAGCAGCGAGAGCGCCACGACGAGGAAGCCGGAGACCGCGCCGCCGCGCATGGCGACCTGGACGGCCTCGACGAGACTTCGCCGGGCGGCGGCCGCGGTGCGGACGTTGGAGCGCACCGAGATCGTCATGCCGATGATCCCGGAGGCCATCGAGCACGTCGCGCCGACGAGGAACGCAAACGCGGTCAGGGCGCCGATCGGGGCGCCGGCGAGCGCCGGGACGTCGGCCGTCTGCGGCGTCTCGACGAGGGCGATGATCACGCCGATGACCACCGCGGCCCCCAGGGCGAGCAGCGCGATGGTGGTGTACTGGCGCTTGACGAAGGCGTCCGCGCCCTCGCGGATGGTGTCGGCCACGTCCTGCATGGCCTGGGGGCCCACGTCACGGGACAGGACGTCCCGCGCCAGGTAGAGCGCAAACAGGATCGCGACGATACCCGCGATCGGGATGAGCCACTGGAGCGCTTCGGCCATCGGGTTGCAGAGCCTCCTACCCACGTTCTACCGGGACGTTCGTCATGCGGCTCGCCGCGGCGCCTGTCCGGTCCCCGGGCGGGACGGACCGGCTCGCCGCGCCGGCGAGGGCGGACGGCGGGGGCTCGGAACACCAGGGGAGCCCGCTCGCCAAACGTCGCGAGTGTATTCGCGTGGTCACGCACGGGTCAAACTCCATGCGGCCCGGGGCGCATGGCTTGCACCGCGCCGGGCGGCCCATGCAGCGGGGTCTCGCAGCCGCGCCGGGCGGGGCCCGTCGGCCCCACCGGGCGCCGCCGCGCGGGATGGGCCTGTATGCTCCCCGGGTGGACAAGCGCTCCGGTGTCGGGTGCCTCGTCGAGGTCGTCGAGACACTCGCCCTCACCCTCGTCATCTTCTTCGTCATCCAGAACTTCGTCGCGCAGCCGTACCAGGTGCAGCAGAACTCGATGGAGCGGACGGTGGAGCCCGGCCAGTACGTGCTCGTCGACAAGCTCACAACCCGCTGGGACCCGCTCAAGCGCGGCGACATCGTGGTGTTCAACCCGCCGCCCACCTGGACCAGCGACCCGACGCCGTTCATCAAACGGGTCATCGGCCTGCCCGGGGACACCGTCGCGATCAAGGACGACGGTCGGGTGTACGTGAACGGGGTCGCGCTCGACGAGCCGTACACGTACCGGAACAGCCAGGGCGCCAACGAGCCCACGCTGCCCCTCACGGGCACATCGTCGTGGGTCGTGCCCGCGGGCGACCTGTTCGTGATGGGCGACCACCGCCAGAAGTCGGCGGACTCGCGCGCGTTCGGCCCGATCCCGGAGTCGAGCGTGATCGGCCGGGCGTTCATCCGCTACTGGCCGCTCTCCGCGCTGGGCATCCTGCAGACACCCTCCTACGGGGCCATCCCGGCCGCGGCGCCCTGACCCGACGCCGGTGCTCTCGCCCGCCCTGGTCCTCGTCGCGCTCCTCGCGGTCGCCGCCAGCGTCGCCGCCGTGGCGGCGCCCAGCCCGAAGGTCGCCACCGTCGGCGCGTTCGGCGCCGTGCTCCTGGCAGCGCTGGTCGCGGATCCCCTCCCGTCGGCGGCGGCCGTCGTCGCGCGGATGGCCGGCGCCGTGCTCGGCGGCTGGCTCGTCTGGGTCTCCCTCCGCCCCGTCACGGCCTCGTCCTCGCGGCCGGCGCTCGGCTGGCTCGGCACCAGCGTCGCGGCGGGCGCGTCGTTTGCGATCGGGTGGCTGGCCGCATCGGCACTCGGCACGGCGGTCGCGACCGTCGTGGGCGACGGGCTGGTCGCCAACGTGCCCGGCGCCACACTCGCGGGCGGCTCGGTTGTTGCCCGCGCTGGGATCGCCGCTGCGGCGGCGATCGCAGTCGTGGCCGCGGCCCCGGTGGTCCTGCCGCGCGACGGGCATCGCCTCGGCTTGGGGGCGGTCCTGCTCATCGCCGCCGCCGGCCTGCTGGGCGATGCGCTGGCCCCAGCGCCCGCCGAGGGGCTGGCGCTCGCGCTCGCGGTCCTGACTGCGCTCGCCGGGGCGGCGATCGCGGGTGTCGTGCTCGGGATGCTGCGGACCGGCGGCGACCTCGTGCTGCGCGACGCGCTCGCGCGCGATGCCGCGGTGCGGCACCGCGCCGCCGACGACGCCCACCGCGGCGGTGCCCGATGACGCTCGGGGCGCTTCTCGCCATCGGGGCGCTTGGGTCGGCTGGGACGGCCTGGTCGCTGGGGCGCGGCGGCACGCTCGCCCGCCTGGGCGCGCTCGGCGGCGTCGTCGCGATCGTCGTGCTCGCGGCGCTCGCGGCCGCCTCCCCCACGCCGACCGCCCTCGTGCCCGATGCGTCCGGCGCAGTGCCGGGGACGCTCTGGGGCGGGGCGCTGGTGCCGGGCGCCTACGTGCGCCTCGTCCTCGGCCTGTGGGCGGCCGTGTCCCTGCTGACCGCCGGCGTCGCGTGGCTGCTCCGCGGCACGGCAGGCCTGCGGCCCCTGCTCCCCGCGACGCTCGCCGCGATGGTCGGCACCGCGGTGGCGCTGTCGGCATCCACGCTGACGCTCGCGGTCGTCGCCAGCGGCGCGACCGGGCTCGTCTCGGTCCCCGTCGCCCTGGCGACCTCGCGGCCCTCGGCAGCCGGGGTAGCCGCGCGCGAGGTTAGGATCGCCCTGGCGACCGCGGCCGTGGTGCTCGCGGTCGCCACGGTGGCGCCGGTGGCTGGCCGACTGGCCCTCGCCAACCCCGACGCCGTCTCGGCCGGGGAGTCGGCGCTCGCGTCAGCGCTCGGCCTCGGCGTGCTGGCGATCGCGCTGATGGTCGCGGCCCGCGTGGGCATGATCCCGTACCACGTCCGCGTGAGCGCCCTGGCCGACGCCGTGCCGCCGGGCGCGTTCGGGCTCGCGGTCGCGTGGCTGGCGCTGCCGCTCGTGTCGGCGGCCGTGGGCGTGGTCGCGACGAGTGTGGCACCGGTGGCGCCCCAGGCGGGCGCGGCCCAGACGCTGGTCGTGGCGGCCGTGCTGCTGGCGACCCTTGCGGCAGCGCTGGTCGCCTTCCTGCAGGACGACCTGCGGCACGCCGTCGGCTACCTGACGATCGCGGACCTGGGCCTCGTGGTCCTCGCCGTCGCGGCGCTCGACGCCCCGGCCTGGGGCATGGCCCGCACGTGGCTGCTGACCGTGGCCGTGACCAAGTCCGCGCTGGCGGGCTGGGCAGCCGTGACGGAGGACCGCTTCGCGACGCGGTCGGTGCCCGAGCTCCGCGGGTGGCTTCGTCCGTCGCCGCTGCTGGGCCTGGCCCTGGCGCTCATCGCCGTCGCGACGTTCGGGCTGCCCGGCTGGGCCGTGGCCAACGCACGCGGCGACCTGGCCGCCGTGGCAGCGGGGTCGCCGTGGAGCGCCCTCCTGCTGCTGGCCTCGCTCCTCACGCTGCCGACCTACGTGCGCTGGCTGGCGCTGGGGGCCGGTGCCGTGACCACGCACGTGGACCGTTCGGCGCCCGAATTCCCCGGCAGGGTTCTGGCTGGCGGCCCGGGCGAGGATGCCCGCGCGCGACGGCTCCAGATGCTGCCGGCACGGCTCCGCCTCGCCGCGCTGGGGCGCGGTCGCGCGTCCGCCCTGGCGGTGGAGCAGGAGGGCTCGGAGGCCGTGGCGTCGCCCTCGACCGCCGCCCGGGAGACGCCCACGGCGCGAGGCCAGGCTGGGCTGGCGGCGACCGGCCGGGACGGGCTCGCGGCGCGAGCCGCCGGGGTCGCCAGGCGCAACCGCACCGGGCTCCTGTCGGGGGCCGTGGTGGCGCTCGCGCTGCTGGCCGTGCTCGTGGCGTCCGGCGCCTTCGGGCTGGCCGCGGCCGCCGGCGAGGCGGTCCCTGCCGTGGTCGGCATCGGGCTCGTCGGCAACTGAGTCAACTCGTCACCCCGCGACGCGAGCCGCGGGGCGGGCAGCCGCGGTCCCGGGGGCCCGCGCGGTGGCGGTGCCGGTCAGTCCTCGGGGGCCAGGACCCAGCGGTCGATCTCGCGCCGGTAGCTCAGCAGCTCCTCGGGCCTGAACCAGAGCGCGAGCTCGGCGGCTGCCGTCTCGGGACTGTCCGAGGCGTGCACGAGGTTCTGGGCCGTCTCGACCGCGAAGTCCCCGCGGATGGACCCGGGCGCGGCCTCGTGCGGGCGGGTGGCGCCGTTCATCGCGCGGACGACGGCGATGGCGTTGGGCCCCTCGAGCGCGGCGACGACGAGCGGGCCGGAGGTGATGAAGTCCACGAGGCCGCGGAAGAAGGGCTTCTCTCGATGGACGGCGTAGTGCTGCTCGGCGAGCGCGCGGTCCACGCGGACGAGCTTGAGGCCGACGAGCTTGAGGCCCCGCTCCTCGAACCGCGCGAGGACTCGCCCGACCAGCTGGCGCTGCACGCCGTCGGGCTTGACGAGGAGGAGGGTGCGCTGGGGTTCCGCCATGGGGATGTTGCCTCTCGTGGCGCGAGCCGAGGGCGGCCCGCCGGTGTTGGGGTCGGGGACACGTCGCCGACGACCGGTCAGACCGGCGGGGCGGGGCCATGAGGATAGCGTGCCGCGCGCGGCCGCGAGGCCCTCAGGGTCGGGCTGACTCGCTGTCGCCCGTCGCCGGCACCTCGTCGAACAGGCCGGGCCCGCGGTCGGCCCGGGGAGCCGACACGGCCACCGACGACCGACCGCGCGCGTGATCGAATGCCTCGAGCGCCTCGGCTTCCCGCCCGAGCAGGCGCAGGGCGTCACCGCGGACGAGGGCGAGCAGCGGTTGGTCGTCCCGCCCGGCAACCGCGCGCAGCACGTCCTCCGCGAAGCCGGGGTCAAGGCGCAGGCCGACCCCGAGGAGCAGCGCGGCCCGGACCGGATCGCCCTTGGCGAGCGCAGCCCGGCCGCCCGCAAAGGCCTCGGCGGCGGTGGAGGGGGCGCCGTCCACGGCATCGGCGGCGCGACGGCCGCGACGGCGGGGCGCCTCGGCGGCCTGAGGAGAGTCGGCCGGCCAGATGAGACTCCGTGGCGCGCCGGCGAACAGAGGGTCGAGCGATCCCGACGCCGCTTCGAGGGCCCGCGACGAGAGCCCTCTCGCCTCCGTGGGGCGGCCGGCCGCGGCCACGGCCTCGGCGGCGATCACGAGCGCGAGGAGCGGCTCGCTCCCGGTGGCCAGGACCGCCTGCGCGGCCTCGCCTGCACCGGCCAGGTCGCCGGTCCGCCACCGCACCTCCGCGAGGTCGAGCAGCGCCGGCGCGTCGAGACGGCCCCGGCCTGCCAGCGCCTCCAGCTCCGCCCGGGCGAGGGCGTGCTGGCCAGTCCGGAGATGGAGGGCGGCCAGGCGCAACGATGCGGGGCGACCGTTCGCGAGCGGGTCGGGCTCGGGCTCGGGTTCGGGTTCAGGTTCGGTCTCGAGCTCGGGCGCGGCCCCGGGCTCGGGCGCGGGCGCGGGCTCGGCGGGAGGCGCCTGGTCGGCGGCGGCTGCGGGCTCGGGCTCGGGCTCGGTCTCCGGCGCGGGCTCGGGC
>JAJXTS010000151.1 GCA_021783595.1 Chloroflexota bacterium | reverse complement strand
CCACTGGGGGCGAGGCGACGCCCCGGGCGAGGCGGCGCTCGGCGGTGGCGCGGGGGCGAGGCGACGCCCCGGGCGAGGCGGCGCTCGGCGGTGGCGCGGGGGTGAGGCGGCGCTCGGCGGTGGCGCCGGGCGGGTCGAGGGCCCGCCGATGACCCGGCGTCGGCGAGGGGGCCCGCCGCCAGCCGCCCGCCGCCAAGCGCCCTCGCGGGATCCGCTCAGACGAGCCGGACCGCCTCGAGCGCCACCCAGTCGCCCTCCGCCCAGCGCCGCGCGATCACGAGGCCGCGCGCCTCGAACGCGGCGACCACCTCCGCCTCGCGGTTCGCGAAGATGCCCGAGGCGAGGAGCGTGCCTCCGGGGCGCAGGTCGGCCATCAGCCCGTCCGCGAGCTGGACCAGCAACGACGCGATCAGGTTGGCGAGCACCAGGTCGAACGGCCCCTCGCCCGACGGCGAGCTGCCGTCGCGGGCGCGGATGCGGCGGGCGAGCCGGTTGCGCCGGGCATTCGCGGTGGACGCCTCGACGGCGATGGGGTCCACGTCCACGGCCAGCACCGACGAGGCGCCCAGCAGGCCGGCCGCAATCGACAGGATGCCGCTCCCCGAGCCCACGTCGATCACGCGGGCCCCGTCGAGGGCGCCGCGGTCGGCCAGCGCTTCGAGCGCCGCGAGGCAGAGGCGTGTGGTGGGGTGCAGCCCGGTGCCGAACGCCATGCCGGGGTCCAGGGCGAGCACGACGTCGTCGGGCTGGCGCCGATGCCGCCGCCACGTGGGCCGGATCACGATGCGCCGGCCCACCCGCAGCACCGGGAAGTGGGCCTTCCAGGCGTTGGCCCAGTCCGTCTCGTGGACGAGCCGCGCGGCGAGGTCGCCGATGGGTCGCAGGCCGAAGGCCTGGAGGTGGCCCAGCTCGAGGTCGGCCTGCCGCACGGCCTCGCGGACGGCCTCGGGCGAGAGGACCGGCAGGTAGGCGCGCACGAGCGCGGGCCGCGCGAAGTCCACGCGGGCCGCCAGCCCGTCCTCGACGAGCTCGAACGCGGGCTCCACGCTGGTCCCGCCGGGCGCGGCGCGGGAGAGGATCTCGGACACGGCCTCGACGGCCTCGTGGTCCGCGGCGACGGCGAGCTCCAGCCAGGCGTCCTTGCCGGCCGCGGCAGCCGCCAAGTCGAGGCCGGCGAGCGGGTCGGGAGAGGGCGTCACAGCCCCAGCTTCTCGCGGAGGCCGCCGCCCGCCACGCTCTCGCCCGACTCCTTGGCGAACGCCTCGAGCAGCTCGCGCTGGTGCTTGCTCAGCTTGGTCGGCACGACCACGTTCGCGATCACGTGCAGGTCGCCGCGCTGGTTCGGGCGCCGAAGGTGCGGGACGCCCTTGCCGCGCAGGCGGATCTCGGTGCCCGGCTGCGTGCCCGGCCGGATGTCCACGTCGACGGGCTCGCCGTCCACCACCGGCACCTTGAGCTTGGTGCCGAGCGCCGCCTGGGCGATCGAGAGGTCCGCCTCGTAGAACAGCTCCGTGCCCTCGCGGGTGAGGCTCGGGTGGTCCGCCACGTGCACCGCGACGTACAGGCTGCCGGGGGCGCCGCCGCGCGGCCCCACCTCGCCCTCGTTGGACAGGCGGACCTGATGGCCCTCGTCGATGCCCGCGGGGATGGACACGCGCAGCGTCCGCTGGCGCTGGGTTCGGCCCTCCCCGTGGCAGGTCTCGCAGGGCGTGTCCACGGTGCGGCCCTCGCCATGGCAGCGCGGGCAGGGCTGGACGTTGACCATCTGGCCGAGCATCGTCTGGCGCACCGACCGGATCTCGCCGCGCCCGTTGCACTGGGGGCAGGTGCTGGGGGTGGAGCCGGGCTTGGCGCCCGTGCCGCCGCAGGTGTCGCACCGGCTCAGGACGGGGAACTCGATCTCCTTCTCGCAGCCGAGCACGGCCTCCTCGAAGGTGATCCGCAGGTCGTAGCGCAGGTCCGCGCCGGTCTGGGGGCGCGCCCGTCGCGCCTGGCCGCCCATCGCGCCGCCGAAGAAGGCGTCGAAGATGTCGCTGAAGCCGCCGAAGCCCGCCCCGCCGAACGGGTCGCCGCCGCCCGCGCCGGACACGCCCGCCCGCCCGAACATGTCGTACTGCTGGCGGCGCTGCGGGTCGCCGAGGACCTGGTACGCCTCGTTGATCTCCTTGAAGCGGGCGTCGGACGCCGGCTCCTTGCTGACGTCCGGATGCCACTGCTGGGCGAGCTTGCGGAAGGCGCGCTTGATGTCCGCCTCGGACGCGCCGCGCTCGACGCCGAGCACCTCGTAGAAATCGCGTTCTGCTGTCATGGGTGGGGGAATTCTAGGCGAGGTTGGGGTGGGGGCGGTCGAGCGCCGTCAGAGGCCGGCCAGTTCCTTGGCCCGCCGCAGCACGTCCTGCAGCATCGGCTGGGTCAGCTTGCCGGTGAACGTGTTCTGCTGGCTCGGGTGATACGAGCCCAGCAGCGTGTAGCGGCCGACCCTCTCCTCGGCCGCGTGGGCGAACCGGGGCTTCGGCACGGGCATGGCGTAGCCCAGCGCGGACAGGGTGCGCAGTGCGGAATCCCAGCCGATCGCGCCGAGCGGCACGATCACCGCGAGGTCCCGCAGCAGCTCCAGCTCGCGCACGAGGTAGGGCCGGCAGCGCGCCTGCTCGTCGGGGGTGGGCTTGTTGGCCGGCGGGGCGCAGCGGACGGCGGCGGCCACCCGGACCCCGGCGAGGCGCAGCCCGTCGCCGGCTCGGCGGCCCTCGGGCTGGCTGGCGAGGCCCACCGCGTGCATCGCGTGCCACAGGAAGTCGCCCGACGCGTCGCCGGTGAAGACGCGGCCCGTGCGGTTGGCGCCGTGGGCAGCCGGGGCGAGCCCCACCAGGAGGATCCTCGACGCCGAGTCGCCGAACCCGGGCACCCCGTGCGCCCAGTACGTCTCGTCGCGGAACCGGGCGACCCTGACCCGGGCCTGCTGCTCGCGCCACGCGACCAGGCGCGGGCAGGCGTCGCAGGCGGCGATCGCGGTGTCGAGGGAGGCGAGGTCTCGGGCCGCCGAGGCGGCCGCACGGGGGTCGGCGCTGGGCACTCCGGGATGCTAACCGGGGTCGCCGAAGCGTGCCCGCGAGGGGCCGCGCGACCGCTCGAGGCCCCACGCGGCCAGCAGGCGCTACTTCCGGAGCAGCCGGTCCAGCCGGCGGCTGACCACCGCGAGCCCGAGGAAGCCCATCGCGACCAGGTACGCCACGTGCGCGAGCGCGCCTGCGTCCACGACGCCGGTGATCAGCCCCCGGATCAGCGCCACACCCTGGTACAGCGGCGACCACTCCACCAGGACGCGAAGCGCCTCGGGGTACGCGGTGATCGGGTAGAAGGTGCCGCTGAACAGGAACAGCGGCAGCGTCACGAGGAAGATCAGGTCGAAGTCCTGCCAGCCGCGCATCCAGGTCGTGAGCGCGAGGGCCACCGCCGAGAACGCCCACGACAGCAGCATCGCGGCCGGGATGGCCAGGATCGCCAGCGGCGAGCGGTAGAGCCCGAGCACCAGCAGGACGGCGAAGAACCCGACCGAGTACAGCGTGGACCGGATGATGGCCCAGCCGATCTCGCCCAGGGCCACGTCGCCGGGCGCCATGGGCGTGGACAGGACCGCGTCGTACGTCTTCTGGTAGGTCAGCTTGAAGAAGAAGTTGAACGTGCACTCGGTGATCGCGCCGTTCATCGACGAGCTCGCCAGGAGTGCCGGCGCCACGAACAGCGCGTAGGCGATCGGCCGACCGTCCGGTCCCGGCACGTCGCCCACCATGCCGCCCAGGCCGAAGCCGATCGAGAGCAGGTAGAACAGCGGCTCGAAGAAGCCGCCGAGGACCATCATCCAGCTCGAGCCCAGCGCCATCGTGTTGCGCTCGACCATCAGCGCCGCGCGGCGCCCGCTCAGGCGGGCGGGGGCGATGCGGCCGGGGGCCGGCAGGCTGGCCATCGCCTACGCCTCCAGCTGCCGGCGGAACATGACGAACATCGCCCACGTGCCGCCGACGGCCATCGCGAGCAGGATCGCGACGTGCGCGAGCGCGAGCAGCGGGGCCTGGCCGATCGTGCCGAGCGCCGCCGAGCGCGCCAGGTCCACGCCGTGCCACAGGGGCAGCAGCCAGGCGATCGGGCGGAGCAGCTCCGGCAGCCGGTCGATCGGGAAGAAGGTGCCGCTGAACAGGAACAGCGGCGTGATGCCGAAGCGCCAGATGTTGTTCCAGGCGTTGGTGTCGCGCTGGGTGCTCATGAACGCCGCGATCGGGGCGGAGAAGGCCATCCCGGTCAGCACGCCGATCGGGACCGACCAGACGATCCCCGGCGTCGCGGCCGCGCCGAACAGCGCGATGATCACGCAGAAGATCGAACCCACCATCAGCGCGTGGGTGGCGTTCCAGGCCAGCTGGCCGAAGGCGATGGCGCGCGGCGTCAGCGGGGTCGCGTACATGGCGTAGTAGCGGCGAACCCAGTGGAACCCGGCGAGCACGGGGAACGTGCCCTCGCTCGAGGCACCCTGCATCACGCTCGAGACGAGCAGCGCGGGCGCCAGGAACTGGAGGTAGGAGACGCCGTCGGTGGCGTTCGCGCCGCCCTTGTCCACGTACGAGCCCAGGCCCACGCCCATCGCGAGCAGGAACAGGGCCGGCTGGGCGAAGTTGCTGAACAGCGAGCCTCGCCAGTTGCGCAGGTACAGGAGGACCTGGTGCTCGTAGGCGGCGAGGTACCCAGCCGAGGGGCGCGGCTCGGGGATCGCCGGGGCCGTCACCTCAGTCCACCAGCGTCCGGCCCGTCAGCCGCAGGAAGACGTCCTCGAGCGAGCTGCGGCGGACGAGGACGGTCTCGGGCCGCAGCCCCCGCGCGTGGACGGCCGGCCCCACCGCCTCGCCGTCGTCGCTGTAGACCAGGACGCGGTCCGGCAGGCGGTCGATCCGGTCGCCGATGCCCTCGAGCTGCGCGTCGGCCAGCGTCTCCTGGACGCCGACCGCGAAGCGAAGCTCGGTCACCTCGCGGGAGGAGTAGCGCTCGATGAGCGAACGGGGCGAGCCCTCGGCGACGATTCGGGCCTTGTCCATCACCACCAGGCGGTCGCACAGCTGCTCGGCCTCGTCCATGTAGTGCGTGGTCAGGACCAGCGTCACGCCGCGCTGCTTGAGCCGGTACAGGCGGTCCCAGAGCAGGTGGCGGGCCTGCGGGTCGAGGCCGGTCGTGGGCTCGTCGAGGAGCAGGATCGAGGGCTCGTTGATCAGCGCGCGGGCGATCGTGAGGCGGCGCTTCATGCCACCCGACAGCGGGTCCACCCTGTCCCCCGCCCGGTCGGCCAGCTGCGCGAACTCGAGCAGCTCCGCGGCGCGCCGCCGGCTCTCAGCCCGGGTCAGCCCGAAGTAGCGGCCGTAGATGACAAGGTTGTCCACCACCGAGAGATCCGTGTCGAGCGTGTCCTGCTGGGGCACCACGCCCAGGCGGCCCCGAATGCGCGGCCCGTCCGTGGCCGGGTCCAGGCCCAGGATCCGCAGCTCGCCCGCGGTGATCGGCGAGACACAGCCGATCATCCGCATCGTGCTCGTCTTGCCCGCGCCGTTGGGCCCGAGGAAGCCGAAGCTCTCGCCCGGCGCCACGTCGAAGTCGACGGCGTCGACCGCGGTAAAGCTGCCGAACCGCTTCGTCAGGCCGCGGGCAGCGATGAGCGGCGCCTGGGCGGGCGCGGAGGTTGTTGCCATGGGCGGCCATCCTACCGGAGCCCGCGGGCCGGCCGTCCAATCCCCGCGGGCCGGCCGCCCATCGCCCGCGGGCCGGCCGTCCATCCGTCGGCCCAGCGCGGCCGCATCGGCGCCCCCGGAGGTCGGCGCCCCCGGAGGTCGGCGCCCCCGGAGGTCGGCGCCCCCGGAGGTCGGCGCCCCCGGAGGTCGGCGCCCCCTCTGGTCGGAGGCCATCTCCCGGCAGGGGGTGGAGTCCGGGCCGTTCGCAAATCGCGGAACGACCCGGGCGCGCGGGCTGACGCGCGCGGAGTCTGGAGAAGTGAGTGGCCGGCAGATAAGGCTCGACCGTCATGCTCTTGCCCATGGCACGACGCAATGGAACTGGGATCGCGCTCCTGGCCGACTCGACGCGCAGGGCCATCATCGCGCTGCTCGCCGTCCAGCCGCGCCGACCGTCG
>JAJXTS010000150.1:4526-6194 GCA_021783595.1 Chloroflexota bacterium | reverse complement strand
GGCCGCCGACGTCGTGGTCTGGCGGGCCACGTCCGTGGAGCAGCTGCCGTACTGGGTGGGCGCGGACCTGGTGGACGTCGTCGTCAAGCGCGGCCGCGTGGTGTACCGGCGGGGCGCCTGAGCTCGCGGCGCGCTCCCGGCCGATCCGGTATATCGTTGCATCAGCAACTACCAGCCACTCGGACCGCGTCGGCGGCCGGCCCCCAAGCGTCGGAGCATCAGATGTCCTCGCCTCGCATCCTCGTCATCTCGTCAAGCACGCGCCCCGGGCGCATCGGCCCTGCGGTCGCCACCTGGCTCGCCGCCGCGATCGAGGCGGACGGCCGCTTCGCCGTGGATCTCGCGGACCTCGCGGAGCTCGACCTCCCCCTGATGGACGAGCCCAACCACCCGCGCCAGCGCCGCTACGTCCACGACCACACGAAGGCCTGGAGCGCCCGAGTGGACGCGGCCGACGCCTTCTTCGTCATCACGCCCGAGTACAACCACTCGTTCCCGGCCAGCATCAAGAACGCGGTGGACTACCTGCACCACGAGTGGGCGAACAAGCCCGTCGCCTTCGCGAGCTACGGGGGCGTCTCCGGCGGCCTGCGTGCGGTCACCGCGCTCAAGCCGGTGTTCACGGCGCTGCGCGCGATGCCGATCCCCGAGGGCGTGGTGATTCCGAACGTGTTCGCCCAGCTACTGGGGGGCATGTTCACGCCGTCCGCGCCGAACCTCGAGGGCCTGGGCCTGGCGCTCGACGAGCTGGCGCGCTGGACCCCGGCGCTCCGCGTCTTGCGCACCGGGGTGGCGCAGGCCGCCTGACCCGGAGCGGGCCCCGCGCGGCTCGGCTTGGCGCGAGCTCCGTGGCTCGGCTTGGCGCGGGCTCCGCGGCTCGGCCCGGGACCCTGGCCCCGCGCGACGCCGCTCCCGCGACTCCGGCGGCTCGGCCCGGGACCCTGGCCCCGCGCGACGCCGCTCCCGCGACGCCGCTCCCGCGACTCCGGCGGCTCGGCCCGGGACCCTGGCCCCGCGCGACTCCTCGGCCACTTCGGGACTCAACGGTTCCGTCATGAGCCGCCCCGGCCGGATCGGGCTTGGTCCGTTGCGCCGCCCGCCGTGCCGCGGGACGGGCGCGACCCGTAGCGGTCGGAATCGCGCGGCCGCGAAACCGTTGAGTCCCGAAGTGGCCGAGGGGCCGCCCGCGCCCCGCCGCCCGCGCCCCGCCGCAGCCGCGCCCCCCCGAGCCTACGCCGCGAGCAGCGCCACCACGAGCAGAGCCTGCGCGACGTGGTAGGTGACGATCACGCCCAGCCGCAGGCGCGCCCCGCCCTGCCCGCCCGGTGCCGTCCCGACGAACTGGCCCCAGCCCAGCATCGAGTCCGACGCGACGAACAGCCACGCGCCCGCGACCGCGGCGGGCTCACCGGTTCGCGTGGCGGCGACCGCCATCAGGGTGATCGCGGCGAGGTACGCGGCGACCGGCCCGCCCATGCCCTGCCGCCCCGCGGCGCGGACCAGCCGCCGGCCGACTGTGGCGACGAGGGCCGCCGCCCCCGCGGTGCCGAGGAGCAGCCAGGCGCCCTCGCCGGCCAGCTGCCAGAACGCCACCACGTAGGCGAGGTGCCCGACCAGGAACGCCACGAGCCCCGGCACCAGCCGTCCCGGCGGCAGCAGCAGCACGTC
>JAJXTS010000150.1:0-4426 GCA_021783595.1 Chloroflexota bacterium | reverse complement strand
GAGGACGTGACGGTCAGCTTGGGCTGGACGGCCGGCTGGGCGCCCATCTCGTGGAGGAACTTCTGCATCGCGTCCTCGCAGTCGGCCTCCTCCTCGCAGACCGGCATGGGGACGACGATCTTGGGGTCCAGCTGGGCGACGAGCGCTGCGGCCGTGGTGGCCGAGAGCGCGCCGCCGATGGGCACGCACACGATGTCCACGGGACCGATGTCGCCCAGCTTCTCCTCGGTGAGCTCATGGCCGATGTCGCCCAGGTGGATGGTGTGGAGGCCGTCCAGCTCGGTCACGAACGCGGTCTGCTTGCCGCGCTTGGCACCGCGCCCCGCGTCGCGGTACGTGCGGACTCCGGTGACCAGCGCGTCGTGCACCTCGTACTCGCCCGGGCCGTCCAGCACGAACGCCGGCTCGAGGCTGGTGGGGATGGCCGTCCCGCCGTCCCGGGACGTCCTGTTCGGCTTCTTGGGGCCGAGGCCCGCGTCGTCGGGGTGGCTGAAGGTGATGACGTCGCCGGTGATCCCGCGGCCGGTGGGGCCGACGATCGACGGGTAGGGATCATTGACGACGACGGCATCCCGACCCTTGAGCCGGATGCAGGTCCGTCCGTACCAGGTGAGCTCCATGGCGCGATTCTGGCACAGGTCACTCACCCCGGGCTTGGCGAGCCCGTCCGATCCAGCCCGGAAAAGGGAGGACCGGAGATGCCTGCCCAATTGGCATCTCCGGTCCCGAGGGAGGGAGGATGGAACCTGAGGGGTGTTCCGCCACGAACCATACGAGAGGGGGATTCAGCCGCGGCCACCCGAACGGTTAAGAAAGGAACATCCGCCGGGGGGTTCGTCGCGCCCGCGCGGTGGCATCATCCCGGTCATGACGCGCCGCCTTCGCCACGGAGCCCTCGCGACGCTGGTCGCCCTCGCGGTGGTCGCGGGGTGCGGGAGCCCGAGCCCCAGCGCCTTGCCGGGCCTGACGTCGGCCCCCGCGGCAACCGGCGGCTCGGCGGCGCCCTCGCCCGGCCCGTCCGGCGCAGCGTCGTCGTCGGCCGCGCCCACCTCGGCGCCCGCCACCGCGACCTGCTCGCAGGCGAACCCCCAGGCCAGCTTCTCGCCGCGCCCCATCGGTCCCGACGACCCCAATGCCGCCCTGCTCGCCACCATCGAGGGTGCCGTCGAGTCGATCCGGGGCATCACCGCCACGCGTGCCGTCCCGCGCTACACGCTCGACCAGGCCGGGCTGTGCGCGTTCCTGCGCGAGTCGCTGGCCCGCGACAACCCGCCCGCGCAGGTCGCCGCGACCGAGGCGCTGTACAAGCAGCTGGACCTCATGCCGGCGGGCGACTCGCTCGAGGCGACGTACCTGGACCTCCTGACCAGCCAGGTCGTGGGCTTCTACGACCAGCGGTCGAAGTCGATGTACGTGGTCGCCTCGTCGGGTGCGATGGGACCGGCCGAGGAGATCACCTACGCCCACGAGTTCGACCACGCGCTCCAGGACCAGCGCTTCGGCCTGCAGGCGGTCGTCGGCGACGCCAAGGACCAGGGCGACCGGACGCTTGCGCGGACGGCGCTGGTGGAAGGCGACGCGACGCTGGCGATGAGCCTCTGGGCGCAGAGGAGCCTGACGCCGTCGCAGCTGCTGCAGATCGCGGGCGCCACCGACCCGGCCTCGCAGGCTGCTCTCAACGCGGCCCCGGCCATCCTGCGGGAGACGCTGCTCTGGCCGTACACGCAGGGCCTGAGCTACGTCCTGAGCGCCTACCAGACCAGCGCCAGCTTCGTCGGGGTGGACGCGCTGTGGCAGCACCCGCCCGACACCACCGAGCAGCTCCTGCACCCGGACCAGCTGGCCTCGCGCGAGCCGGCGGTGACGGTGACCCTGCCGATGGGCCTCGCCAGGCGGTTGGGCGCCGGCTGGTCGGTGGCGATGGAGGACACCCTGGGCGAGCTGCGGCTCAACATCCTCATGCGCACCGGCGACCCTGGCGCGGGCTCGGATCCGGCCGCGGGCTGGGGCGGCGATCGCGTGGCGCTGGTCGAGGGCCCGAATGGCGCCCGGGCCGCCGTGGTGGACACCGTGTGGGACGGCGCCAAGGCCGCGGGCAGCGCCTTCGACCAGCTAGACCAGCTCGCGGTCAGGCTCAACGGCGAGGGGAGGCACGCCGCCGTGCTGGCGCCGTCGCCGCAGCGCGTGGTCCTGCTGTCGGCCGACTCGGCCGGCACGCTGAGCGCCGTCGCGAACGCGCTGGGGTTGGCCGGCTGATCGCCGGCCGCGGTCGGCGCCGAACCCGCCCCCCAGTCGCGCCTACATCGACTCGGGCGCGGAGATCCCGAGCAGGCCGAGCGCGTTCGCGAGCGTCGTCTTCGCGGCCAGCGCCAGCGCCAGGCGGCGCGCCGAACGCTCGGGCTCGGCCTCGTCCAGAACGCGGGCGTCGCGGTAGAAGGCGTGGAACTGGGTGGCCAGGTCGGTCGCGTAGGCCGTGATGCCCTGCGTCTCCTCGGCCAGGACCGCGTCCTCCACCACCTCGGGGAGACGCGAGACCGCGCGCGCCAGCGCCGCCTCGGGCTCGCCGGCCAGCAGCCCCGCGACCGACGCCGCCGGCGCCAGCCCCGCCGCCTCCGCCTTGCGCACGATCGACGCGATCCGGGCGTGCGCGTACTGCACGTAGTAGACGGGGTTCTCGCTCGACTGCTTCCTGGCGAGCTCGATGTCGAAGTCGATCTCCACATGGGCCGCGCGCGAGGCGAAGAACCAGCGGGCGGCGTCGGTGCCCACCGCGTCGAGCAGGTCGTCGAGCGTGACGAACGTGCCGGCCCGTTTGGACATCGAGACCTCGACGCCGTCGGCGACGAAGCGCACCCAGCCGATCAGCAGGACCTGGTAGCGCTCCGGGTCGTAGCCCATGGCCTGGGCGGCGTTCTTGTTCCGGGCCACCGTGCCGTGGTGGTCCACGCCCCAGATGTAGATGAGGTGGTCGAAGCCGCGGCTGAACTTCTCGGTGACGTAGCCGATGTCGGCGGCGAAGTACGTCGGGCGGCCGTCGGACCTGTAGATCACGCGGTCCTTGTCATCGCCGTAGGCGGTGGAGCGGAACCACGTCGCGCCGTCCTGCTCGTAGACCTCGCCCGCGTCGCGCAGGCGCTGGACCGCGCGCGCCACCCAGCCCTCGTCGTGCAGCGAGGCCTCGCTCTTCCAGACGTCGAAGCGGACGCCGAGCCGGGTCAGGCTCGCCTCGATCATCCCGCGCACGCGCTTCGACGCCCACGAGCCGAGGACGGCATCCGGCGCGGCGCCATCGGCCGTCGCGGCTGCCCAGACGTCGTCGGGCACCTCGCGCGCCAGCGTCTCGACATAGGCGCCCTTGTACCCGTCCTCCGGCACCGGCTCGCCGCGGCGGAGCGCGAACACCGACGCGCCGAGGTGGTTGATCTGGGCGCCCGAGTCGTTGAAGTAGTACTCGCGCGTGACCTGCTGGCCGCCCGCCTCCAGGACCCGGCACAGGAGGTCTCCCACGAACGCGCCGCGGGCGTTGCCCACGGTGAGCGGCCCGGTGGGGTTGGCCGACACGAACTCCACGTTGACCTTGCGCGGGTTGACGGCCGGGATGCGGCCCCACTGCGCCGGGGCAGCGAGGATCCCGGCGACCAGCGCCTCGTACGCGACGTCTGCCACGCGCAGGTTGAGGAACCCCGGCCGCGCCACGTCCACCGCGGCGAACAGCGCGGCGTCCTGGCCCGTCCGCAGCGCCGTCGCGAGCGCCTCGGCGATCTCGAGCGGGGAGCGGCGGAGCGGCCGGGCCAGCTTCATCGCGAGGTTCGTCGCGAAGTCCCCGAAGGAGGGGTTTGCGGGGCGCTCCACCTCGACGGCGGGTGCCGCTGCCGGATCCGCAACGTCGGGCAGCGCGCCCGACGCCTCCGCGGCCCGCCACGCGCGCTCGATCGCGGCGCGGACGCCGAAGCGGATGGCGGCGGGTGCGGCGGGCTCGGCGGCGTTGGTCACGAGGGCTCCTGGTGCAGTCGGGGCAGGCGGACATCGTAGCGGCTCGGGGCACGGAGTCGCGTCCGGGCCCTCGTCCGCCGAGCCCGCCGCCCACCATTGGTCCCGGTACGACATTCGTCGCAGTCCGGTGCGGTCCAGCACCGGAATGTCGCCGAACAGGTAGCAGCGTCACGCGATTGGTGGGGTTAGGGACTGTTCACCCCTTGAACGGACCAGTACCTTTAGGCCCCTGGCCCGTGACCGGGCCGGAACCGCTCGCATGGGCGGCTGCATTCATCTGTGGAGATCAGGCGCAGTTGCCAGACCTGCAAGGGCTCGCGGGGGAAGGAGCATCATGATGTCTCGGGAATCCGCTCACACGCTGGGTGCGCGCTCGCGGAAGGGCATGGTGCTCTTCTGGGGCGCGCTGTTTGTCTTCTCGCTGCTGTTGCAG
>JAJXTS010000016.1 GCA_021783595.1 Chloroflexota bacterium | reverse complement strand
CGGAACCGGCCGAAGGGGTCCTAGCCGCGCCAGCCGATTCGCCGGCTGATCTCCTCGCCCGCGGCGATGACGGCCGCGGCGACCGACTCGAATCGGTCGGGGCCCAGGCGGTAGGACGGCCCGGACACGCTCACGGCGGCGATCACCTTGCCGTCGCGACCGCGGACGGGCGCGGCGATGGCATTCATCCCCACCTCGAGCTCCTCGCGGGTCACCGCCCAGCCCGCCCGCGCCACGCCGTCGAGTTCGGCCTCGAGCGCGGCGCGCCCCGTGATGGTCGCGGGGGTGAACGCCTGGAGCGGCCGCCCGAGCAGCCGCGCGCGCGACACCGGGTCGGCCGCGGCGAGCAGGACCTTGCCGCTGGAGGTGGCATGGAGCGGCGTGCGCTGGCCGACCCAGTTCTGGGTGGCCACCGTGGCGCCGCCGAGCACCTGGTCCAAGTTGATGGCCGCGTCATCCTCGAGGCGCGCGACGTTGACGGTCTCCCCCACCTCGACCGCCAGCCGGCGCGTGACCGGCCGACTCTGCTCCACGAGCTCGAGCCGCGCCGAGGCTGCGCCCGCGAGCCGCACCAGGCCGAAGCCCAGCCGGTAGCGGCCGCGCTCGGTGACCTGCTCCACCAGGCCGCGGGACTCGAGGGCGGCCAGCAGGCGGAACGCGGTGGACTTGTGGACGCCGAGGGCGACGGCAAGGTCTGTCACGGACCCGTCGTCGCGCTCGGCGAGGTACTCCAGCACGTCGACCGCGCGGTCGACTGACTGGATGAGGGGCGGCGCGTTGGCCGCCCGCGCGGTCGTCATGCGGGGGCTCTCATGCGGAAGCTCCGGAGCGGGCCGGGAACCGGGTCGGTAACGGGCCGGGGAGGCGCCCCGGGACTGGCGGGGCGCCGGCCGCGGTCACTCCGCGGCGTCGGGCATCGACGCCTTGCGGCGGGCCATGAAGTCGAGCAGCGCCTCATCAGTCGCCGGGTCGATGGCCGGGGCCTCGTACTCGGCGAGCATCTTCTTCCACACCTTGTTAGCGCGGGCCCGGGCGTCGAGCTGGCCCTCCTCCAGCCACTGCTCGTAGCTGTTGTTGTCCGCGAGCTCCGAGCGGTAGAATGCCGTCTCGAAGTTCGCCAGCGTGTGGGGCGTGCCCAGGAAGTGCTGGCCGGGCTTGTGGGCGAGCAGCGCTTCGATGGCCTGGCCGTTGGGGGACATGTCCACGCCGTTCACGAACACGCCCATCATCCCGCACTGGTCCGCGTCCATGACGAACTTCTCGTACCCGAGCGTGAGGCCGCCCTCGAGCCAGCCCGCGGCGTGGAGCACGAAGTTGGTGCCAGCGAGGACGGTCGGCTGCATCGTCGCCGCGGATTCGTAGGCTGCCTGGGCGTCCTCGATCTTGGACGCCGTGAGCGCCCCGCCGGACCGAAACGGCACGCCGAGGCGACGCGCCAGCGCCGCCATGACGTAGAGCACGAGCGCGGGCTCCGGCGTGCCGAACGTCGGCGCGCCCGACTGCATCGAGAGTGAGCTGGCGAACGAGCCCAGGATCACCGGTGCGCCCGGGCGCACCAGCTGGGTCAGCGCCAGGCCGCCGAGCGCCTCGGCCAGGGTCTGCGCGGCCACGCCGGCGGTGGTCACCGGCGCCACCGCGCCGGCGAGGATGAACGGCGTCACGAGCGTTGCCTGGTTGTGGGCGGCGTACGTGCGCAGGGCGCCCAGCATCGAGCCGTCCCAGGCCAGCGGCGAGGCCGCGTTGATTAGGCTGGTCGTGACCGCGTTGTGCTCTACGAACTCGTCGCCGAACACGATCTTGGCCATGTCAACCGTGTCCTGGGCCCGCTCCGTTGCGGTCACGGAGCCCATGAACGGCTTGTCCGAGTACCGGATGTGGGCGTAGATCATGTCCAGGTGCCGCTTGTTGACCGGCACGTCGGTGGGCTCGCACAGGGTGCCGCCCGAGTGGTGCAGGTGCGGCGAGGCGTAGGCGAGCTTGACGAAGTTGTGGAAGTCCTCGAGCGTCGCGTAGCGGCGGCCACCCTCTAGGTCGCGGACGAACGGCGAGCCGTAGTTGGGCGCGAAGACCGTGGCCTTGCCGCCGATCATCACCGACCGCTCGGGGTTCCGGGCGTGCTGGACATAGGAGCTGGGCGCGGTCGCCTGGATGATCGAGCGCGCCAGGCCCGCCGGGAAGCGCACGCGCTCACCGTCGACGTCGGCGCCGGCACCCTTGAGCAGGCGGAGGGATTCGGGATCGTTCCGGAACTCCAGGCCAACCTCCTGGAGGATGCGGTCCGCGTTGAGCTCGATGAGCGCGAGGCCCTCCTCGCCGAGCACCTCGAACGGCGCCAGGGTCCGGGTGAGGAACGGGACCCGGGCGGCGTGGGCCTGGGCGCGGGCAGCCTGTCGCGCGGCGCGGCCGCCCGAGCGGCGGCCGTGGAGTTCGTCGGTCATCAGTTCTCCTCCTTGGCCGTCACGCTAGCGCGGCGGCGGCGTCGCTCAGATCGCTCGTCCCGGTTCGCGCGGCCGGCTGCCGGACGCTCCGGCAGGGCCACCACGCGGCCGAGGTTGGGGTAGGGGGCGCTGCGGTGCGGGATCGCGAGCGCCTCCACGAAGTGCTCCTGGAACCGCGGCTCGATGGCCGTCTCCAGCTTGGTGACCCCCTGGACCACGGTCTCGATCTCGTGGCGGGCCGCGCCCGACAGGAGCGCGATGAGCGCGCCCGCGCCGGCCGCGTTGCCCACGGACATGGCGTGCTCGAGGTCGCAGTCGGGAACGAGGCCGAGGACCATGGCGTGCCGCAGGTCGATGTGGCTGCCGAAGGCGCCCGCGAGCCGCACCTCGTCCACGGCATCCACGCCGTAGGCGTCCATCAGCAGCCGCGCGCCCGCGTACAGCGCCGCCTTGGCCAGCTGGATGGCGCGCACGTCGCCCTGGGTGACGAGGATGCGCGGTTCACCCTCGTGGAGGACGTAGCTGAACGTCCGGCCCTCGTCCGTGACCCGCGCCGTCCGGGCCGCGAGCGACCCGTCGATGATCCCGTCGGCGGTTATCACCCCGGCGAGGAACAGCTCTGCGATCGCCTCGATGATCCCGGAGCCGCAGATGCCGGTGATCCCGGTGTCGGCCGTGGCCTCGGCGAAACCGGGCTCGTCGGACCACAGCGGGCAGCCGATGACGCGGAAGCGCGGCTCGAGGGTGGCCGGGTCGATCCGGACGCGCTCGATGGCCCCGGGGGCGGCGCGCTGGCCGGCACTGATCTGGGCGCCCTCGAAGGCCGGCCCGGTGGGGCTCGACGCCGCCAGCAGACGGTGGCGGTTGCCGAGCACCAGCTCGGCGTTGGTGCCCACGTCCACGATGAGCGTGACGGGCTCGGCCTGGTCGGGCCGCTCCGAGAGGATGACGCCGGCCGTGTCGGCACCGACGTGCCCGGCGATGCAGGGCAGGATGTATGCGCGCGCGCCCGCGTGGACGCCCAGCTTGAGCTCGGCCGCCGTCGTGTGGACGGCGCGCTCGGTGGCCAGGGTGAACGGCGCCTGGCCCAGCGGCGTGGGGTCCAGGCCAAGGAACAGGTGGTGCATGATCGGGTTGCCCACGAGCGCCACCTCGAGGATCTCGTCGCGCCCGACGCCCGCCATCTCGGCGAGGCTGCCGACGAGATCGCGCAGCGCCGTCCGCACGGCGGCCGTCATCTCGGCCGCGCCGCGATCGTGGAGCATGGCGTAGGACACGCGGCTCATCAGGTCCTCGCCGAACCGGATCTGCGGGTTCATGACGCCCGCCGACGCCAGCACCGACCCGTCGAGCAGGCTCGCCAGGTGGCCGGCAATCGTCGTGGAGCCCACGTCGATCGCCACGCCGAACGCGCGATCGCGGAAGCCCGGCCAGGCCGCGATGATCGTGCGGCCGTCGTGGACGGCGACGGTGACTTTCCCCTGGCCCGCCGCGGCGGCGTGCTGGATGGCGCGCGTCGCCGGAACCTCGGCGATGAGGTCGCGGAGGCCCCACTCCCGGGCCAGCGCCACCTCCACCCGCAGCAGGTCCGAGGCGGGCGAGGCGAGGTCGGGCTGGGACGCCTCGACGTAGTAGAGCCGCGTGACCGGGTCGAGGTCGAACGGCCGGACTTCGAGCTCCTTGCGCACGACCTGGCGGTGGACCTGCGACGTGGCCGGCACGTCGATGACCGCGTCGCCGCGGACCGTGGCCGTGCAGGCGAGGCGCCGCTTCGCGGCGAGGCCCTTGCGGGCGGCGTAGTCGGCCTCGACCGAATCCGGCGGCGAGAGATGCGCCGGAGCCGAGGTGATGCCGTGCTTGGGGAACTCGCCGACCGCCTGCTCCACCTGGCAGCGGCCGCAGATGCCGCGCCCGCCGCACACCGAATCGATGTCCACGCCCAGCTTGCGGGCCGCGTCGAGCACAGCCGTGCCCGCGGGGAAGTGCCCCCGGCGGCCCGAGGGCGTGAAGATCAGGAGCGGGTCCGATGACGCCACGGTCGGCGGGTCCTCAGCGGGCCTCTCAGCCGGCAGCGCCGGCCCGGCGGCGGTTCACGCGGCGCTCGCGCCCACCCGCGGCCTCGGCGGCCGGGTCCCGGTGCTCGGCGATCCAGGCGGCGGCGTCCGCATCGGTGCCCATCAGCACGTCCGCGGCCATGATCGAGCTGCGGACCTCGGCCAGCAGCGGGTTGGTGATGGCGGACGTCAGGCCGTTGCTGATGGCCATCGCCAGGAACGCGGCGTTGATCCCCTCGCGGGCCGGCAGGCCGAACGACACGTTCGACGCGCCGCAGGTCGTGTTGACCTTGAGCTCGTCGCGGAGGCGGTTGAGCAGCGCGAACACCTGGCGGCCCGCGGTGCGCATGGCGCCCACCGGCATGACCAGCGGGTCCACGATCACGTCCTCGCGCGGGATGCCGTGGTCGGCCGCGCGCTCGACGATCTTCTTGGCGACCGCGAACCGAACCTCGGGGTCGGTGGAGATGCCGGTGTCGTCGTTGGAGATCGCGACCACGGCCGCGCCGTACTTCTTGACCAGCGGCAGGACGCGCTCGAGGCGCTCCTCCTCGCCCGTGACCGAGTTGACGAGCGCCTTGCCCTGGTAGACGGCCAGCCCGGCCTCGAGGGCGTCCATGACCGACGAGTCGATGGAGAGGGGCAGGTCGGTGAGCGACTGGACGAGCCTGACCGTGTGGGCCATGATCGCCGGCTCGTCCGCGAGCGGGATGCCCGCGTTGACGTCGAGCATGTGGGCGCCAGCCGCCACCTGGGCGATGACGTCGCTCTCGACGCGGCTGAAGTTGCCGTTGCGCATCTCCTCGGCCAGCAGCTTGCGGCCGGTCGGGTTGATCCGCTCCCCGATGACGACGAACGGCAGGTCATCGCCGATCACGACCTCGCGGGTCGCCGAGCTGAGCACAGTGCGGGTCACGGGGCCTCCGTCAGGTCTGGTGCCGGGGACGCGGCGGGCGGGTTGGGTGACGCGGCCTCTTCGCCGCGATTGGCAACGAGTGCCGTGAGCCGGTCGCGCGGGAACGCCTCCTCGAGACGGGCGACCTCGGCGGCCACCTCGGCGTCGAGGTCCTCGCCGCACGGCCGCAAGGCGCGGCGCCACTCGGCAAGGTACTGGTCCATGTCCTTCTTGCCGGCCGTGCTGGCGGCTTTGTCGATGGCGGCCTGGAACCGCATCGGGAGCATCGCCTTTGCGGTGCGGCGGCCCTCCCGGGCCGTTACCTGGGACGGGATGTCCCGCCACGAGATCACGGTGAGGGTGGCCATCAGGCGGCAGCCTCGCCCGGGACGACCCCGTGCTCGGTGCCCATGACGGCGCCCGCGGCGAACGACGCCGGCGCCTCGACGCCGACCTCGATCCCCTCCCCGGCGAGTCGGCCGGCCAGGCGCGCGATCGCGACGCCCAGCTCGCCGTAGCCGGTCCGGCGCTGCTCGAACGGCAGGCCGAGGCGGTCGGCGGCGGCGCGCGCCAGCTCGACCAGCGCGGGGTCATCGCGCTGGGAGAGGTACATGAGGCGGTGGTAGTTGCCGAAGTAGGCGTCGCGGAGGCGTGGGTGGCGGTCCAGCCCGAGCCCCTTCCAGACGAGGGCCTCGAAGCTCTGCGCGAGGAAGTCCGTCAGGTAGAACGTGCCGGGATCCTCGGCGGCGAGCGCCGCGAACTCGTCAAGCCCGCTGTAGAACGCGTAGCAGTGGTCGCCGGGCAGGCGCTCGACGCCGTACGCCTCGGCCACCCGGTCCACCGCGCCGCCCGTCCCGCAGTCCGCGTACGCCAGGAAGACGTGCTCGTACTGCGGCGCGAGCTCTGCCATCCTGGCGTCGAGCAGCGGGCCGATCTGGTTGGGGCGGTTGTGGAGGGGCGCCGGCAGGCAGCGCACGTCCACCGCCCCGGCGAGGCCGTTGCGGTCCACGAGCTCCAGGAGCTCGCGGGCGAGCGCGCCGCAGCCCAGCACGAGCGCGGGCGCCCGGCCCCTCGAGGACGCTGCGCCCTGGGGCCCGGTCCCGGTCACGCGACGAAGTTGCGGGCCGTCTCGGCGGCGACGGCGGCGTCGCGGCAGTAGGCGTCGGCGCCGACGGCCATCGCGAACTCCTCGGTGAGCGGCGCGCCGCCAACCATGACCGCGTACTTGTCGCGGATGCCCTTGTCCTTGAGCGCCTGGATGACCGTCTTCATGTACGGCATCGTCGTCGTCAGCAGGGCGGACATGCCCAGGATGTCGGGCTTGTGCTCCTCGAGGGCGGCGAGGAACTTGTCCGCGTCGGTGTTGACGCCCAGGTCGATGACCTCGAAACCGGCGCCCTCGAGCATCATGCCGACGAGGTTCTTGCCGATGTCGTGGATGTCGCCCTTGACCGTTCCGATGACCACCTTGCCGACCGGCTTGGCCCCCGTCTCGGCGAGCAGCGGGCGAAGGATCGTCATGCCCGCCTTCATCGCGTTGGCGGCCAGCAGGACCTCGGGCACGAACAGGATGCCGTCCCGGAAGTCCACGCCGACGATCCGCATGCCCTCGACCAGGGCCTCGGACAGCACCCTGTCGGCGCCCCAGCCGCGGCCTAGGAGGAGGTTCGTCCCCTCGGTGATCGCCGGCGCGAGGCCGTCGTAGAGATCGTCGTGCATCTGGCTGACCAGCTCCTCGTCGCTGAGGGCGCTGAGGTCGAGATCCTGCTCGTCGGTTCCCATTGGCTCCTGCCGTGCTGATGGGGTTGTCGCGGATTACGCAACCAGTTGCGGAACGCGCAACAACAATAGCGGCCTTCCCCGCCCCTGTCCAGATGGTTTTTGCGCCGGGCCGCGAGGGCCCGGGCCGGCCGTTGCGCGCCGCGCACCTCGGCTCCGTTCGCCGTTCGCCGCCGCTGGTACGATCGCGGGATGGGACGAACGCAGTACGACTTCATCATCGTCGGGGGTGGCTCCGCGGGCTCGGTGCTCGCCAATCGGCTGAGCGCGGAGCCGGGCAACCGGGTGCTCGTCCTCGAGGCCGGGCGTCCGGACTACCTGTTCGACGTGTTCGTCCACATGCCGGCCGCGCTGACCTTCCCCATCGGCTCCAAGCACTACGACTGGATGTACGAGTCGGAGCCCGAGCCGTTCATGCACAACCGCCGGATCTACCACGCCCGCGGCAAGATCCTGGGCGGCAGCTCGTCGATCAACGGGATGATCTTCCAGCGGGGCAACCCGATGGACTACGAGCGGTGGGCCTCGGACCCGGGCATGGGGACCTGGGACTACGCGCACTGCCTGCCGTACTTCCGGCGCATGGAGAGCTGCACGGCCGCGGACCTGCGGGACCCCTGGCGCGGCCACGCCGGGCCCCTGCACCTGGAGCGCGGACCGGCCAGCAGCCCCCTGTTCGGCGCCTTCTTCGAGGCGGTCCAGCAGGCCGGCTACCAGCTGACGGACGACGTCAACGGGTACCGCCAGGAGGGCTTCGCGCCCTTCGACCGGAACATCAAGAACGCGCGCCGCCTGTCCGCGGCGCGCGCCTACCTCCACCCGGTCATGGACCGCAAGAACCTCACCGTCACGACCCGCGCCCTCGTGACCCGGGTCCTGTTCGAGGGCAAGCGCGCCGTCGGCGTCGAGTACGTGACCGGCAAGGGCGGCGACGAGGTCCACCAGGCCAAGGCCGGCACGGTCATCCTGGCCGGCGGCTCGATCAACTCTCCGCAGCTGCTCCAGCTCTCGGGCGTGGGCAACGCGGACGAGCTGCGGGCGCTGGGCATCAACCCGGTGGAGGACGTCAAGGGCGTCGGCGAGCACCTTCAGGACCACCTCGAGGTGTACGTCCAGTACGCGTCGAAACTGCCGGTCTCGATGCAGCCCTCGCTCCAGACGTGGCGCCGGCCGTGGATCGGCTTCCAGTGGCTGTTCCTGCGCAAGGGCCCGGGCGCCACCAACCACTTCGAGGGCGGCGGCTTCGTGCGCTCGAACGAGGACGTCGGGTACCCGAACCTGATGTTCCACTTCCTGCCGCTCGCCATCCGGTACGACGGCAGCAAGCCCGAGGGCGGCCACGGCTACCAGGTCCACGTGGGGCCGATGTACTCGGATGCGCGCGGCTCGGTGAAGATCACCTCCACCGACCCGACGGTGCACCCGGCGCTGCGCTTCAACTACCTGTCCACCGAGCAGGACCGCCGCGAGTGGGTGGAGGCCATCCACGTCGCCCGGAAGATCCTCAGCCAGGCGGCATTCGGGCCGTTCAACCAGGGCGAGACCTCGCCCGGCCCCAAGGTCCAGTCGGACGCGGAGATCCTCGACTGGGTCGCGAGGGACGGCGAGACGGCGCTCCACCCGTCGTGCACGGCCCGGATGGGCGTGGACGACCTGAGCGTCCTCGACCCGCTCACGATGGGCGTCCACGGCATCGACGGCCTCAAGGTCGTGGACGCCTCGTCGATGCCCTACGTCACCAACGGCAACATCTACGCCCCGGTGATGATGCTGGCCGAGAAGGCGGCCGACCTGATCCTGGGCAACACCCCGCTGGCTCCGGAGCACACCGAGTTCTACCGGCACACGCCCGCCTGAGCGGGCGACCAGCTTCGGAGGAGAGCGCGATGGCGCCCGAGCAGAAGGCCATGTTCATCAACGGCGCGTGGTGCGCCGCCGAGTCCGGCGAGACGCTGGACGCGGTCAGCCCGGGCTCGGGCGAGGTGTTCGCCACCGTTCCCAAGGGCGGGCGGGCGGATGCCCGGCGGGCGATCGCAGCGGCCAAGGCCGCCCAGGCGGCCTGGGCCAAGCTGTCCGCGTTCGAGCGGGCGGCCGCGGTCGAGCGCGTCGGCGCGCTGGCGCACGAACGGCGCGAGGCGCTGGCCTGGGCGCTCACGGCCGACCAGGGCAAGCCGATCGCGGAGGCCCGCGGCGAGGTGGAGGAGCTCCTCGTCTACTTCCGGATGGCCGTCGCCGACGCCACCCGCCTGGAGGGGCTGATCCTGCCCTCGTACGACGCCAACAAGCGCGTGCTCGTGTACCGCGTCCCGCGCGGCGTGGTCTCGGTCATCACGCCCTGGAACTGGCCCTACACCATGGCGGGCGAGATCATGCTGCCCGCGCTCGCCGCCGGCAACGCGGTGGTGTGGAACCCGGCCTCCAACACCTCGGCCTGCTCGGTGGAGCTGGCCCGCTGCTTCGCCGACGCGGACCTGCCGGCGGGCGTGTTCAACCTCGTCACGGGCCCCGGCCGCGAGGTGGGCGACGAGATCGCGGGCCACGAGGACGTGGCGGCCGTCGGGTTCGTGGGCTCGGTCGAGGCCGGCAAGAAGGTCGCCACCCGGGCCGCGGGCAAGGACATGCTGCTCGAGCTGGGCGGCAACGGCCCGCTCGTGGTCCTCGACGACGCCGACCTGGACAAGGCCGTGGAGGCCACCCTGTCGGCCTGCTTCCTCAACGCCGGCCAGAGCTGCACCGCGGGCGAGCGGATTCTGGTCCAGGCCTCGGTCCACGACGCCTTCGTGGAGCGGCTGGCGGCCGCCGTGGCCGCCCGGATCCACCTCGGCAGCCCCACCGACGAGGCCACCACGATGGGCCCCGTCAACAACGAGGCGCAGGCCGCCAAGACCGACGCCCACGTCCAGGACGCGGTGGGCAAGGGTGCCCGCCTGGTCACCGGCGGCCAGCGCGCCCCGGGCTTCGCGACGGACCTGTACTACGAGCCCACGGTGCTCACCGGCGTGACCGAGACGATGGCGATCGCCCTCGACGAGACGTTCGGACCCGTGGCGCCGATCTCCCTCATCGAATCCGAAGACGAGGCGCTGAGGATCGTCAACGACTCGCCGTTCGGGCTGCTGGCTGGCGTGTTCACGCGCGATCTGGCCCGGGGCCTTAGATTCGCCGAGTCGGTGCGGACCGGATGGGTCAACATCAACGAGGGAACCAACTACTGGGAGTCGCACCTGCCGTTCGGCGGCGGCGCCGGCGCCGACAGCGGCGTCGGCCGCGTCGGCGGGCGATTCTCGATGGAGCGGCTCACCGAACTCAAGACCGTCGTCGTCAACCTGGGCTAGCGTCGTCCCCCCTAGGCTAGAGGAGAGCATGGCCAAGCAGCAGCGCGGGAGCACTCGCGCCCAGAACCGTCCCTCCGCGTCGGCGTCGCCGTCGGGCAAGTCGCCCCGCCCGGCATCGTCGGGCGCCTGGCAGCCCAACCGCGTGAGCGCCTCGAAGAAGCGCAGCGGCCCCAACCGCACGCTCGCCTTCACGATCGCGGCGGTCGTGGTGGGCCTGGCCATCGTCGGCTTCGTGGCGCTGCAGCAGCTGGGCTCCGTGCCCACCGGCAGCGCCCTGATCACGCCCGGCGGGTCCAACATGACACCGGCGAGCATCCCGTCCGAGGGTCGGACGCTGGGCCAGGCGAACGCCCCGGTCACGATCGACCTCTACGGCGACTTCCGCTGCTCGGCGTGTTACGCCTTCACCGAGCTGGGCACCGCCCACCAGATCGACACGCAGCTGGTCGCCACCGGTCAGGCCAAGCTGGTGTGGCACGACTTCACCATCATCGACCTCAACGACGGCGCCACCGCCTCGCGCGACGCGGCCAACGCCGCCTGGTGCGGCGCCGACCAGAACAAGTTCTGGCTGATGCACGACTGGCTGTACGCCAACCAGTCGGCGACCGAGGCGGCCAGCGCGTTCACGATCGACCGGCTGCTGGCCATCGGCCAGGCCGCCGGCATGGACATGACCACCTACGCGCCGTGCGTGCGGAACGGCACCCACGACGCGGCGATCGCGGCCGAGCAGTCGAGCCTGCCGGCGTCGGTCTCGAGCCACGGCACCCCGTCGCTGCTGGTGAACGGCACGTACGTGGACGGCACGTTCAGCGCGGTCAGCGCGGCCGTGACCGCGGCGCTCAGCGGCTCGCCGGCGTCGTCCGCCTCGCCCGCGCCCGCCTCCTCGGCGTCGCCCGCGCCCAGCTGACCCGAGGGGACGGTCCTCCCCGCGCCTGCGGCCCCGCGTCCTCGCGGGGCCGCTTCGCGTCCGGCGTCAGGGCCGCTTCGCGTCGGGAGCCCCGGCGTCCCGCGGCGTGCCCCGCTCGCCCAGCGCGCCCCGGGCGCAAGCGCCATACTCACGTATGACGAATTCGCCCAGGTGAGGTGCCAGTGCCCGGTCGGCCCCGCAACGAGGCGCAGCGGCAGGCCCAGCGCGATCGGATCCTGACCGCTGCGGAGGCGCTTCTGGTCACGCACGGCGTCGAGCGCAGCCGCCTGCGCGACGTGGCCGAAGCCGCTGGGGTCAGCGTGGGCACCGTCCAGCACTACTTCGACACCCGTGACCGGCTGATCGCCGAGCTGTTCGACTGGTCCGCCGAGCGGCGCCTGCGCGCGTGGACAGACGCCGTGCCGCTGGGGGGCGACCCGTGGGCCCGCGTGGTGGCGCTGCTGTATGCCTCGCTGCCAGAGCCCGCGCTGTGGCGCTCGCGGATCTGGATCGAGTTCTGCGCGATGGCCCGCGACGACGCGCTCCGCGCCAAGCTCGACCGGTTCTACGACGCGTGGCGGCCGCCGTTCCGCGAGGCGATCCGGGCCGGGGTCGCCGCCGGGACCTTCAATCCCGCGGCGCCGGTCGACGACATCGTGGACCTGTTCGTCATGCTGGGGGACGGGGCGTCGGTGGGCACCGCCATCGGGGCGCCCGGCCTCGACACCGAGCGACTGCGGGCCCTGATGCTCGCCACCGCGCGGGCCGCGCTCCGCCCGGCGGGATGAACTGGCGCGACGGCGGGTGAATTCCTAATATTGCGGTGTTACGATTGTCGTCCCGAGCCGGTTGCCTCGGGCCAAGCGCCGCGCCACGCACGCCAGGAGTGGACCACGATGCCCGACGGGACGACCGCCACCACCGCCACCAACGGGGGCGCCGCCGCGCCCGAGTTCCCCAGCCAGGCCCGGGTCGTCGTCATCGGTGGCGGCATCGTGGGCGCCAGCGTCCTGTTCCACCTCACCGAGCGGGGCTGGAAGGATGTCGTCCTCCTCGAGCGCAAGCGGCTGACCAGCGGCACCACGTGGCACGCCGCAGGCCTGGTGGGCCAGCTCCGCGCCACCTACAACATGACCGTCCTCGCCAGCTACGCGAAGGACATGTTCCGCGAGCTCGAGCGGCGGACCGGCGACAGCACCGGGTTCCTCCAGCACGGCTCGCTTCTCTGCGCGCACACGCCCGGGCGCTGGGAGGAGATCCGGCGCAACGCGTCGATGGCCCGGCTGACCAACGTGGATATGGAGTTCATCGGGCCCGAGCGCCTGGGCGAGATGTGGCCCCTGCTCAACACCGAGGGGATCATCGGCGCGGCGTTCATCCCCGGGGACGGCATGGCCAACCCCACCGACACCACGATGGCGCTCGCCAAGGCCGCCAAGATGGCCGGCGCCAAGGTGTTCGAGCACACCAAGGTCACGCGCGTCCTGCGCCGCGACGGGCGGGTCTCCGGCGTCGAGACGGACCGGGGCACGATCGACTGCGAGTACGTCGTCAACTGCACCGGCATGTGGGCCCGCCAGCTGGCCGGCCAGGACGACGTGGTGGTCCCGCTCCACGCGGCCGAGCACTTCTACCTCATCACGGAGGCGATCGAGGCGCTCACGCCGGACCTGCCGGTGCTGCGGATGCCCGACGAGCAGGCGTACGTGCGCAACGAGGCCGGCAAGCTGATGGTCGGCTTCTTCGAGCCCGGCGCGAAGCCGTGGGCGACCGACGGCATCCCCGAGGAGGCGGAGTTCCTGACCCTCCCCGAGGACTGGGACCACCTCGAGCCGTACATCCTCAAGGCCGCCAACCGCATCCCGGTCTTCGGCCAGGTGGGCATCCAGCTGTTCTTCAACGGCCCGGAGAGCTTCACCCCCGACGACCGCTACATCCTGGGCGAGGCGCCACAGCTCGACGGCTACTTCGTCGCCGCCGGGTTCAACTCGGTGGGCTTCGCGTCCGGCGGCGGGGCCGGCAAGGCCGTGGCGGACTGGGTGGTGGACGGCCACCCGCCGATGGACCTCTGGGAGGTGGACATCCGGCGGTTCATGCCGTTCCAGCGCAACCGCCGGTACCTGTACGAGCGGACCACCGAGACCCTGGGCCTGCTGTACGAGATGCACTGGCCGTTCTTCCAGACCGCGACGGCCCGCGGCGTCCGCCGCTCGCCGCTGCACGACCGGCTGGCGGCTCGCGGCGCCTGCTTCGGCGAGGTCTACGGCTGGGAGCGCGCCAACTGGTTCGCGCCCGAGGGCGTGGCGCCGCGGTACGAGTACAGCTACGGGCGCCAGAACTGGTTCCCCTACTCCGCCGACGAGCACCGCGCGGTGCGCGAGGGCGTGGCGCTGTTCGACCAGACCAGCTTCGGCAAGATCCTCGTCCAGGGCCGCGACGCGGCGCGCGAGCTCAACCGGGTCTGCACCGCGAACGTGGACGTGGAGCCTGGCCGGATCGTCTACACGCAGTGGTGCGACGAGCGCGGCGGCGTGCAGGCGGACGTCACGGTCACGCGCCTGGCCGAGGACCGGTTCCTGATCGTCACCACCGGCACCCAGACGGTGCGCGACATGGACTGGCTGCGCCGGAGCATCGACACCGACGCGCACGTCACCGTGACCGACGCCACCTCGGGCGAGGCCGTCATCAGCCTCATGGGGCCGCGCTCCCGGGCCTTCCTCCAGACGCTCACCGACGCCGACCTGTCCAACGCCGCCTTCCCGTTCGGAACCGCGCGCGAGATCGACCTGGGCTTCGGCTTCGCCCGCGCCGCGCGCACCACCTATGTGGGCGAGCTGGGCTGGGAGCTCTACCTGCCGAGCGAGTTCGCCACTCACGCCTACGACACGATCGTCGGCGAGGGCGACGCCTTCGGGCTGCGCCACGCCGGCTACCACGCGCTCAACAGCCTGCGCATGGAGAAGGCCTACCGCCACTGGGGCCACGACATGAGCGACGAGGACACGCTGATCGAGGCGGGCCTCGCCTTCACCGCGGCCTGGGACAAGCCCGGCGGCTTCATCGGCCGCGAGGCGCTGCTCCGCCAGCGCGAGCAGGGCGCGGGCAAGCGGCTGGCGGTGTTCGTCCTCGACGACCCGGAGCCGCTGCTGTACCACAACGAGCCGATCTGGCGCGACGGCGAGCTCGTCGGCTGGATCACCTCGGCGATGTTCGGCCACACGGTCGGCCGGTCCGTGGGGCTGGGCTACGTCCGCCGCAAGGACGGGCCCGTGACCCCGGACTGGGTCGCGGCCGGCCGCTGGGAGCTCGAGATCGCCACCGAGCGGCACGGGGCCACCGCCTCGCTGCGCGCGCCCTACGACCCGTCGAACTCCCGGATCCGGGCCTGACCGCCGAGCTGAGGGGGCCCCGCCACGCCCGGGGCCCGAGGAGGGAACGTGCAGAGCAACGCGCGCGTCGTCATCGTGGGCGGCGGGGTCATGGGCATCAGCCTCCAGTACGGACTCGCGCTCGAGGGCTGGACCGACACCGTCCTGGTGGAGAAGGGCGAGCTGACCTCCGGCTCCACTTGGCATGCCGCCGGCCAGTGCCCGTCGTTCATCGCCAACTACACGCTGGCCAAGGTCCACGCCTACTCGAACGAGCTCTACGCCAAGCTCGAGGGCATGACGGGCGAGGCCACGGGCTGGCACGCCACCGGCGGCATCCGCTTCGCCACCAACCAGATGGAGCTCGACCACTTCAGGCGGGTGGAGGGCGTGGCCGCGCTGATGGGCTTCCGGATGCAGGTCGTCGGACCGGACGAGATCCGCCAGATCAACCCGTTCGTCACCACCGAGGGGGTGCTCGCGGGCGCCTGGACGCTCGACGACGGGTACGTGGACCCGAGCTCCGCCTGCAACGCGATGTCCAAGCTGGCGCGCGGGATGGGCGCCACGGTCAGCCGCCGCAACCGCGTGCTGGGGATAGATCGGCTCCCCACCGGCGAGTTCCTGGTCCGCACCGAGCAGGGCGACATCACCGCCGAGCACGTCGTCAACGCCGCGGGCTGCTACGCGGACCGGGTCTCGTCCTGGCTCGGCGTGTCCACGCAGTTCGCCAACATCAAGCACCAGTACGTGGTGACGGGCCCGGTCCGCGAGTTCGAGGGGCGCGACACGGAGATCCCGGTGATGCGCGATCCGTGGGCGAGCTCCTACTATCGGCAGGAGCAGAAGTCCGGCCTCATCGGCATCTACGAGGACCACGACACCGAGGAGGCGTGGGCCGGCGACACCCCGCCCTGGACGTCGGACCACGAGCTGTTCGAGCCCCAGCTGGACCGCATCCTGCCCAACCTCGAGCGGGTCATGGAGCGCATGCCCGTCCTGGCCGAGGCCGGCATCAAGCGCGTGGTCAACGGCGCCATCAGCCATACCCCGGACAGCAACCCGCTGGTCGGCCCCGCGCCGGGCGTCCGCAACTTCTGGCTCGCCACGGGCACCGGCATCGGCATCGCGCAGGGGCCGGGCTGCGGGCGGTTCCTCGCCCAGCAGATGGTGCACGGCGACGCCGAGATCAACATGCTCAGCATGGACCCGCGCCGGTACGGCGCCTTCGCCGACAGGGCGTGGGTCCAGGCCAAGGCCCACCGCGAGTACTGGGACATGTACCGGCTGATCCCACCCGGCGAGGAGCGGCCCGAGGGCCGGCCGGCCAAGAAGACGCCGCTGTACGAGAGGCTCGGCGCCAAGGGCTGCGTGTTCACCGAGGGCTTCGGCTGGGAGCGCCCCAAGTGGTTCAGCCTCGACGGGCGCGAGGAGGAGGGCACGTTCCGCCGGAACAACACCTTCCCGGTGGTGGCGGCCGAGTGCCGGGCCGTCCGCGAGCGGGTGGGCGTCATGGAGCTCCCGAGCTTCGCGACGTACGGCGTCCAGGGCGCCGACGCCGAGGCGTTCCTCAACTGCGTCTACGCCAACCGGATGCCGCGGGTCGGCGGGATTGCCCTGGCCCACGCGCTGTCCGAGAACGGCCGCTTCGTCACCGAGACGACGATCACGCGGCTGGCCGCGGACCGCTTCTTCCTGCTGTCGGGCGCGCTGGCGCACCAGCGGGACCTCGACCTGCTCCACGGCGCGGTGCACCCGGGCGAGGACGTCACGATCGCCGACTGGACCGAGGGCTTCACCACGCTCATCGTGGCCGGCCCGCGCTCGCGCGACCTGCTCGCCACGCTGACGTCGACGGACCTCTCCAACCCGGCGTTCCCGTGGCTGACCGGCCGCGAGATCGAGCTGGCGGGGGCCCCGGTCAAAGCGCTGCGGGTGAACTACGTCGGCGAGCTGGGCTGGGAGCTCCACGTGCCGATGGCGCACGCCGTGGCGGTGTACGACGCGGTGTGGGCCGCAGGCGAGCCGCTGGGCATCGCCGACTTCGGCCTGTACGCGATGAACAGCCTGCGGATCGAGAAGGCGTACAAGGGCTGGGGCGCCGAGCTCACCAACGAGGTCACGCCCGTCGAGGCCGACACCATGCGCTTCGTCAAGCTCGACCACGAGTTCACGGGCCGCGCCGCCGTGGCGGCCTCCCTGGCCAGCGGCGTCGCCACGCACCTGGTCTACCTCGACGTGGACGCGGTGGACTTCGACGTGTCCGGCGGCGAGCCGGTATTCGCCGCCGGTGAGCCGGTCGGGGTCACCACGTCGGGCGGCTACGGGCACCACACGGGGCGAAGCCTCGCCTTCGCGTACGTTGGCGCCGGCCACGAGGCCCCGGGCACCGTGCTCGAGGTCGCGCTGCTCGGCGACCGGCGCAGCGCCACCGTCATGGCCGCCCCGGTCTGGGACCCGGCTAACACACGGCTCCGCGCATGACCGCGTCGCCCCGCGACGCGGTGCTCGGGCGGCTCTCGTTCGCGCCGGTGCGCATCGCGTCGGAGGCGCGTGGGGTCACTTGGGCCGAGGCCGCGTCCGGTCCGCTGCCGGGCGGGTGACCGCGGCCCAGGTGCTCGCCCACCTCGCCGCCGTCGAGCGGTCCCCGCCCGCGCGAGGCTGCGGGGGCTCCTCCGTACAGCGGCCGGGTCGGCGGAACGCGCGGCCGGGCCGTCGAGTTCAAGGAGCGGCCGACGGCTCGCTCCGGACAGCGGAAGGGGGCCGGCGCATGACGCGCCGACCCCCTTGCTGCGGTACTCGCCGATGGTGGCGTCAGGGCTTCGCGGTGAGCGGGCCCGCGGCCTGATCAGCCGGCCAGACAACCGTCTGCTGGCCGCTGTGGTACTGGGTCACGGGGAAGATGTAGTGGCCCTTGCCCACGACGGGGTCAGGGATCGAGTCAGCGTTGAAGTCGTAACTCGACATGATGATCCCGTCGGTGTACGTGAGCTGGCCGGTCCAGAGCTTGTCCTGGGCTTCCTTGTACAGCGTGGCGCTGGTAATGGAGCCCTGGTCCGCAAGCGTCTGCTGCATGACCTTGATGAAGAAATTGGTCCAGTCGTAGGACAGGCCGGCTGCCGCCGCGCTCGGAGCCGAGCCGTACTTGGCCTGATAGGCCGCCTCGAACGCCTTGGCCTTCGCGGTCGCGAAGCCCGGAACGGAGTCGAGGACGTAGTCGGACGCAGAGCCGGTCATCTTGTACCAGTCGCCGAACCAGCCGAGGCCGTCGGCGACGATGAGCGACTTGAGGCCGGCGTCCGATGCCGCCTTGATGAAGGCCGTGATCGAGGCCGCGGCCGTGCTCGTGCCGGCGATGACCGGCACGTTCTGGCTCGCGTAGCGCGACGTCAGCGCCGAGAAGTCAGTCTGGGTGAGCGGGAAGTAGTCCTCGCTCGCGATGGTCCAGCCGGTGCTCGTGAAGCCCGCCTTGAGGCCGGCGCCAAAGGAGCGGCCCCAGTCGGTGTCCTCGCCGTAGATGGCCACGGTCTTGGATGCCGGCTTGAAGGTGCCCGCCGCGACGGCGTCGTTGATGGCGGTCACGTAGGCCGTCGTGAGCTTGACCGGGTCCGGCCAGCCCTTGGACGTCCAGTAGCCGTACTTGGCCCTGTCGGACGCGAACTTCTGGTTCACGGTGCCAGCCGCGCCCATGCCGAAGAACCACGGGATCTGGTACTTGGCCGTGAGCTCCATCTCGGCGACGGACACGGAGCTGTTCCAGTTGAGGATGCCCGCGATGATCTTCTGGCCGACGATCGCCTGCTCCAGCGCTGCGGTGCCCTTGGCGGGGTCGGCCTGGTCGTCAACGTAGACCGGGTTGATCTTGTACGGGCCGACCTGCCAGTTGATGGCGTCGAGAGCCATGTCAGCGGCGTTCTTCATCTCGGTGCCGGTGAGCGCCGAGGTGCCCGTGAACGGCCCGCCGATGCCGATGTTGATGGTCTGCGTGGCAGCGGTGCCGGAGCTGCCGGCGGGGGCTGCGCTGGCCGCTGCGCTGCTTGCGGCCGGGCTGGAGCCAGTCGAGCCGCTGCACGCGCCCACCATGAGCACGGCCGCGGCGGCGAGACTGGCGATCCGGAACTTCGTCCCAGTGCGGATCACGATCGCTCTCCTCCAAACGGATCTGTTGCTAAACGAGCTTCAACTGATGGGTGGCGAGAACCTCCTTGCTTCGCCGTGCCCCTCCGCGCGGCAGCGGCGGCGCGCGTGACCGTGACCGCCGTGCCCGGCGCCGCGCCGCGCCGAAGAGGATATCGTGCGATGTGCTGAGTGATGCACAGCACCTCAGACACGGTGTGCGGGTCGGGCGCCACCCGAACGCCGTCCCGGCCGAGGCCCAGGACGCGGACAGCTGGCAGCGACCATGACGGCGCGACGGCTGGCGTCGGCCTTGCCGTGTGACCCGGCCGGCTCGATCAGTGGCCCGGGTCCGTCCGCCGTGACCCGGTGCCGCTGCCGCCACGGGCACCAAAGCGGCTCGGGCTGAACGGGCGGAGCTCCTCAGGGTCACTCCCGTCCAGGATGGCCGCCGAGAGCAGCGCAGCCGTCCGCGGGGCGAGGGTGAGGCCCAGCATGGCGTGCCCTGTGGCGACATACACATTGGCGAACGGCCGCACCCGCCCGACGCAGGCGATCCCGTCGGGCATCATCGGCCGGAGACCGGCGGACGGCGTCAGGTGCGGCGCGTCCGGGTCCCACGTCCGGAAGTAGCGGCCGGGCGCGGTCCGGATGGCCCGCAGCCGGACGGGGCTGGTCCGCTCGTCGAGCCCGCCGAACTCCATCGTCCCGGCAACACGCGTGCCGCCGTCGAGAGGCGTCACCGCGATGTGCGCCTCCGACAGCATCACGATCGGCCGCATGTCAAGCTGAGCGGGCGCGTAGTCCACGCTGTAGCCCTTGCCCGGGCGGACGGGCAGCCGCACGCCGAGGAGCCGGGCCACCTGCCCGGACCAGGCGCCGGCCGCGATGACCAGCGCGTCGGCCTGCAGCGAGCCGAAACCGCCGCGCAGCTCGACGCCTCCCGACGGCAGCGCCCAGGCGCCGGTGACGCGCCCGCGGATCTGCGTCGCGCCCATCGCCGCCAACCGCGCGACCAGGGCGTCAACAACGGTCTGGGGACGCACGTGGCGCTCGTCGGGGAAGCGGACGGCGCCGGCGACGGCGTCGCTCAGGACGGGCACGGCGGCGCGAGCCTCGTCGCCGGACAACGCCTCCGGGGAGAGGCCGGCCCGCTCGTACCGCCCGAGGTCCGCGACGGCGTGCCGGTACTCGACGGGATCGAGGTACGCCCGCAGCTCGCCGTTGGCGTGCATCTCGAACGCCAGGCCGTCGGCGGCCCAGGTGTCGAGCGCGTCCATGGTGCCCCGGGCGAGGGCCGCGGTGGCCTCGAACGAGCGGTCGTAGGCGGACGCGGTGCACGCCCGAAGCATGCCGGTGAAGAACCGGGCGAACGAGGGGCTGAGCTCCGGCCGCACGAAGACCGGGCTGTCAGGCTTGGCCATCCAGCGCAGCGTCTGGAGGACCATGCCGGGCGCGGGCACGGGCCCGCTCTCGGCGGGCACCACCCAGCCCGCGTTGTTGGACGACGCCCCGGCGCCGGGGGCACGGTCACCGACGACCGTGACCTCGGCGCCTCGGCGGGCGAGCTCGTATGCCGTGGCCAGCCCGATCAGGCCGGTCCCGACGACCGCCACCTTCATCGCTTGTCGGTCCCCTGTTCTCGCGTGGTCGCGGTGGTCCGGGTCAGGGCGTCGGCGCGGACGCCGTCGGCGCCTCGGGGCGCGCCGGCCAGAGGCGGTTCGACAGCGACGCGACCAGGCCGGCGAACCCGGAGGGCCGGAAGACCATCACCAGGATCAAGAGCAGGCCGTACAGGACCAGCTCGAGGCCCGGCAAGCTGGCCAGCTGCGCCTGCAGCAAGCCGGTGATGACCATCAGCGGGAACGCGATGACGGCCGGTCCCCACAGTGTGCCGCGGCCGCCGATGTACGCCACGGCCAGGATCTCGACGGTGTGGCTCGTGGCCATGACGTCGGGCGTGAGGATGCCGTAGTAGTGAGCGTAGAACCCGCCCAGCAGGCCGGCGAACGCGCAGGACAGGGTGAAGTTGATGACCAGGTACCGGGTCGGGTTGATCCCGGACGCCTTGGCCGCGGCCAGGTTCTGGCCGATGGCCCGGAACGCGAGGCCGATCTTGGACCGGATCACCATCATGAGCACGCCGATCGTGATGAACAGGAGCGCCACGATGACGTAGTAGTACGGCAGGTTGTTGGACGTGTTGAGCAGCTGGGGCGTGCTCAGGCCCAGGGAGCCGCGGGTGATGTCGGGCACATTCCGCACCAAGCCCATGAGCGCGAGCCCGACGAACCAGGCCATGACGGCGGCGTACATGCCGCGCAGGCGCAGGGTCAACATGCCCGTAAGCAGGCCAACGACGCCCGCGACGAACGCACCCGCCACCATCCCGATCCACGGCGAGATGCCGTAGTCCACGGCCAGCAGGCCCGACGTGTACGCGCCGAGGCCCACGAACGCGGCAAGGCCGAAGTTCACGATGTCGATGTAGCCGGCGGTGAAGTCGAACGCGACGGCATAGGCGGCCATCAGGGCGCCCGTGATCAGGAAGCGCTGGTAGTCCTGGCCGGTGAACGGGGGGATGAAGGGCAGCACCAGGACGATCGCCACAAGGACGGTCGCGAAGATCATCCGGCGCCGCGCAAAGGCTTTCGCCTGAGTCCGGGTCGGGGCGGTCATGTCGGTCACGGTGGCCACTACTGCTCCCAGACGCCTTTCACTTCGCTGCCGAACAGGCCGGACGGCTTGAACAGCAAGATGAGGATGAGGAACAGGGTCGGCAGGACGTCCACCCAACCCACGCCGATGTAGTAAACCGACAGCGTCTGGAGCATGGACACGATGAACGCCCCGATGATGGCGCCCTGGACGTTGCCCAGGCCGGCCAGGATGACGACGAACCATGCAAGCTGGAGCGGTTGCTGGCCGACGGTCGGAGAAGAGGGATACAGCCACAGCAGGGCGGCCCCGGCTAGCGCCGCGAGGGCGCTCGACAGGCCCATCGTGATGATGAAGATCCGGTTGAGGCTGATGCCAGCCATCTGAGCGCCCGCCTCGTCCTGCGCGACAGCGCGCATCGCGCGGCCGGTCTGGCTGCGCCTGAGGAAGGCGGAGAACAGCAGGATGGTCACGATGGCAATCACGAACGCAGCGATGCGATCGACGGACACAGACGTGCCAATGATCCTGACGGGCGGCACGTCCCAGTAGCGAGAGACTCCGCGGAAGTCAGTACCGAAGACGAGCTGATCGCCGTTGACAAGCACGACCGAGAGGCCAGCGGTCAGGAGGAAGGTGTTCATCACCCACTGGTCCTTGCTGACCCTTCGCAGCCGCCGGAAGAGCACGACCTCGAGCACCGCGCCGACGAGGAAGCCGACGGCGACCGCGGCGATCATGCCCGCGAACGGGCCGAAGATCTTGAGCAGGCTGGTCCCGGTCGGGTCGTCGTACATTGCGTTCTGGATCGGCGTGAACACGAAGTACGCCACGAGCGAGCCGATCATGAAGAACTCGCCGTGGGCGAAGTTCGAGATGTTCATCACGCCGAACACGAGCGCCAGGCCGGCGGCCATGAGGGCCCACATGCCGCCCGTGACGAGCGTGTCCACAGTGATCGAAGGCTGCACGAACGCGAACACGACCAGCGCCGCGCTCATCAGCCCGATGATCATCCATGTGAGCGTGAGGAACCGCTTCACCAGCGGGACGCTGCGGAGGTTGGTGGGGGCGGGCGCAGCCGCGGGGGTCGTCGTCATCAGTCTGCCTCAGATCCCGAGGTACGCTTCCTGGACGTGGGTGTTACCGAGCAGTTCCGCGCCGGTCCCCTCGAGCACGATCCGGCCCTGCTCAAGGACGTACGCCCGATCCACGATCTGGAGTGTGGTGTTCACGTTCTGCTCGACCAGCAGGATCGTCATCCCGCGGGCGCGGAGAGTCTTGAGCGCCTCGAACGTCGCCAGCGTCGGCATGGGGGCCAAGCCGAGGCTGGGCTCGTCCACGAGCAGCAGCGAGGGCCTCGGCATCAGGCCGCGGCCGATGGCGAGCATCTTGCGCTCGCCGCCGGACAGGGTGCCCGCCAGCTGATCCCTGCGCTCCAACAGGCGGGGGAACAACTCGAACACCGTATCCATGGTGGAAGCGACGGCCTTCTTGTCCTTCACGGAGTAGGCGCCGACAAGCAGGTTTTCGTAGATGGACATGGCCGGGAACAGGTTCAGGCTCTCGGACACGAAGCCGATGCCGCTTCGGCTGATCTGGTACGGCAGCGTGCCGCGCAACTCCTTGCCGCGGAAGGTGACGGAGCCGCGGATCGGCGGCACGAAGCCTGCGATCGAGCGGAGCGTGGTGGTCTTGCCGGCGCCGTTGGGCCCCAGGATGGCGACGAACTCGCCCTCCTCGACGTGGAGATCCACGCCCCACAGGACCTGCAGCAGGTCGTAGCCGGCTTCGATGGCGGTCAGTTTGAGCACGGTGTCTCCCTCGAGTCTCGCTGGCCGCTCAGAGGATGAAGTGGGCGCCGAGATAGGCCTCGCGGACCTTCTCGTCCTGGGCCACCGTCGACGCGTCGCCTTGGGCGATCAGCTCGCCGTACTGGAGCACCGCCAAGTTCGCGCACAGGTCGAGGATCAGCCGCATGACGTGCTCGACCATCACGATCGTGACGCCGTCGTCGCGGATCTTCCGGAGCAAGGCGGCTATCGGGGTGAGCTCAGACGGCGTCAGGCCCGACGCGAACTCGTCGAGGAACAGCAGCTTGGGATTGCTGGCAAGCGCGCGCGCGAGGTCCAGCCGCTTGAGCTGAACCGCGTTGAGGTGGCCGGCGATGGTGCTCACGGGGCGCGGAAAGTCCACGTACTGGAGGATCTTCAGCGCCCGGTCAGCGGCCATGCCACGCTCAGCGTGCGGATCGCCGAACGAGGCGGAGACGACCACATTCTCCAGGACCGTCATGCGCGGGAAGGGCCGCGGGATCTGGAACGTGCGACCGACACCCAGTCGGCACATCTTGTCGGCCGACATGCCGGTGGTGTCCTGGCCGTTGAAGCGGACCGTCCCGCCATTCGGGCGGAGCGAGCCGGCCAAGCAGTTGAGGAGCGTGGACTTGCCGGCGCCGTTGGGGCCGATCAGGCCGAAGATCTCACCCTCTTCAACGCTGAAGGTGACGTTGTTCACGGCCGTCAGTCCGCCGAACCGCTTCGTGACGCCGTTAAGCTCCAGGAGCGCCATGTCGCCTCGCTAGCAGGGGACCGGGGGCTGACGCGACGCCAGCCTCCCGGTCGCGGGTTTTCCGAGTTGACGCTAGGGCTGCTGCTGGAGCGTGCCCTGGGCGACGTCCTGCGGCCAGACTACAGTCCCCTCACCGCCGCGGTACTGAAGGACCGGGAAGATGAAGTGGCCCTTGCCGACCACAGGGTCGGGGATCGTGTCCGGGCTGAAGTCGTACTCCGGCATGATGATGCCGTCGGTGTACGTCAGCTGGCCGGTCCAGACCTTGTCCTGAGTCTCCTTGTACAGCGCGGCGCTCGTGATCTCGCACTGGTCGGCCAGCGTCTGCTGGGCAATCTTGATGAAGTAGTTCGTCCAGTCGTAGGACAGGCCGGCGGCCGACGGGCTCGGCTTCGAGCCGTACTTCGCCTGGTAGTCAGTCGCGAACTGCTGCGCCTTGGCCGTCGCGAACTTCGGGACCTGATCGAGCACGTAGTCGGACGCCGACCCGGAGAGTTTGTACCAGTCGCCGATCCAGCCCAGGCCGTCGGCGATCACGAGAGACTTGCTGCCAGCATCGCTCAGCGCCTTCAGGAACGCGGAGATCGATGCGGGGATCGTCGACGTACCAGCGAGGAGTGCGATGTTCTGGCTCTGGTATCGGGACGCCAGAGCGGAGAAGTCGGTCTGGGTGATCGGGAAGTAGTCCTCACTTGCGATCGTCCAGCCCGCCTGCGTCAGCTGCTGCTTCATGGCGGCGCCGAACGAGCGTCCAAGGTCGGTGTCCTCGCCCCAGATCGCGGCGGTCTTCTGGGCCGGCTTGTAAGAGCCAGCGGCAATGGCGTCGTTGATGGCCTGCACATAGCCGACGGTCAGCTTCGCGGGGTCTGGCCAGCCCTTGAGCCAGTAGCCGTACTTCGCCTTGTCGGACGTGAACTTCTGGTTGACCACGCCCGTGGCCCCCATCGAGAAGTAGTGCGGGATCTGGTACTTGGCGGTCATGTCCATCTGCGCGACCGCGACGGAGGAGTGCCAGCCCAGAATGCTCGCCGTGATGTGCTGGCCGACGACGGCCTGCTCATACGCGGCGGCGCCCTTGGCGGGGTCGGACTGGTCGTCGATGTAGACCGGGTTGATCTTGTACGGGCCGATCTGCCAGTTGATGGCGTCGAGAGCCATGTCAGCGGCGTTCTTCATCTCGGTGCCGGTCAGGGCGTTCGGCCCGGTGAACGGGCCCGAGATTCCGAGATTCAGGGTCGTGGCGGAAGGGGCGGACGCGCACGAACCATTGGTCGAGGCGGCGGCCGCCGACGGTGCGGCGGCGCCGGAGCTGCCGGCGGGGGCTGTGCTGGCCGCTGCGCTGGCTGCGCTGCTTGCGGCCGGGCTGGAGCCAGTCGAGCCGCTGCACGCGCCCACCATGAGCACGGCCGCGGCGGCGAGACTGGCGATCCGGAACTTCGTCCCAGTGCGGATCACGATCCCTCTCCTCCAATGTGAGCTTGTTATGTCTTCAGCGACCAGGCGTGCGGCGGTTGGACCTCCTTCTACGCCGGTCCCCGCCCCGGGGGCGGAGAGGGCTGTTGGACCGTCGCGTCCGCGAGGCTCGGCGCCGCGTTTGCGAGGACGCGGCCGGCGACGCCGAGCGTGGAGAGCAACGGCAAGGTGACGATCGGGCCTCAGGCGCCGCGGGCGCGCCGGATGGCGGCGCTGATCGCGGGCAGGACCTCAGCCATGTCGCCGATCACCGCGTAGTCCGCGGCCGTCATGATCGGCGCCTCCGGATCCTT
>JAJXTS010000149.1 GCA_021783595.1 Chloroflexota bacterium | reverse complement strand
GCCGCTGCTCGCGCTCATGCGCAACCAGGCCGAGATGGCGCGGCGCCTGGGCATCCGGGCGGTGGCGCTCAACTCGGCGAACCGCGACGACTGGCCGGCGATCGAGGCGGACCTCGCGGCGGACCGCATCGACGCCCTCTTCGTGTCCGCGCAGCGGTTCGCCAACGAGGACTTCACGACGCGCGTGCTGCCGGTCATCGAGCGGTCCATCGGCCTGTTCGTGGTGGACGAGGCGCACTGCATCAGCGACTGGGGCCACGAGTTCGTCCCCGACTACCGCCGCATCGAGCGCCTCCTGCCGCTCCTGGGCCCGGCGGTCCCGGTGCTGGGCACCACGGCGACGGCCAACGACCGCGTGGTGCGCGACGTGGCGCGGCAGCTGGGCGACGACGTGGTGATCGTCCGCGGACCGCTGGCCCGCTCGTCGCTGCACCTCGACGCCATCGTCCTGCGCGACCAGGCCGAGCGGATGGCCTGGCTCGCCGAGTACCTGCCGGCGATGCCGGGGAGCGGGATCGTCTACTGCCTCACGGTGTTCGACACCGAGCGCGTGGCGGCCTGGCTGCGCGCCAACGGGATCACCGCCGCCGCCTACAACGCCGACGTGCCGCCCGAGGACCGCGAGCGCCTGGAGGCAGACCTGCTCGCCAACCGCGTCAAGGCGCTGGTGGCGACGGTGGCGCTGGGCATGGGGTTCGACAAGCCGGACCTGGGCTTCGTCGTCCACTTCCAGCGCCCGGGATCGGCCATCGCCTACTACCAGCAGGTGGGTCGTGCCGGCCGGGGCGTGCCCGACGCGTTCGGCGTGCTGCTCTCGGGGCGCGAGGACGACGACATTGCCGAGTACTTCCTCGCGACGGCCTTTCCGCCGACGGCGCGCATGGAGGCGATCCTGCGCGCGCTCGAGGGGGTGGACTCCGCCACGGTCCGCGACCTCGAGCGGTCGGTCAACCTGCCGCACGGGCAGATCGAGAAGGCGCTCAAGCTGCTCGAGGTGGACGGGGCCGTGGTCCGCGAGGGGAGGCGCTACTTCCGCACGCCGAACCCGTGGCGCCAGGACGAGGAGCGGATCGCCGGGGTGATCGCGGCCCGCCGGAGCGAGCTCGCGTCGATGCAGGCGTACATGGCGACCGGGGAGTGCCGGATGGCATTCCTCGCCCGCCTCCTCGACGACCCGGACGCGCACGAGTGCGGGCACTGCGCCAACGACGGCGGGCGGGTCTGGCCGCGCGAGGTGGACGAGGCGCTGGTCGTCGCGGCGATCGCGTCCATTCGCGGCGAGGCGCCGGTGATCGAGCCGCGCCGGCAGGCGCCCGACGCACACCGCCTGCCGCACCCGAACGAGCCGGGCAGGGCCCTCTGCCATTACGGCGACGCCGGCTGGGGGCGGCGCGTCGCCCTGGGCAAGTACGAGCACGGCCGGTTCGACGACGAGCTGGTCTCGGCCTCGGCCGCCCTCATCCGCGACCGCTGGCGTCCTGACCCCGGGCTCGCCTGGGTGGCGGCGGTCCCGTCCTCGGCGCACGCCTCGCTCGTCGGCGGGTTCGCGGCCCGCCTGGCGGCCGCACTCGGTCTACCGTACGTGGACGCGATCACGGCGCTGTCCGGCGCACAGCCGCAGAAGGAGATGCAGAACAGCGTGCAGCAGGCGGAGAACGCCCGGCGCAAGCTCGGCGTGCGCGGGGACTTGGTCCGTCCCGGGCCGGTGCTCCTGGTGGACGACGTGGTGGATTCGCGCTGGACCCTGACGGTGGCGGGCGAGCTGCTGCGCTCGCACGGCGCCGGGGCGGTGCACCCGTTCGCGCTGGCCGTGGCAGCGGGACGGGGCGCGTGATGGCTGGCGCCCCGGCGCTCTCGGACGACGCGCGCGTCATCGCGCTGCTGTGCTCGTCCGTCGCGGCCGCGCGGGGCGAGGTGGCGAAGCCGCTGGGCCCTGCGGCGTGGGCCCGCGTGGCGGCGCGGCTTGCGGAGGCCGGGGAGAGCGCGGGGATGCTGCTGGGGCTCGCCGCGAAGGGACGGCCGGCCGTCGCCGCGTTCCTCGACGGCCTGGGCCTCGACCTCGACGCGGTGGTGCGCCAGCTCGGGCGCTCGGCGCAGCTCGCGTTCGAGCTGGACCGCTTGGACGCGCGGGGGATCGCCCTGCGCACGGTCGCAGACGATGCGTACCCGGCGCGGCTGCGCGATCGGCTGGCGGCCAAGGCGCCGCCGGTCCTGTTCACGGCTGGCGACGCGTCCATCCTCGACGACGGCGGCGTGGCGATCGTGGGCTCACGCGACGTGGACGATGCCGGGACGGCCTTCGCGGCGGCGGTCGCGGGCGAGGCTGCGCGAACCGGCCGGGTCGTGGTGTCGGGCGGGGCGCGCGGCGTGGACCAGGTGGCGATGGCGGGGGCGCTCGCGGCGGGCGGCCGCGTGGCGGGGTTGCTGCCCGAGGGTCTGGAGCGTCGCCTCCGCGAGAGCGGGACGCGCGCGGCCATCGCCGAGGGGCAGCTCGCGCTGGCCTCGCCGTACCGCCCGGGCGCCCCGTTCAGCGCCGGCGCGGCGATGGGCCGCAACAAGCTGGTCTACGCGCTGGCCGACATGGCGGTGGTGGTGGCGACCGCCACGGAGAGCGGCGGGACGTGGGCGGGCGCCGTCGAGGCGATCCGGGGACGGTGGGTGCCGGTGTTCGTGCGCACGGAGCCGGGCTCGCCGCAGGGGAACCTCGACCTCGTCAGCGTCGGCGGCCGACCGCTTCCCGAGCCGTCGCTGCCGGATCCGGGGGACGTGCCGGCGGCGACGGATCCGGGCGCGGGGCCCGCGGCGGCGAGCCGTGGCGAGGCCGCGGGCTCGGCGAAGGGCGTGCCGGGTTGGGAGCAGGCGACGCTGGACCTGTGAGGCCGCCGCCCGCCGCTCAGCCGCCCGACGGGCTCGCCCCCGCGCTCGCCCCCGCCCCTGCCAGCGGCGCGGTCAGCCTTGACCCGTCGAGCGTGTGCAGGTAGCAGGTGACCCGCCGCTCGCCGTGGGCCCAGGCGTTCGCGTCGGGGTAGAAGTAGCCGACGGCGAGGTCGGCCCGGGCGGCAGGGCCCAGGTAGGCGCGCTGCGCCGCGTCGCCGCAGTTGGCGCCGACCCACGACCCGTAGGCGGCGTCGCCCGGGTACGCGCCGTCCGCCGACGGCACCGGGGCGGTGACGGCCCGGGCGACGAAGACCTCGGCGTCGTGCGCGGCCGAGCAGTCGAGCGTGTCGACGTCGCCGACCTCGGCGTCGGTCGGGATGTCGAAGCACTGGCCGACCGACAGGGAGAAGGCCGTGGCGGGCCCGGGCGCGCGCACGACGAAGGCGGCGACCGCGAGGAGGCCGACGACAACGACGGGGACGATGACCCAGGCGGCGCGACGCATCGTCTTCGACGTCTCCCCTACCTGCCGCGCTGTCCGCTCATGGGCCAAATGGTACGCAGCCGGGCGGGCATGGCGGTATCCTTCCGCATCGTGAGCCATCCGACGCTGGGGCTTCCGCCCCGCAGCCTCGAGGCCGGTCACCCGGCCGACGCCGCAACCCTTGGCGCGCAGCGCTCGGCACTCGCCGCCCGCGCGCTCGAGACCGCGGTGGGCGCGGACGAATCGATGCGCCGCCGCTACGACGAGCTTGGCCTGAGGAACCTTCTGCGCGACGCGGAGGTCCTGGTGGACCGCGTGGCGCTGTGCGTGGCGAGCGACGACCCGCACTTCCTGCGGGAGTTCGCGGACCAGTCCGCCTCGGTGTTCCGGCGCCGCAAGGTGGCCGTGATGGACGTGGCGGGCCTGCTCGAGGGGATCCGTGCCGCCGCGCGCGACGTGCTGTCGGCCGAGGCGATGGCGTCGGCGGACCGCGGGATCGACGCGGCGGTCGCGGTGTACAAGCGGTTCCACAACATCCGCGGCGACGCCCGCGAGTGGAACCCGGTGACCTCGAAGCTCTACAAGGGCATCTAGGAGCGCGCTGCCGATGACGATCAAGTGGGTCAAGTCCGACCCGCTCGTGATGAACGGCGAGCCGTTCTGCTACGGCTCCCGCCTCACCGTGCGCCAGGTGCTCGAGATGCGGGCGGCCGGCGCCACGGTCACGGACCTGCTGAAGGACAACCCGGAGCTCAGGCTGCTCGGGATCGCTCACGCGTACGCGTACGCGGGCGCCCACCGCGATCAGTACGTCGGGTTCTTCGCGCCGGACGGCACGCTGGCCGGGCCCGGCCTGAGCGCGGACGAGGCGGACCGGCTGCCGCCCAGCCTCCAGATCGCGGGGGTCGTCGTCTAGGGGTGTCGCGCCGCCCCCCGGCAAACGCCTGGGGGCCCGCCGCCGCGGTTTCGCTCGTCGTCCGGCTCGTCGGGAACCTCGCGCCCGCCCTGTCAGTCGCCCTGCTCGTGGGCGACGCCGAACTGCGCCTCGATCGCCGCCATCGCGCGGAGCAGCCGAGCGCGAGCGTCCTCGGCCAGCTCGGCCACCGCCGGGTTGTCGCCTGTCAGCCCGAGCATCGCTCGCGGGTCCACGATCTCGACCACCACCGCGTCGCCGTCGTCGCGCAGCACCGCGTTGCACGGGAGCAGGGCGCCGACCGCCGGGTCGAGGTCCAGGATCGCGTTCGAGAGGGCCGGGTTGCAGCCGCCCAGGATGAGGAACGGCGGGCGGTCGATCCCCAGCTTGCCCTTCACGATCGCCTGGACGTCCATCTCCACCGGCACGCCGAAGCCCTCGGCCATGAGGGCCGCCTCGACCCCCGGGCGGTAGGCGGCCAGCTCCCGGTGGGGGAGTCGCGTGGAGAAGGTGAACGTGTGGTGTCGCACGGGGCGCTCCTGATGCTGCTGCGGTCGGGGCGAGCATCGTGCCACTCGTTGCGTAATTGCGCAAGCAGTTGACTGACAGGCCGCGACGCTCAGACCCCGGCCTCGGCGCGCTTCCTCGCCGGTCGGACGCGGCGCCTCGGCGCGAGCCTGGCCCGCACGCCGCCAGGCGCCCTCGACGAGTGGAACACGAGGAGACCAGACGCACCGGCCGGGTGGTGCAGCCATGTCCGCGCGGCCTGACCTCGCAGGGGATACGCCCGGTCAAACAGGCGCCCGTGGCGGGCCACGCGCCGGCGCGCGGTGACATCGTCGGGCAGGGCGAGGAGCCACGCGACCGACTTGGGCGCCCAGCCGAAGCGCTCCCGGGCGATCCCCGCCGCGAGACGCACCTTGACGTCCTGGCGCCGGAGGGTCTCCTCCACCGAGTTGAGTGACGTCTTCACCTCCACGACGAGCAGCGTTCGCGTCGGAGCGTGCCACGCGAGCAGGTCGATGGAGCCGCGCTCGCCGTACACCGAGAACGACACCTCCGGCTGGACGGTCCAGCCCGCTGCCTCGAGCCCGCTCGCCACGATCCCGGCGAGCGCCGCATGGCCTTCATCCGCCAGCCGGTCGAGATCGCCGCCGCGCCATCGAGGCAGGAGCTGCAGCTCAATCTCCAGCACTTTGAGCACCGCCCGCAGCGTGCTCAGCCTGACGCGCTCCAGCTGCCCGCGCTCGATGCGGCAGACGGTAGACGCCCCGACGCCCGCCCTCGCGGCGACGTCCTCCTGCCGCCAGTCCAGCCGCATGCGAACGACGCGAACCCGGGCGCCGAAGCGAATGTCGTCCATGCGCCGATCCTCGCACCGGTGGCTCATCAGCGACTTATTGCTCGGGACCCGGGCGTCCGGTTCCCCGCGGACGTGCGGATGCACGGCCGTGCGGATAGCCGACTCGGGCTGTCGGGCGGACGCGGGGCTCATGCTGCGGTGCGGAGCGCGGCGCTCATGTTGCCGCCACGCGGGCGCTAGCCGGCCGCGCGGCCCGAAAGCCCGGCGATCCCGCAGCGCTTTACGCTCTAGCTGCCGCCCCGCGGCAACACGAGCCCCCCTCCTGGGCTAGCACCCGTGTGGCGGCAACACGAGCGCCGGCGGCCGCGGCCTGTGGCGGCAACACGACCGTCGGCGGCCGCGGCCTGTGGCGGCAACACGAGCGTCGGCGGCGACGACGGCCTGGCCCGCACGAGCGCGCGCCAGGGTCCAGCCGAGCGTGGGCCGCTCAGACCCCGGCCCGCACCAGCGCGCGCCAGGGTCGAGCCGAGCGCCGGCGCCCGCCCAGCGCCCACGATGGCCATTTCCCAGCGCGGTGCTAGGATTTCTCGGCCATGACCGAGACCGACTCCACCTCCCCCGCTGCGCCCGGCGCCCCCGCCGTTTCGGACGCCGCGTTCG
>JAJXTS010000148.1 GCA_021783595.1 Chloroflexota bacterium | reverse complement strand
CGCAAGGCCGCGACCGGCAGCAGGGCGGGCCAGCCGGCAGTGCCGCCGTAGGCCGGCCGGAGCACGGCGAGCGGCGTCAACCCGTGCTCCTCGATCAGCGTCGTCACGGTTTCGGCGTCGGCCCAGGCGTGGCCCACCGGCCACACGAGCGCGGCGGTCGTGGCGGCGACCAGGTCGGTCGCGGCACGCAAGCCGCTGGCCAGGAGCGAGGCCGTGCGGGTGGCGCCTGCAAGCGGCGGGGCGAGCACGGCCTCGGCCGTGCCCAGCGCCGCGGCAACGGCGCCGACGGGCTCCGGGCACACCACCACCACAGGCGTGGCGCCGCCGGCCCATGCGGCCGCGGCGATGCGTCGGACCGACGGGGTGCCATCGGCGTCGGCGAGGGCGTCCGCCGGCGATGGCGCGAGGATGAGGGCGGCAACGGTCACGTGAGCTCCTCGGGCGAGGCCAGCAGTGTAGTCGCGCCCCGGGCGCCGGCCGGCCGGGCAACGCCCGGGACCCGGTCAGCTCGAGGTCGGACTCGGGCTCGGTCCCGGCCGCAACGACGTGGGCGACCAGGTCTGGCGGCCGCGACTCGAGCGCGTCCGGCTGTCCCGCGGCCGCCTGGGCGCCTCCCCGGGCCGCGACCGCGGCCTCGACCGCTTGGGCGCTTCGCTCGGCGCCCGAGGGGCCCAAGCCCCTGGCCACGCGCCCGAGGGCGAGACGACGTTGCGCCGCGGGCACGGGCCGCGTCGTCCCGGACGGCGGGCGGTCCGCGGGGGCGGCGTCGGTCGGCATGGGGGTCTCGCATCGGCCCGAGGTCGTGACCCCGGCGGGGTGAGCGGGCACCGGCTCGAGGGGAGTGGCGACAGGCCAATCGGCCTCGGACACCCCCAGGGACGTGGCGGGCGCGGGGCGCCGGCGACATGATCCGTCGGCCCGAATGCCTCCCGGCGCCCGCTTGCCGCGCATGTGCGACACTTGGCTTACCCATGAGCGACACTCCCAGCCCTGCCGTGCCCACCGCCCCCGCCATCCCCACCGCCGTCCGCGCCGACCTGCGCAACGTGGCGATCGTGGCCCACGTGGACCACGGCAAGACCACCCTGGTGGACGCGATGCTCCGCCAGACCGGCGTATTCCGCGAGAACCAGGCGGTTGTGGACCGCGTGATGGACTCGATGGACCTCGAGCGCGAGAAGGGCATCACGATCCTTGCCAAGCAGACCACCATCGAGCATGGCGGCGTGCGGCTGAACATCGTGGACACGCCCGGCCACGCGGACTTCGGCGGGGAGGTGGAGCGCTCGCTGCTGATGGTGGACAGCGTGCTGCTGCTGGTGGACGCGGCCGAGGGCCCGCTGCCGCAGACGCGCTACGTGCTCCAGAAGGCGATGGCGCGGCACCTGCCGGTCGTGGTGGCGCTGAACAAGATCGACCGCACCGACGCGCGCCCGGCCGAGGTGCTCGACGACGTGTACGAGCTGTTCATGGATCTCGGCGCGGACGAGCACCAGATCGAGTTCCAGGTCGTCTACACGAACGCCAAGCTCGGCACCGCGACGCGCGACCTCGCGGTGCCCGGGACCAGCCTTCGCCCGCTCCTGGACCTGCTCGTGGCGGTCACGCCGGCGCCGACGTACGAGCCCGGCCACCCGCTCCAGCTGCTGGTCACCAACCTGTCGGCGAACGAGTACGTGGGCCGGATGGCCGTGGGCCGCATCCGCAACGGCACGATCCGCGTCGGCCAGCGCGTGAGCGTGCTGCGCGACGAGGCGGACGACGCCTCGGGCACGGTCGAGCCGGGTCGCACGGTGACCCTGTCGGGCACCGTCACCAGCCTCCAGACGGCGCGCGGCATGGAGCGCGTGGACATTGCGGAGGCTGGCCCCGGCGAGATCGTGTCCGTGGCCGGACTGCCCGAGGTCACCATCGGCGACACGCTGACCGACCCCTCGGACCCGCGCCCGCTGCCCCGCCTCGACGTGGACGAGCCAACCCTGCGGATGACGTTCGGCGTCAACACCTCGCCGCTCGGCGGCCGCGACGGCAAGTACGTCACGTCGCGCCAGATCAGGGCCCGCCTCGAACGCGAGGTGCTGGGCAACGTATCCATCCAGGTCCGGCCCACCGAGTCCGGCGACACCTTCGAGGTCCGGGGCCGCGGCGAGCTCCAGCTCGCGGTGCTGATCGAGCAGATGCGGCGCGAGAGCTATGAGCTCACCGTTTCCCGGCCGGAGGTCATCCTCCACGAAGTGGACGGCGAGGTCATGGAGCCGTACGAGCGGATCACCATCGACATCCCGCCCGACTTCATCGGCGAGGTGCAGACCGCGATGGCCGGTCGCAAGGGCCGCCTCGACCAGATGAGCACCGACGCCGACGGCCGCGTCCGGATGGAGTTCGTGCTGCCGGTGCGCGGCCTGATCGGGTACCGAGGCCAGCTGCTCACCGAGACGCGCGGCACGGCGCTGCTCCACCAGATCGGCGAGGGCTACGGGCCGTGGGCGGGCGAGGTCACGCACCGCACCAACGGCGTGCTGGTCTCGGACCGGCAGGGGACGTCGAACGCGTACGCGCTGTTCAACCTGCAGGACCGGTCGGACCTGTTCATCGGGTCGGGCGTGGACGTCTACGAGGGCATGGTCGTGGGCGAGAACGCGCGTCCCGGCGACATGGACGTCAACGCGTGCAAGGAGAAGAAGCTCACCAACATCCGGACCCACGCCCACGACGAGGCGCTGCGCCTGACGCCGCCGCGGCCGCTGACCCTCGAGAGCTCGATCGAGTTCATCGGGGCGGACGAGCTGGTGGAGGTCACGCCCACGGCGATCCGCCTGCGCAAGCGCATCCTCGGCAAGCAGGAGCGCGAGAAGGAGCGGGGCCGGGCGTACGACATGGCGCGCGGCACCGAGCGGGAGTAGGGCGAGGCGGGGCCACTCGCTGCGCCCGGCCGGGGCGCGGGGCCGTCCCGGCAGGCCGGTCGTACAATCGGGGGCCATGCCGATCTACCTCGACCACGCCGCCACGACCCCGCTGCGCCCCGAGGTGCTCGAGGGCATGCTGCCGCTCCTTGGCGGCACGTTCGGCAATCCCTCGTCGGCCCACGCATTCGGCCGCGCCGCCCGCGAGGCGCTCGACGACGCCCATGAGCGGCTGGCCCGGTCGATCGGCGCGGATCCGCGCGAGATCGTGTTCACGAGCGGCGGCACGGAGGCGACGAACCTCGCCCTCAAGGGCGCGGCCTGGGCGGGCCGCCCGCGGGGCAGCCGGCTCGTGACGACGGCCGTGGAGCACCACGCCACCCTCCACGCCCTGCGCTACCTGGAGAAGTTCGGGTTCGAGGTGCTCGAGGTGGGCGTGGACCGGCTCGGCCGGGTGGACCCAGACGCGCTGGCGCGCGCGCTGGACGACCGGACGACGCTCGTGTCCGTCATCCTGGGCAACAACGAGGTGGGCACGCTCCAGCCGATTGCCGAGATCGTCGAGCGGGTGAGGGCGCGGCGGGGGATCCTGCTGCACGTGGACGCGGTGCAGGCCGCGCCGTGGACCGAGTTCAGCGTGGAGGACCTCGGCGCGGACCTCGTGTCGCTCGCCGCCCACAAGGTCGAGGGCCCCAAGGGCGTCGGGGCGCTCTGGATCCGGCGGGGCACCCACATCCTCGCCCAGCAGCATGGCGGCGGCCAGGAGCGGCACCGGCGGGCGGGCACGGAGAACGTGGCCGGCGCCGTGGGCATGGCTCGGGCCTTCGAGCTGCGAGCGGCGGAGCGGGCGGAGCTGCTGCCGCGTGTCCGGGCCCAGCGTGACCGCCTGGAGGCGGCCGTGGTGGCGACCGGGCTCGCCGAGGCGACCGGCCACCCCACGGAGCGTCTGCCGCACATCGCCTCGTTCGTCGCGCGGGGTCTCGAGGGGGGCTCGGTGGCCCTGGCCCTGGACCTCGAGGGGATCGCCGTGTCCACGGGCTCGGCCTGCGCGTCGGGATCGACCGAGGTCAGCCACGTGCTGACCGCGATGGGCTATCCCGACGATGTCGCGCGCGGCCAGCTCCGGATCTCGCTCGGCAGGACCACGACGGATGCCGAGGTGGACGAGGCCTGCCGCGTGGTGCCCGCGGTGCTGACGCGGGTTGCCGGCGGCAGCCCGATCGCAGAGATCGCGGGGGCGCCCGGCGTCGCCTCGTGACCGCCGCCACGTGACCGCTCCCGGGGCCGCCGGGCTGGTCGGGGTGGACGCGGGCGCCACCAAGACCGTCGCGCTCGCGGCGCTGCCGGACGGGACGCCGCTGGGCCGGGCCGAGGGCGACGGCGCCAACCCCAAGCGGCACGGGCTGGCGGTGGCGGCCGATCGGATCGCCGTGCTCGCACTGCGCGCCTCCGGCCCGATCGCGCCAGCGCTCGTCTTCGTCGCCGGTGCGGGCCTGGATCGGCCCGCGCACGCCCGGGCCATGGAGGCGGCGCTGGCGGGGCGGCTGCCGGGCACGCGGGTGATGGCCTCCAACGACACGCTGGCGGTCCTGCGCTGCGGCACCGCCGATGGCGTGGGCCTGGTGGTCCCGGTGTCCACCGGCGGGAACGTGATCGGCCGGGGGCCGGGCGGACGGGTCACGGACCGGGGCCACGGGATCTTCGGCGGCGGGTACGTCCTGGGTGCCCTGGCGGCGCGCGCCGCCAGGGCCGGTCGCGTGTCCGAGCCCCTCGCGGAGGCGGTGCGTGCCGCGGGCCTCGCCTGGCACGGGCGGCGTCCCGGGCCCGAAGCGGCGGCGCTCGCCGTGGCGGTCGCGCGGGCCGCGGAGCTCGGCGACGCCTACCCCGCGCGCCTGGTGGACCGCTGGTGCGGGCGCGTGGCCGGGGCCGTCCGCGAGGAGGTGGAGCGGCTGGGCCTCGGCGAGAGCCCGACGGTCGTGCTCTACGGCGGGCTGCTGGTCGCGTCGCCCTGGCTCGCCGGGCGGATCCGGGCGGCGGTCCTCCTGGGCGCTCCCGGCGCGCGCCTGGAGACGCTCGACCGCGAGCCGGCGGAGGGCGCGGTGCTGCTCGCGCGCGACGCCCTCGCCGGTCGCCTGGCGCCCTGGGACTTCACCCCGCGCCGCTGACCGGGGCGCCGGGCGCGACTTCCGGGGCGCGAGGGGCAGCGCCGTACAATCGGCCGATGAGCCGGGTCCTTGTCGCCATGTCCGGGGGTGTGGATTCCTCGGTGGCCGCCGCGCTGCTCCACGAGGAGGGCCACGAGGTCGTCGGCGTGTGGATGCGGCTCCACGACTCGGCCGACAGCGTCTCGGAGTTCCGCCGGTCGTGCTGCTCGGCCGACGCCGCCGACGACGCGCGGCGGGTTGCGGCCCGGCTGGGCATTCCCTTCTACGTGATGAACCTCGAGCGCGCGTTCGAGGCCGGCGTGATCGGGCCGTTCGTGGCCGACTACGCGCGCGGTCGGACCCCGTCACCGTGCATCGAGTGCAACACCCTGGTCAAGTTCGGCGCGCTGCTGGGGCGAGCCCGCCACCTGTACGGCTGCGAGTCCGTGGCGACCGGCCACTACGCCCGGCGCGACGCGGTGGAGACGCCCGACGGACCGCGCGCGCGGCTCCTGGCCGCGGCGGACGGGCACAAGGACCAGACCTACTTCCTCCACGGGCTGCGCCAGGACCAGCTGCAGTTCAGCCGCTTCCCCCTCGGCAGCCTCGACAAGCCCCAGGTCCGGGCCATCGCCCGGTCGCTGCGCCTGGTCACGGCCGACAAGCCGGAGAGCCAGGAGATCTGCTTCGTGCCGGGCGGCGACTATCGCGCCGAGCTGCGGCATCGCGGCTGGGTCCCGGCGCCCGGCCAGCTCGTGGACGCCGATGGCACCGTGGTCGGGGAGCACGGCGGGGCCGCTGGGTTCACCGTGGGCCAGCGCCGGGGGCTGGGCGTGGCGCTCGGCGAGCCGCGGTTTGTCACGCTGGTGGACGCGGCGACGAACACGGTCCGGCTGGGGCGGCGCCAGGACCTCGAGCGCCGGTCGGTGGCCTTTGACTCGACGTCCTTCATCGCCGGGGCGCCGCCGACGTCGCGCGACCCGAGCGGCGCGTGGCAGCCGTTCCGCGCCCAGGTCCGGATCCGTCACCGGGCGCCACTCGTGGACGCCCTCGTCCGCCCCGCCACGCCGTCCGAGCCCGCGCTGGGGGGCCGCTGGACGGCCGAGCTCGACGCGCCAGTCTGGGCGGCCGCGCCCGGCCAGGCGTGCGTCCTCTACGACGGTGACGTCTGCCTCGGCGGCGGCAGGATCGCGGCCCCGGCGGCGGAGCCGGCCGCGGGGCCCGGCACGGGCGCC
>JAJXTS010000147.1 GCA_021783595.1 Chloroflexota bacterium | reverse complement strand
GTGGCCCGGCCCCGCGGAGCCGGGCGGGGACGGGTCCGGGCGCGGGAGCCGGCTCAAGGGCAGCACCGATGGCGGGACAGACGAGCGCGGCACTCTCGGTGGGGAGGAGGGAGGAGGAGAACCACCGGGAGTGCCGCGTTGGACATGAGTACACCAGCCTCCGCTGAGAGCCGCATGAGAGCCGCGTCAGCCGCCGGCTTTGTACGGGTAGGTGACCCAGCCCTCGACGATCGCGGCGTAGTGGTCCGGGCGGCCGGCCACCCGCGATCGGCCGGGCTTGTAGTGCAGCACCGCGGAGACGGGCCGGGCGCCGGTGGCACGGACCCGGGCCAGCACCTCCGACATGGTCTCCCCGGTCTCCCAGACCTCGTCCACCACCAGGATGCGCTTCCCCGCGAGCAGGGTCGCGTCCGGGAAGTGCAGCACGCGCGGCTCGGGGTGCGTCCCGCCCTCGCTCCGGTAGAACTCGACCCCCGCCACGAGGATCTCCCGCAGGTCGAGACGGTAGGCGAGCATCCCGGCGGGGACCAGCCCGCCACGCGTGATCGCGAGCACGAGGTCATAGTCGCGCCCCGCCTCGTCGGCAAGCACGGCCACCAGGCGGTCGAGGTCGTCCCAGGTCAGGACCAGCGGATCCGGCACGCGCCCATGATGCGGCACGTCCGCCGGCCGCCGTCGCCCTGGCGCGTCAGCCCGACGGCGTCGGGGCGATCGTGGTGGGCGGCGGCGGCAGCGTGGAGGCGGGCGTCGGGCTGGCCGCCGAAGGCACCCTCGAGGCGCCGCCGACGTCGTGGCACAGCACGCACGTGTCGTCGCCGTACAGGGCGTGGCTGATGGGGAGCGCGCCGACGCTCGAGCTCTGGTGACAGTCGCGGCACGCGAGGCCCTGGGGATCGGGGTGCGGCCTGATCGGCGGCGGCGACGGGTTGGGCTTGTGGCACAGCTCGCAGTCCGTCTGGTTCCGTCCGACCATCGACGTCGGCAGGTGGGCGACCGAGCCGTGGCAGTCCAGGCAGGGCTTGTTCAGGGCGGCGTGCGCCTGCGTGATGGACGGGCCCTGGGTGGGCTCCTTGTGGCAGTTGGTGCACTCGCTCTCCGGGATGCCGTCATGTCCGGGTGCCGCCCGGCCCAGCTTGTCGTTGGTGTGGCAGGTCAGGCACGCGGTGAAGCCGGCGAGCTGGTGGCCCATCGCGGGGATGGTCTTGACTGAGCTCGAGCCTCCCCCCTCGTGGCACAGGACGCACTGGGCAGACGTGGGGATGTGCGCCATGCCCATCTGGAACAGGCCAGCCGAGGGGGAGGCGCCCGCCGCGGCGGGAGCGTCGGAGCCGGCGCCGGACGAGCGCGTGGGGATGATCTGCAGCCAGTTGGCGACCATGAGCGAGGCGAGCATCGCGACGGTGACCAGGTTGAGCAGGATCAGGAGGCGCAGGGTCTTGTCCATTCGCCGCTTCACGCCGTCGCCCCTTCCGCGGTCCCGGACCGGCTCGGCCGGAGGGTCGGACCGGTCACCGGCCCATCGAGGTCGAGCAGGGCCCGGCAGGCCGCGGCGACCGCGCTCGGCACGGCCGCCTCGACGCGCGCCGACAGGCCCGGGCCGTCGCCGGTGTCCGCGGCCTGGACGCCCACCAGCGCCACCGCGGGCGGCAGGCAGTCGGCGAGTCGGGCCACGGCGAGCAGCTCGCCGACACCGCCCGGCAGCGCCCGTCCCCACGTGTCAACCGTTGCCTCGATGGCGTCCCCGTGCAGCACGCTCACGGTGCCTGCCGGCTGGCCCAAGTCCACCGCGTCCAGGAACAGCAGGCTGCGCGCGCCCTCGACGTGGGCTAGGAGGTCCAACCCCAGGGTGCCGCCGTCTACGAGGCGGGTGGCGCCGGGCAGGGCACCCGGCTCGCGCGCCGTCACGCAGCGCAGCTCCTCCACCAGGCGCACGCCCACGCCGTCGTCGCGGCGCAGGACGTTGCCCACCCCGATCACCACAGCCGGTCCGTCCGGCGCGCCGATCATGCGTGCGCCTTCGCGGTCGCCTGCTCGAGGAGCTCGGGGCCGCCGTCGCGGGACTCCACGACCTCCTCGCGCGTCGGGAACTTGAAGCCCGTGATCATGCTGGACACCACGCCCACGTTCTCGATGTGGTCCACCAGCACGCAGCTGTACACGTGGAACAGCGCGATCGCGAGGATCAGCCACATCGTCAGGTGGTGGACCAGGCGCAGCATCTGCGGCCCGAGCAGCTCGCGCAGCCAGGCGAAGGCCGTGGCACCGGGCTCGGCGCCCATCAGCCCGTCGAGGGCGAAGCCCGTGACGGTCTCCACGAGCAGCAGGGCGAACAGGGCCAGGTAGGCCGCGGCCGCGAGCTGGTTGTGGCCCAGGACCTTGGGGATCTCCCGGCGGACGAAACCGTAGAACCCGGCCTGCCGGAACAGCTCGGTGAACTGCCGGCGGTTGGTCGGGATGAACGCCGTCCAGCGGACGAAGCGGTTGCCCGCCAGCAGGTAGACCGTCCGGACGACGCCGGAGACCAGGAACGCCAGGGCCGTGATGATGTGGATCATCCGGATTGTGGTCATGACGCTGCCGCCCGGCGGGAGCAGGAACGGGTCCGCGATGTAGCCGCCCGTGAGGCTGAGCGTGACGATGCACGCGGCCGTCAGCCAGTGCGTGACCCGCACCGGCGCCTGCCAGATGTACACCGCCACGCGATCGTGCGGGCGCTCGAGCCCGTGGTGAGCGTCCGGACCTCCCGCTGCCGCCGCCCCGGCGCTGACCGTGGCGGGCACCGCCCGGATGTCGTCGAGCGCTGTCATCGGATGCCCTCCACGGTGTGCTGGCGCGTCCCGCCGGGCGCGTCCCGCCGGGGGCCGAAGGCGTGGGCCGCGCAGCCGGTGCACGGAGCGAACGAGTGGACGACGCGCAGCGCCTCGAGCGGGCGGGCGGGATCGGCCACGGCGATGCCGACCAGCGCCGCCTCGACCGGCCCGCGCAGCCCCGTGCCGTCTCGCGGGGACAGGTTCCAGGTCGACGCGTCGATGACCTGGTAGTCGCTGACGACCTTGTCCCGGATGGCGACCCAGTGGGCGACGGTGCCGCGCGGTCCCTCGCCCAGGGAGTAGCCCTGTGCCTCGGACGGCCAGGACGCCGGGTCCCAGGACGAGATGTCGGCGACGGACACGTCGCCCGTGCCGAGGTTTGTGCGCAGGTCAGCCAGCCAGGTCCCCAGGTGCCCGATGACGATCTCCGCCTCGGCCGAGCGCGCGAGGATGCGGCCGACCACGCCGGCGAGGCCGCTCACCGACAGCTTCAGCGGGGCGATGCGCGCCGCCACCGCCACCGCGACGTCGGCCTGGCCGTTGGCGAGGCCCACGAACACGCGGGCCAGCGGTCCGACCTCCATCGGGACGCCCCGGTAGCGCGGCGACTTCACCCACGAGTAGGCGCCCGCCCCCTCCAGCGACTGCAGGGGAAGCGCCGGGCCCGGCCAGGCGGGAGTGGTCTGGCCGCGATTGCCCCCGAGCAGCACGTCGCTGCCGCCTGGGTAGCTGTACCAAGAGCTGACGACGGATTCCGCGAACTCCGCGCCGCTCACGCTCTGGCTCGCCTCGAGGTTGCCCGCGTCGAGACGGCCCGTCGGCAGGAGCAGGTCGGGCGCGTCCACCGGGCCCCTCGGGTACTCCCCGGCCGACAGGTAGCCGCCGGGTCCCGCGCCCACCCCGACGAAGTCCGGGTAGGCCGCCGCGATGAGCGCCACGTCGGGCACGAACACCTGGGCCACGAAGGCGCGCGCCGTCGCGAGCAGGTCCACGGCCAGGCCGAACCCATCCGCGCCGAGCGCCCCCGGGGCGTTGGCGTCGGGAACCTGCGGGTGGTCCCGGCCGGTGGAGCCGGCCGGCCCTCCCCAGGGAGGCACCAGCGCCATGCCGCCCACCAGGAACGACTGCGGATGCGGGTCCTTGCCGCCGAACAGCGCCTGGAGGCGCATGAATCCGCGCTGCCAGTCGATGGCCTCGAGCATGTGGGCAACCAGCAGCAGGTCCTGCTCGGGCGACAGACGGTACGCCGGGTGCCCCCACCAGCCGTTGCCGAGCACCCCCGGGTGTCCGCTGCCGAGCTCGGCCGCGATGCGGTCGCGCACCTTGGCGAAGTCGGCCGCAGCCGCGCCGGGGCGCTGCGCCTGGGTCGCCGCGAGGGCGGCCGTGGCCGTCGGGTCAGCGGTGGTCGCCGCCTGGACGTCCACCCAGTCCACGAGCTGCGAGAGGTAGAAGTCCGTGACGTGGTCGCGGACCAGCATGGTGCCCGCGAGTAGGTTCCTGATGATCCGGGCGTTGACCGGGATCTTGATCCCCAGCGCGTTCTCGACCGCACGCACCGACGCGACGGCGTGGACGCCGCTGCAGGTGCCGCAGATGCGCTGCGCGAGCAGCCACGCGTCACGCGGGTCGCGCCCGCGCAGCCCGGCCTCGAGCCCCCGGAACACCATGCCCGACGCCCAGGCGTCCGCGATCCTGTCGCCGTCCAGCGCGAACTCGAGGCGAAGGCTGCCGCCCACGCGGGTGACGGGGTCGATGACGATCCTGGCCACGTCAGCGCTCCCCCGTGTCGGAGCCGGGGGCGATGACGGCCGCCGCGTCGGCAGAGGGCGCCGGCTCGGCGATGCCGGGCGCCGGCTCGGCGATGCCGGGCGCCGGGGCCGGCGGCGGTCCCGGAACGATGACGGGCGCGGCGCTGGCGGCTCGCGATCCGGCCTCGGCCCGCGGGCTGCCCGGCCCGCCAGCCGCAACGCTGGCACGCTCGCGCGCGGCGATCATGCGCCGCCGCTTGAACCGGGCACCCATGCCGACGGCGTGCACCCCGGTCACGCCCGCGATCCCGCCGAGCAGGGCTCCGCCCACCACGTCCACGGTCAGGTTGGGGAGGAAGGGCACGGGCGACGGGAGCCGCCGGTACGCGGGCCCCATCTCGTTCCAGAAGCTGGGCGTCATGCAGCCGACGCAGCCGTGCCCCGCGCGAACGTTCCAGCTGACCTGCTCGCCGTACCGGACCGTGGGGCAGTTGCCCATGGTCTCCGGGCCCTTGCAGCCCAGCTTGTACAGGCACCAGCCCTTCTGGGCGCCCTCGTCGCCCCACTCGAGGGCGTACTCGCCGAACTCGAAGTGTGGCCGCCGCTCGCACTGGTTGTGGATGAGGTTGCCGTAGGCGAACAGCGGCCGCCCGGCGAGGTCAGCCGGGGGAAGCTGGTTGTACGCGATGTAGTGCACGATCACCGACGCCAGGTTGACCGGGTTCACCGGGCAGCCCGGCAGCGCCATGTACGGCGCGCCCCCGACGAGGTCCCTCACCCCGCGGGCCTGCGTCGAGTTGTCGCCCGCCGCGGGCGCGCCTCCGTCGCAGGCGCACGAGCCCACCGCGATCGTCGCGATGGCGCCGGCGGCCACGTCCCGGACCACGTCCGCCGCCGGGCGGCCGCCGAGGAGGCAGTAGCCGCCGGACGCGCCGTCGGGAACGGAGCCCTCCACCACCGCCAGGTAGCCGTTGGGGAAGAGGTCCATCGCGCTCGTCAGGGCGAGCTGGGCGTCCCCTCCCGAGACGCCGAGGAATGCGTCGTGGTACCGGATGTCGAGCACGTCCAGGAACAGCGCAACCGTGTCAGGACTGGCGGAGCGCAGCAGCGCCTCGGTGTTCCCGCCGCACGACTGGGCGCGGATCCAGACCACCGGCAGGCGCTTGCTCGCCTCGACGGCGGCAGCGATGCGCGGTGCGTGGGCGGCGGGGAGGGCCAGGGCGGCAGCCATCGCGGCCGAGAATTGGAGGAAGGACCGGCGGGTCATCCCCCGTCGCACGAGCGCGGCGTACAGCCCGTCGTCCTGCATCGGTTGACCTCGCCCATCCATGCACCGCCGGCCCCCGGGGATCCGGTGGCGACGGCGGCACTACGGCCGGGACGCCAGTCCCCATGGTCGTCCGTGGGGGCGGGTCGGCTCAGACCCGATGGTCGCCGCGACCCGGTGCCAAGGACCCAGCCCGCGGGTGCCATGGGCACCTGGCCGCGTGCCGGTTGGATCGATGGCACCTGCCGTCGGGTACAGACGCCTGCAGGAAACCCCTGAGGCGCCCGTCAAGTCCGGCCCGCCGCCGGCGTGCGGTCCGCCGACGCCCCCAGCAACGAAAACCCCTCCGGCAGGACCGGAGGGGCTGCGCCGCGTGCGTGGAATCGTGGGGTCTGGTGAGCCCGCAGGGATTCGAACCCTGAACCTAGGGATTAAGAGTCCCCCGCTCTACCGTTGAGCTACGGGCCCAGAACCGGCCGAGAGGATAGCGCATGTGGGGCGCTTCGCGCGATGCCTGGTC
>JAJXTS010000146.1 GCA_021783595.1 Chloroflexota bacterium | reverse complement strand
CCTTCCTGGCCGCGGGCGCGGACCGCGTCTGGCCCGGGGTGGGCGCGTGGGCGGAGGCGCTGCTCCGATCCGGCGGCGCCGAGGGTGCCGAAGGCCGTGCCGGCGGGGCGCCGTCGGGCGCCTGAACCGCCGCCGCCGCGGCGTCGCGTCGCGTCGCGGTCCGACTCGTCGCGCTGGCGACCCTCGCGTCGCGGTTGCCATCCCGGATAGATTCGACCCATGCGCCCGTTCGTCTCCGCGCTCGGCAGGCTCGCCGAGCGGGTCCTCCTGCCCCTCAGCCTCGGCGGCCTCGCGCTGGGCGGCGCCCTGTGGGTCGCCGGCCGCGCCGACCTGGCTGCGCTCGTCTGGAGCGTCCCGTCGATCATCGTGGCGGCCTGGCTGGCCGCCTCGATCGTCGCCGACCTCATCGGCCGCGAGGCCGGAGTGGACATCATCGCGCTCCTCGCCATCGTCGGGGCGCTCCTGTTCAACGAGCCGCTCACGGCGGCGGTGATCGCGGTGATGCTGGCCACCGGCGGCGCGCTGGAGCGGTATGCGGAGGGACGCGCCCACCGCGAGCTGACGGCGCTCGTGTCGCGGGCGCCACGTCTGGTCCACCGGCACGAGCGCGAGGGCATCGTGGACCGGCCTGTGGGGGCGGTTGCCCAGGGCGACCGCCTGCTGGTCAAGCCCGGCGAGGTGATCCCCGTGGACGGCACCGTGGTCGGCGAGCCAGCTGTGCTGGACGAGTCGGCGCTCACGGGCGAGGCGCGGCTCGCGACTCGCGGCCCGGGCGATGCGGTGTCGTCCGGCACCGTCAACGCGGGCTCGCCGTTCACGCTTGTCGCCACGGCCACGGCCGAGCACAGCACCTACGCCGGCATCGTGCGCCTAGTCGAGGAGGCGCAGTCGTCCAAGGCGCCGTTCGTGCGCCTCGCGGACCGCTACGCGCTGCTGTTCGTCCCGCTCTCGCTCGGGATCGCCGCGGTCGCCTGGCTGGCGTCGGGGCAGCCCGAGCGCGCCCTGGCCGTGCTGGTGGTCGCCACGCCCTGTCCGCTGCTGCTCGCGGCGCCTATTGCCATCGTGGCCGGCATCAGCCGCGCGGCGAAGCGCGGGATCATCGTCAAGGGGGGCGGTGCGCTCGAGGCCCTCGCCCGCGCCCGCGTGATGCTGTTCGACAAGACGGGCACCCTGACGGCGGGTCGCCCCCACCTGGCGGACGTGCTCCTGGCGCCCGACCGGTCCGCCGAGGAGGTCCTCCGCCTGGCGGCGTCGGTGGAGCAGGTCTCGCCGCATGTCCTCGCGTCGTCCATCGTGCGCGGTGCCACCGAGCGTGGCGTCCCCGTGGTGCTCCCGAGCGCGGTCGAGGAGGTGGCGGGCGCCGGCGTCCGCGGTGTCGTGGACGGCGTCGAGGTCCGCGTGGGAACCGCCGAGTACGCGGCGGCCGGCGGCGAGCTGCCGGATTGGGCGCGCGAGGCGCGTCGGCGGGTCAGCCTCGAGGGGGCAACGGGGGTGTTCGTGGCCGCCGGCGGCGAGGTGGTCGGGGCCCTGCTCCTCGACGACCCGATCCGCCCCGAGACGCCACGGGCCATCCGCTCCCTGCGGCGTGCGGGCATCCGGCGAACCGTGATGGTGACGGGCGACCACTACGGCGTGGCCGACATGGTGGGGGCCGCGATCGGCGTGGACGCGGTGCTCGCCGAGCGGACCCCGACCGACAAGGTGGACGCGGTCGCCGACGAGAAGGCGGAGGCGGGCGGGATCCTGGTCATGGTCGGCGACGGGCTCAACGACGCCCCGGCGCTGGCGGCGGCCGACGTCGGCGTGGCGATGGGCGCCCGCGGCGCGACGGCCAGCTCCGAGGCGGCCGACGTGGTGATCACGGTGGATCGGCTCGACCGGCTGACGGAGGCGCTGCTGATCTCGCGCCGCGCCCGGATGATCGCGGTGCAGAGCGTCGTCGCCGGCATGGGCATGTCGGTCGTGGCGATGCTGGCGGCGATGGCCGGCGCCCTGCCGCCCGTCTTCGGCGCCCTGCTGCAGGAGGCGATCGACGTGATCGTCATCCTCAACGCGCTGCGAGCGCTCGCCGGCGGCACGGCGAAGGCGGTGAGGATCCCCGGCTGGTCGGACGTGGGCGGCCGGCTCCGCCACGAGCACCGCGGCCTCGGCCCCTCGATCGGCGGCATCCGCCCGCTGGCCGACCGGCTGGGCTCGATGTCCGCCGCGCAGGCGATGGCGGGCCTGGGGGCGATGCGGGCCTTCCTGGTGGACGAACTCGTGCCGCACGAGCGCCAGGAGGATCGAGAGGTCTTCCCGCTCCTCGCGAGCGCCCTCGGCAACGAGGACGTGACGGCCGGCCTCCACCGCACGCACACCGAGATCTTCCACCTCGTCCGGTACATCGACCGTCTCGTGCGCGAGCTGCCCGAGGCGGGCCCGGCCCCGGAGGACCTCACGGACCTGCGCCGCCTGCTGTACGGGCTCGATGCGATCCTCCGGCTGCACATGGCGCAGGAGGAGGAGCTCTACCTCTCGTTCGGCGACACGCGCTCGGACGCCGGGGACGAGGACGCGGCCGCGGCCGCGGCAGAGGCGGCCTGAGGCCACGCGCGCCACGCGCACATCGCCCAGCGGCCAGCGGGCCGACAGGCCGTCACGACGGGCAGGGGGCGCGGCGTCGGCCTCGTCGCCCCGCGTTTGGCGGGTCCGGTGCCCGCCCTGCCGGAGCGGGCGGGCCGGCCGCCGCCAACGAGTCTCGCCCCGACGGCGGAAATCGTTTACGCTCCACTTCCCACGTTGCCGGGTCGAGAGTCGGCTGAGCCGGTGCCGCGCGGACCACATGGCCGCTCGTCGGGGGCCGCATCGCCCCCGAGCTCGGGACGGAGGGTGTGGGACGGTCTGGCGCCGGGCTTGGTACGGTCGTACGGTCAGGGTCGCGGGAGCGGCCGGGCAACGCGTCCCCTCCGCACAGCCAACCATGTCCGCGCCGCCTCCGTGCGGCCAGTTCCGGTAGGTGCCAATGCACTGCATCGTCCTCGTGAAGCAGGTCCCGGACGTCAGCAACATCCCCGAGGACGCATGGGATCGGGAGAAGGGCACGCTGCGCCGCGGTCTCCTCGACAGCGTCCTCAACCCGCTCGACCTCCACGCGCTGACGTTCGCGAGGCGGATCACCGCGGCTGATCCCGAAGCCCGGACCGTCTACCTCACGATGGGGCCGCCCCAGGCCCGCGAGGTGCTCGTTGACTGCCTGTCTCGGGCGCCGGGCGAGGCTGTCCTGCTGACGGACCGCGCGATGGGCGGGGCGGACACCGTGGCCACGGCGTACTCGCTGGCCCAGGCGATCCGGCGCATCGAGACCGAGCTGTTCGGCGGCGACCGCAACTACGTGATCGTGTCGGGCATGCAGTCCGTGGACGGCGACACGGCGCAGGTCCCGCCCCAGTTGGCCGAGGACCTGGGGATCGACCAGATCGCCTACGCTCAGGACGTCCACACGGACCCGGTCCTCAAGTTCCGGCGCATCGGAGCGGCGGGCACCGAGGACGTGGTCCCCACGCGGTTCCCTGTCCTCGTCACGGTCACCGCCTGCACGGACACGCTGTACGCCGGCTTCGCCGCCGCCCGGGCCGCCCGCAGCTCCGCGATCCACACTTGGAGTGCCGCCGACGTCGGCGCCACCCCGGACAAGGTGGGCATCAAGGGCTCGCGGACGACCGTGTACCGCATCTTCTCGCCGTCCGAGGACCGGGCGAAGCAGTGCGTGATGGTCGCCGACGCGGCCGACCTGGTGCGGCGGGTCCAGGCGAAGTACCGCCTGGCCACCGGCGGGCCCGCGGCCCACGAGGAGGGCGCCTACGCTCTCGACGGCAAGGAGCCCACCTACCGCGGCGAGTTCTGGCTGCTGGCCGAGCGCGAGGGTGACGGCCTCAAGTCGGTCAGCCTCGAGCTGCTGGGCAAGGCCCGCGAGCTGGCGGACCTGGTGGGCGAGAAGGTGGGGGTCGTCCTGCCGTGCGACGTCGCCGGCGACCTGCCGAGCGAGCTGATCGGCCGCGGCGCCGACGCCGTCTACGCCCTCGAGCACCCGATGCTCGCGACGTTCTCGCCGATTCCGTTCAAGGCGGCCGTGGCGGCGCTGGTCAACGAGCGGCACCCGCAGGTCATGCTCTTCGGCGCCACGCCGATGGGCCGCGAGCTGGCCCCGCGCATCGCCTACGCGTGCGACTCCGGCCTCACCGCGGACTGCACCAAGCTCGAGATCGGCGACCACACGAAGGGCGGCAACGCGCTGGTCGGCATCCTCAAGCAGACGCGCCCTGCCCTCGGCGGCAACATCATGGCCACCATCATGACCAAGGACTCGCCCACGCAGATGGCCACGGTCCGGCCGGGCGTGTTCAAGGTCCCGCCGCGTGACGACGCCCGACGGGGCGAGGTGGTCCGGATCGTGCCGGACCTGCCGACCGATCTCGTGGGCCCCGACGTGACCGCGGTCGAGTCCTTCGTGTCCAAGGTCAACATCCGCGACGCCAAGATCATCGTGTCCGGCGGGCACGGCATCCGGAGCAAGGGCGACTTCGACCGGCTCCTGCAGCCCCTGGCCCAAAGCCTCGAGCACCTGCTGGGCGACGAGGCCAAGGTGGGCGCCAGCCGCCACGCGGTGGAGGACGGCTTCCGGAGCCACGACTACCAGGTCGGCCAGACCGGCCAGACGGTCGCCCCCAAGCTGTACGTGGCGGTGGGCATCTCCGGCGCCGTGCAGCACGTGTCCGGGATGCAGATGTCGGACACGGTGGTGGCGATCAACAAGGATCCGCGCGCGCGGATCTTCAACTACGCGGACTTCGGCATCGTCGGCGATCTGGAGACGGTCGTCCCGCAGCTGACGCGCGCAGCGCAGGAGGCCAGGTAGATGGTCGGCATCGACATCCTCATCGTCGGCGCCGGACCCGCCGGCCTCGGGGCGGCGATCCGCGCCAAGCAGGCCGCCCGGGCCGCCGGTCGCGAGGTCGCCGTCGCGGTGATCGACAAGGCGCCGGCGCCCGGCAACCACGTGCTGTCCGGTGCCGCCTTCGAGCCGGCCGTCCTCGACGACCTGCTGCCGGGCTGGCGTGACATGCGCCACAGCTTCACCGAGACGATGGTGCCGGTGGAGCGCGAGGACCTGATGTTCCTCCGCGCCAGGCACGCGAACCGGATCCCGGAACGGATGGTGCCGGCGCGCATGCACCACACCGGCGACGTGGTCATCTCGGCGTCCCGCCTGGCCCAGTTCCTGGCCGAGCAGGCCGACAAGCTGGGCGTGGAGGTCTACCACGGGTACACCGCCCGGACGCTGATCGTCGAGGGCGGGGCCGTGCGGGGCGTCCGTCTCGGCGAGCTGGGCCTGCGCGCGGACGGCACCCCGAAGGGCAACCACCTGCCGGCCGAGGAGATCCGCGCCGCGGTCACCATCCTGGCCGACGGCACGCACGGGGTCCTGTCGCGCCAGTTCGCCGAGCACTTCGGCGGGGGCGCCAACCCGCAGGTCCTCTCGCTCGGGATGAAGGCGATCGTCCAGTTCCCCGAGGCCAGCCCGTTCGGGAACAACCGCGTGATGCACACGCTGGGGTACCCGATGACGCCGTCCACCTTCGGCGGCGGCTTCCTCTACTCGCTGGGCGAGAAGACCGTCGCGGTCGGGCTCATCATCGGGCTCGACTGGAAGTACGGCGACCTCAACCCGCAGCGCGAGTTCGAGACGTTCCGGGCGCACCCGTACATCAGCCGGCTGCTCAAGGGCGGGGTCACGGTGGCCACCGGCGCCAAGACCATCCCGGAGGGGGGTCTCGGGTCGATCGGCGCGCTGTCAGCGCCCGGCGGGATGGTTGTCGGCGATGGGGCCGGCTTCGTGAACATGGAGAAGATCAAGGGCATCCACTACGCCATCCGGTCGGGCATGTGCGCGGCCGAGACGGCAGTGGACGCGCTCGGGGAGAGCGGGACGGCGGGCTCGCTCGACGCCTACCGGGAGAAGCTCGAGGCGGCCGGCGTGCTCCAGGACCTGCGCCACGCCCGGAACTACCGCCAGGTGTTCGCGAAGGGCGGGCTGTTCGTGGGGACGCCGCTATCGCTCGTGTCGGCGGCGATCCCCAAGCAACTGGGCATCCATCGCGACGGCGCCGCCACCGAGAAGGGCGCCCGCCTCCACCGCCCCGATCCCGGCCACATGGACGGCGCCACGTTCGTGGCGCTGACCGGCACGATCCACCGCGAGGACGAGCCGTCGCACATCACGATCAAGGACCCGGCGCAGTGCGTGGCCTGCGAGGCGGACTATGCCAACGCCTGCACGCACTTCTGCCCTGGCCAGGTCTACCGGTGGGACGGCGAGCGGATCGTGC
>JAJXTS010000145.1 GCA_021783595.1 Chloroflexota bacterium | reverse complement strand
CCGACATCCGCTCGGCGCTGCAGGCGCCGGCACAGGCCTGAGGGAGGTCCCCGCAGATGGACAAGCTGTCCGGCTATGCATTCGTGGCGGCGGGGCTGAGCACCGCCCTGGCGACGCTGTTCTACTTCGTCTACGCCCTGTCGGGCCTGCGCGCGGCACGGATGGAGACCGCGGGCATCGGGACGACCACGGGCTCCATGGGCCTGGTCTCCGGCCCGCGCACGTCGGCAATCGGGCGCTACGCAACGATGCTCGGCTGGCTGGCCGCATGCGCGCTCGGCGCCGGGCTCGTCTTCCGGGCCATCGCCACCGGCCACGGCCCGTTCGCGAACATGTACGAGTTCTCCCTCGCGTTCGCCTTCGGCACGCTGGTCGCGTACATGTGGTTCGAGCGCAAGTACCACCAGCGGATCCTGGCCCTCATCGCGCTGCCCGTCGCCCTGGCCATGATGGGCTACGCGGCCACGATCCCGTCCACCATCGAGCCGCTCGTGCCGGCGCTCCAGAACAACCTCCTCCTGACGGTGCACGTCGCCGTCGCGATCGTCGCCTACGGCTCGTTCTCCATCGCGTTCGGCGCCGCGGTGCTGTATCTGATCCAGCCGGAGGGCGGCCGCTGGGGCCTGCCCAAGCCGCAGGTCCTCGACGAGATCGGCTACCGGGCGGTCGTGGTCGGCTACCCGTTCCTCACCCTGACGATCATCCTCGGCGCCGTCTGGGCCAACACGGCGTGGGGCACCTACTGGAGCTGGGATCCCAAGGAGACCGCGTCGCTCGTGACGTGGCTGATCTACGGCGCCTACCTGCACGCCCGAGTGGTGCGCGGCTGGCGGGGCTCCCGCGCCGCGTGGCTGCTCGCCCTGGGCTTCGCCGCAGTCCTGTTCACCTACTTCGGGAACCTGTTCTTCGGCGGGCTGCACAGCTACTCCGGCCTCAACAGCACCAATTGACCCGGGAAGGGGACTGAGCAGCCATGAACGCAGCACAGGCCGCCGCAAACTCCCCGGCACCTGGGCGTGTCGCCGGGCGCCTGCAGACGATCCTGGTCCTCGCCGCCACCGTGGTGGTGATCGGCGCCGCCGCGTACCTCATCAGCGGGCCGGGCCAGTCGGCAGGCGTCTCCCAGGTCAACCTCACCGGGAGCGTCGCCGGCGCCGCCCCTGTCGTCGGGGCCGTCCCGCCCAACTTCACCGCGCAGACGTACGACGGCAAGACCGTGAGCCTCGCCGCCTACGCGGGCAAGCCCCTGTGGCTGACGTTCGGCGCCTCCTGGTGCCCCGACTGCCGCGCGGAGGCGCCCGACGTCGAGGCCGCCTACCAGAAGTTCCAGGCCCAGGGCCTCAACGTCCTCGGGGTATTCATCAGCGAGTCGGCGGCCGACGTCCAGAGCTACGCGGGGCGGGTCGGCTTCACCTTCCCGATCGCGGTGGACCAGAACACCCAGATCGCGGGCGAGTACCGGACGATGGGGATCCCCACCCACTTCTTCATCGGGGCGGACGGGAGGATCAAGGACGTCAGGATCGGCGCGCTCGACCCTGCGACGATGGACGCCGAGATCCAGGGCATTCTGGGCCACTGATCCCGCCGAGGGGTTCATGAGCGACACCGTCGAGCCCGACGCGCCCCAGCCACAGGCGGCACCCGACGCCGTGCCCGACGCCGCACTGGGCGGCGCCGAGGGCGCGCCTCCGCCCGCGCCGGACGGCCCCGCCCAGCAGCCTAAACGGCGGAACCCGTTCTACCTGCGCGGTCGGCATGTCCGCCTGCCCAGCTCCAGGCGCGGCCTGTTCGCGCTCCTGCTCGTGCTCGGGATCGGCGGCTTCGTTGGGGCCTACACCACGGTGTCGCTCATCGGCTGGACCGAGACCGCGGACTTCTGCGGCCGCTGCCACACGATGGCCCCCGAGCTCCAGGCGTACGAGGCAGGCCCGCACAAGAGCGTGGACTGCGCCGCCTGCCACGTGGAGCCGGGGATCATCGGCTGGATCAAGGCCAAGATCAACGGCACCAAGCAGCTGATCGACGTGGTGCTGGGCACCTACCCCACCCCGATCCCCCCGCCCGACCATGCGGACATGCCGTCCACGTCGGACACCTGCGAGCGCTGCCACGGCGTCACCCGCACGGCGGTCACCACGCTCAAGACGGAGATCGTGTACTCGGAGGACGCGACCAACACACCGCAGTTCGTGGGCCTCCTGATCCGGCCCGCCGGTGGCGACCCGTTCGACGTCAACCGCAGCGTCCACTGGCACGTGGAGCGGACGGTCAACTTCTACAGCACGGACCCCCACTCCCAGACCATCGACCTGGTGGAGGCCACCCAGACCGACGGCACGGTCGCCACGTACATCGCGCTCAACAAGATCACCCTCCACGAGTACGCGCAGCCCGACGTGACGGCGATCAAGACCTCCGAGATCAAGACCACGATGAGCTGCTACGACTGCCACAACCGCATCGGGCACGACATCGCCAACCCCCGCGTCGGCCTCGACCAGGCGATGCAGTCGGGGACGGTTGACGCATCCCTCCCGTACCTCAAGAAGGAGGCGATGCAGATCCTGTGGGCCAGCTACCCGAGCGTCGCCGCGGCCGACACCGCCGCCAACGGCCTGAAGGCCTTCTACGCGCTCAACTACCCGCCCCTCGCCCAGTCCAAGGCGACGCAGATCGACCAGGCCGTCGCCGAGGTCAAGACCCTCTACCGGCTGACCGCGACGCCCGACATGAAGGTCACGGCCTACACCTACCCGAACAACCTGGGCCACCTGGACTTCCCCGGCTGCTTCCGGTGCCATGACGGCGCGCACTTCGAGGTGGTGAACGGGGCGGTCACCACCAAGACGATCCCGTCCACCTGCGACACTTGCCACACCTTCCCGCAGTTGGGCCAGGTCACGAGCCTGCCCCTGGGCACGCCGCCCTCGACGCACACCGACGCGCTCTGGGTGTTCAACCACAAGAACGTTGCCACGAGCACCGACCCGGGCGGCCAGTCGTGCGGCAACTGCCACGCCAAGGACTACTGCGTGAACTGCCACGCCGTGGGCGCGGTCACGGTGGACCACGACGAGATGGCCACGAACCACGCGGCGGTGATCCGCGCCCAGGGCAACGCGGCGTGCGCGTACTGCCACCAGCCGGTGTTCTGCGCCTCCTGCCACGGCAGCGAGCAGGTGCTGCCGCTCACGACCCCGTTCTCGACCCACCCGCAGTCCACGCCCGCGCCGTCTCCCGGCGCGTCCAACGCGCCCGCTGACGTCCCGCCCGCGTCGCCCCGCGCCTGGTCGCCGGCGACCGCCGGCGTGCTGTTCCCGCTTCGGACGACGCCGGGCGGCTGACGCCGCGGTCCCGGGCTGGGCGGGCCCGCGGTCCCCTCGCGCCCGCGCGCCCTCGCGCCGGCGCTCCCCTACACCCGCCCAGCGGCTACCCGGTCCGGGCGGGTGTACACGTTGAACCCGTCCCCGCGCAGGAACCCGACGAGCGTCATGCCGACCCCGGCCGCCGCCTCCACCGCGAGGTCCGACGGCGCGGAGACCGCCGCCAGAATCGGCACGCCGGCGACGGCCGCCTTCTGGACCAGCTCGAAACCGATGCGGCCGCTCACCAGCACGATCCGCCCGTGGAGCGGCAGGTCGCCCGCCAGCAGGCGGCTGCCGATCAGCTTGTCGAGCGCGTTGTGGCGGCCGACGTCCTCGCGCACGGCGAGGAGCGTGCCGTCGGCCTCGAACAGACCCGCGGCGTGGAGGCCGCCGGTGGCCTCGAACACCGCCTGCGCGGCGCGCAGCTGGACGGGCAGGGACCACAGCACCGCGGGCGCGACGGCGGGACCGCCCGGCAGCGGCCGGGCGCGCAGGCGCACGTCGTCGAGGACCGCCTTGCCGCAGATCCCGCAGGACGACGAGACGGCGAAGTGGCGCTCGGCCACGCGCGCCGCGTCGAACGGGCGCCGCAGCCGCACCAGCACCTCGTCATCGGGCCGGGAGACGGCGCCCGCGTCGCCGAGCTCCACGCCGGCCACGTCGCCCGGACCCTCGATCAGCCCCTCCGCGTGCAGGAACCCCACCGCCAGCTCCGCCTCGTGGCCGGGCGTGCGCATCGTGACCGCGACGTCGATCGGCGCCTGGCCCGGGCCGGCGACGCGGATCGCCATGGGCTCCTCGCCCGCGAGCCGGTCCGCGCGGGTCCGCGCGTCGGCGCCGCGCACGGCGAGCACCGTCACCTCGGTGGCGCGGCGCTCGAGGCTCGGCTCCGCTGGGGTGCCGCCGACACGGGGATCGGCGGCGGGCGGCCGGTGAGGGGCGGGACGCGGTTCCATCGGCGGGTAGGCTACCGCGCCGGGCGCTCGAGGTACACCGCGGCGCCCGTGGGCCGCAGGCAGTGCGTCATTGACATGGCCTGGAGGTAGCCCCCGGCGTTGAGGATGGCCACGCCCTCCCCCTCCGCCACGTCCGGCATGGGGTAGTCCTCCGCGAACACGTCGCCCGCCTCGTTGATGTGGCCGGCCACGGTCACGAGCTGCGTCCGGTCGCGCATCGGCGCGCGCAGCGGCAGGACCTCCTGGGCGTAGCCGTAGACGAAGTAGGCGCAGTTGACGTTCCAGCCGACGTCGAGGCCGACGAAGGTGACGCCCCCGCGCCGCTCGACGGTGACCACCTCAGCGAGCAGGACCGCGCTGTCCTTCATCACGAAGTCGCCCGGCTCGAAGGCCGCCGTGACGCCGTACGGGGCGAGGTGCCGGGCGACGGTGGCGGCGTACGCGTCGAGGTCCACGGGCACCTCGCCGTCCCGCGCGACCCGACCCAGCCCGCCGCCGACGTTGACCTCGCGGATCACGAACCCGGCGTCGAGCAGCCGCTCGAGGGCCGCCGTCGCGCGAGCCAGGGCCGCCTCGAACTCGCCGAGCTGGTCGCCCAGCCAGCCCGAGCCGGCATGGAAGTGAAGCGTGTCCACGGCGAGGCCGTGGCGGCGCGCCGCGGCGATGGCGTCGTCGAGCCGGTCCGGCGTGACGCCGAACTTGGTGGGCCGCTCGCCCGCGTAGGCCAGGTCGGCCGTGTAGCCCGCGCCCGCGCCCGGGTTGACGCGGAGGCCGATGGCCCGGCCGGGCGCCCGTCGCCCGACGCGCTCCACCTGGCTGACGCCGTCGAGGTTGAGCCGGATCGGGTGGGCCAGCAGCACGTCGAGATCCCGCTCGGACACGTTGGTGCCTGTGTGGCTGATCGCCTCGGCCGGCCACCCGTTGGCCAGCGCGTGCAGAACCTCGCCCGGCGAGCACGCGTCGATGCCCACCCCGTCGGGCGTGCCGGGCTCGCCCAGGCCGCGCAGGACGGCGAGGATCCTCGGGTCGGGGCAGGACTTGAGCGCGAAGCGGGTGACGTACGGCAGGCCGGCCCGCCGCAGGGCGGCCTGGAGGGCGCGGACGTTCTCCGCCGGACGCGCGAGGTCGTACACGAACAGCGGGGCGCCGTGCCCGCGGAGGAGCGCGCCGAGGTCGTGGCCGTTGAGGGCCAGCCGGTCGCCGCGCACCTCCAGGCCGGGGCGCTGCCACCACGCGGGCGCCGGGACCGGCAGGTCCGGCGGCGATGGACGGGGAGGCGAGCTCGTCCGAGGGTGCGCAGGCGGGCGCTCCGAGGCGCTCATGCGGGGCGGTCCGAGGGAACATGCGCCGCCAGGGGGCGGTCGTCCGGCGGTTCCGATCTCGCGGAACCATCCGGGACTGCCGGTCCCGCGGGCCGCGAGCCCACCGCATCCGTGGACGGTTCCGCCAGTCCGGAACCGTCCCGCCGGGGCACCGCAGCGGCGCGCACCTGCCGGCGCGGCACCGCAGCGGCGCTCACCTGCCGCCGGGCCATCGCCTCCCGGCGGGCGGGCACCGCTCGCGCCTCCAGGATCGCCCGCCGGCCCACGGGGTCCGCGAACGGGTCGGGTCCGTCGGCCACGTCGGTCCCCACCGACGCCAGGAGCCGCTCCGTGGCGGCGGCGACCTCGCCCACGGCCGCCTCGAACGCCGCCCGGTGGCGGGCCGGCGGTGCCCGGAACCCGGACACCTTGCGGACGTACTGGAGCGCGGCGGCCCGGGCCTCGCCGGTCGTGGCGGGTCCCTGGCCCTCGGCCCGGCGGAGCTGGCGGATAGAGCGGCACATGCCCCGCAGCGTAGCGGACACGGCGCCCCGGGGATCGGGACGGTCCGGTCGCCGCCACGGGCCGACGTCCCGCAGGCGCTCGCGGCTGGCCCGCCGGGCGACGCTCCGGCCCCACGCGTCGCCGGGCGACGGCCCGCGCCGTCAGGCCGTGGCCGGGGGTGCGTCCTCGGCGTCGCGGGCGACGGCATCGCGCTCGACCGGCTGGGAGGCCGTCGGCAGGAA
>JAJXTS010000144.1 GCA_021783595.1 Chloroflexota bacterium | reverse complement strand
CCGCCCCGTCGCCCCGCCGTCCGATACGGGACCCAACGGTCCCGCCCCGCGCCGCACCGGCCGGATTGGGTGCCACCCGTTGCGCCGCGAGCCTCCGCGCGGGACGGGCGGGACCGCGAACGGCTGGACTGGACGCGCCGCGCGCCCCTTGAGTCCCGGAATGGCCGGATGGCGCGCGGTCCCGGCCCTGGGGACGAGGCTCGAGCCCGGCGGCCCCGCGCCCGGTCGGCCGGCCCGGCCGGACACCCCGCGCCCGCCCGTACAATTCGCGCATGCCCTCCGACATCCGCGTCCGCATCGCGCCGAGCCCGACCGGTCCCCTCCACATCGGCACCGCGCGCACCGCGCTGTTCAACTACCTGTTCGCCCGCCACGCTGGCGGAACGTTCCTGCTGCGCCTCGAGGACACCGACGTCGCGCGGAGCACCGCGGCCTTTGAGAAGGACATCCTCGACGGGCTCCACTGGCTGGGCATCACCTGGGACGAGGGCCCGGGCGTGGCCGGCCTCGAGGAGGCGGGCCCCTTCGCACCTTATCGGCAGATGCAGCGCCTGGAGCTGTACGCCGCTGCCGCAGACGTGCTGCTGGCCAAGGACCTCGCCTACCGCTGCTACTGCACGCCCGAGGAGCTCGAGGCCGAGCGCAGGGCGCGTGAGGCGGCGAAGCTCCCGCCGGCGTACTCCGGCCGCTGCGCGAACCTGACCGCCGACGAGCGGGCGGCGCGCGAGGCCGACGGGCGCCGGGGCGCGATCCGCTTCCGCGTCCGCCCGGGCGTGGTGGGCTGGAACGACCTCGTCCGAGGCCGGGTCGAGATCGACACCGCCAACCTCGGCGGCGACTTCGTCATCGTCCGCGCGGACGGCACGCCGCTCTACCACTTCACCGTGGTGGTGGACGACGCCGCCATGCAGATCAGCCACGTGATCCGGGGCGAGGACCACGTCAGCAACACGCCCAAGCACATCCTGCTGTTCGAGGCGCTGGGCCACCCGATGCCGGTCTTCGGCCACCTGCCGCTCATCCTCAACCCCGACGGGACCAAGATGAGCAAGCGCAAGAGCCAGACCGCGGTCGCCGACTACATCGCCCAGGGTTTCACGCGCGAGGCGCTGGTCAACTACTTCGCCTTCCTCGGCTGGTCGCCGGGCACCGAGGACGACGTGCTCGCGATGGACGAGATCGCGGGGCGCTTCGAGCTCGAGAAGGTCCAGAAGGGCGGCGCCCGGTTCGACCGCGAGCGGCTCGAGTGGCTCAACGGCCAGTGGATCCGCCGGCTGGCGGACGACGACCTGGTGGCGCGGCTCCTGCCGTTCACCGAGGCTGCGGCGCTGGCGGGCGTGGTCGACCGGGCCCCCGGCGAGGCCGAGCTGACCGCGCTGCTCCCGCTCGTGCGCGAGCGGCTGAGCACCCTGGCGTCGATCACGGATGTCGTCGGCTTCCTGTGGCGCGACCTGGCGCCGGACCCGGCCACGCTGGTCCCGAAGCGCTGGGACCCGGCCACGACGATCGGCGGCCTGACCGCTGCCCGCGAGGCGCTCGCCGCGCACGACCCGGTGACCTGGGAGGCCGACGAGCTCGAGCCGCCGCTGCGCGCGCTGGTCGGGGCGCGCGGCTGGAAGGCCGGCGACCTGTTCATGGCGATCCGCATGGCGGTGACCGGGCAGGCGGCGACGCCGCCGCTGTTCGACGTGCTCGTCGCGCTCGGCCGGGAGCGGGTGCTGGCCCGCATCGACGCCGCCGTGGCCGCCCTCCGCGCGGCGGGCTGAGGCGGCCGCCGTGGTCCGCGTCGGCGACGGCCCGTCACGGCTGGGGGCGGCCGTGCCGTCTCGCGCGATCCTCGGGGCCACGGCCCGTCGCGCCGAGCCCGGGCGCCCGCGAAGGGTTGACCGGCCGTGAACCAGCCGTTAACAACCCCGCCCGACCATGGCGCGCGCATGGCACGGACGATTCTCGTCGTTGACGACGAGGCAACGCTGCGGGAGACCCTCGTCGAGGCGCTCGAGCTCGAGGGGTTCCGCGCCGTGGCGGCCGCGGACGGGCGCGAGGCCCTCGAGGCGTTCCGCTCCGAGCGCCCGGACCTGGTCCTGCTGGACCTGATGCTCCCCGAGCTCTCGGGCGTCGAGGTTTGCCGCATCCTCCGCGCCGAGTCGGCCGTGCCCATCGTGATGCTGACGGCGCGCGACTCCGAGGTGGACAAGGTGGTCGGCCTGGAGCTCGGCGCGGACGACTACGTCACGAAGCCGTTCTCGCTGCGCGAGCTGACGGCCCGCATCCGCGGCATCTTCCGCCGCCAGGACCGGCTCGAGACCTCGTCCGCGGCCGCCCCGACCGACGTCGCCGGCGCCCCGCAGGTCCCGCCGCCGGTGGACCTGGGCCGCGTGCAGGTGGACCTGGCGGGCCACCGGCTGCTGCGCGACGGCAGGCCCGTCGCCATCAAGCCCAAGGCGTTCGAGCTGCTGGCGTTCCTGCTCCGCAACCCGGGTCAGGTGTTCACGCGCGACCAGCTGCTGGAGCACGTCTGGGGCTACGACTACGCGGGCGAGACGCGCACGGTGGACGTCCACGTGCACTGGCTGCGCGTGGAGGTGGAGGCTGACCCGGCGAACCCGGAGCTGCTCCAGACGGTGCGCGGCGTGGGGTACGTGCTCCGCCGCGACTGATCGCTGCCCGGTCGGGCGGCGCCTGCCCGGGCTGCCGCCGGGCGGCCGGCGGTCACGCCTTGGCGAGGATCCGCTCGATGACCTCGGCCGCGTCCTCGGCGGCGTCGATCGCCTCCTCGAGTGTCGAGTACAGGTCGCGGAACTTGATCACCTCGAGCGGTTCCCAGCCGCCCCGGAACAGCCGCCCGATCGCGCTGCGCGAGAGCTGGTCGGCCTTGTGCTCGAGCTCGTGGACGGTGGCGAGGTGCTGTGCGATGTCCTTGCCGCTCTCGAGCTTCTCGATGGCCTCGAGCAGCTGCGACGCCTGGCCCGTGAGGATGGCGGCCATCTCGCGCGTCTCGTCGGTCGGCCGGTCGATGCCGTAGATCTGGAACGTCTCGGCCGCCGCCTGGATGTTGTCCACCACGTCGTCGAGGTAGTTGACGAACTCGTGGATGTCCTCGCGGTCGAACGGCGTGGTGAACGAGCGCTCGAGGCGCACCATCACCTCGGTGTCGATCTGGTCGCCCTTCTTCTCGAGCGCCTGGATCTCGGCGATGCGCTCCTCGAGGCGGTCGTAGCCGACGATCAGCTCCTCGAGCTTGCGGGCGGCGGCCAGCAGGTTCTGCCCGTCCTCGACGAACAGGTCGAAGAACTTCTCGTCGCGCGGGATCAGGCGGACCATGGCGTGCCTCCGGTGGCGGGCTGGCGGGGGGCGGGGGAGCGGCGCGCGGCCGACTGGCGGGGAGCAGGGGAGCGGCGGGTCACGACAGCCCGACCGTCTTGGTCAGGGCCTCCAGCGCCACCCACGCCACGGCGCCGATGGCACCGGCGGCGGGGAGCGTGAGGACCCAGGCGATCAGGATCTGGCGGGCGACGCCCCAGCGGACACCTCGGGTGCCCTTGCTCGCGCCCACGCCCATGATCGCGCTCGCGATGACGTGGGTCGTCGAGACCGGCATCCCGAGGTGGGCGGCGCCCAGGATGACCGTGGCGGCGGTGGTCTCCGCCGCGAACCCGTGGATGGGCTCGAGCTCCACCACGCGATGGCCCATGGTGTGCATGATCCGCCAGCCGCCGGTGGCCGTGCCCAGCGACATGGCCGTGGCGGCCATCGCGATCACCCACGCCGGGACGTCCGTGGTGGGGATCACGCCCGCGGAGAACAGCGCCAGGGTGACGATGCCCATGGTCTTCTGGGCGTCGTTGCTCCCGTGCGCGAAGGCCATGTAGCCCGCAGACAGGACCTGCAGCCGCTTGAACGCCCGGCCGAGCGGCTTGCGCGCGGTGTTGCGGAACAGCCAGGTCAGGCCGAGCATCAGCACGAAGGCGCCGGCGAACCCGATCAGCGGCGAGCTGATCAGCGGCACCACCACCTTGTCCATGACGCCCGACCACTTCACCGAGCCGCTGCCGACTGCCACCATCGTCGCGCCCAGCAGCCCGCCGATGAGCGCGTGGCTGGACGAGCTGGGCAGGCCCGACCGCCACGTGATCAGGTTCCAGGCGATCGCGCCGAGGAGCGCCGACGCCACGATCACCTGCGTCGTCGTCTTCTCGTCCACGAGCCCCGCGCCGATGGTCTTGGCCACGGCCGTCCCGGCGAATGCGCCGATGAAGTTGAACGCGGTGGCCATGAGCAGCGCGTGCTGCGGCCGCAGCGCTCTCGTGGCGACGGACGTCGCGATGGCGTTCGCGGTGTCGTGGAAGCCGTTGCTGAAGTCGAAGGCCACCGCCAGGATGACCACGGCGACGAGAAGCAGCGTTACGTGTTCGATGGCTTGGGCACCTCGGGAACAGCGTGACGGGCGGGCGCGGGCCGAGCATACGGGCGGGGTGGCGCCGAGCGATGTTAACGATTGGTCAACTTCGCCGGCCCGAGCCTCGCCCGCCGCCTGCGCTCGGGGACGGGTTCCGACCGCGTGCGCGCCCGCCCGGTAGACTTCGACCATGCGCCTGTCCAACCTGTTCTTCACCACGCTCCGCGACGATCCCGCCGACGCGGAGATGCCGTCGCATCGGCTGCTGCTGCGGGCGGGCTACGTGCGCCAGCTGGGTGCCGGCATCTACTCGCTGCTGCCGCTCGGGTTCCGGGTGAGCAAGCGGGTGGAGCAGGTGATCCGCGAGGAGCTCAACGCCATCGGCGGCCAGGAGATGGAGATGCCGGTGGTCCACCCGGCGGACCTCTGGCGCGAGACCGGCCGCTACGACGCGATCGGCCCGGAGATGGCCCGCTTCAAGGACCGCGGCGACCGCGACATGGTGCTCGCCATGACGCACGAGGAGGTCGTGGCCGACCTGCTCCGCGACATCGTGCGCAGCTATCGCCAGCTGCCGATGGTGATCTACCACTTCCAGACGAAGTTCCGCGACGAGCCGCGCAGCCGCGGCGGCCTGATCCGCGTGCGCGAGTTCGTGATGAAGGACTCGTACAGCTGCGATCGCGACGAGGCCGGCCTGGACGTCAACTACTGGGCCCACCATCGCGCGTACACGCGGATCTTCGAGCGCCTCGGCCTCCCGGCCATCCCGGTCAGCTCGGACGTGGGCATGATGGGCGGCAGCCTGGCCCACGAGTTCATGTTCCTCAACCCCGCGGGCGAGGACGTGCTGGTGCTGTGCGAGGCCTGCGGCTACGCCGCGAACCGCCAGGTGGCCCCGTCCACCACCGCCGCGCCCGGGCCCGAGGACCTGCTCCCGATGGAGGAGGTCCACACGCCGGACGCCACCACGATCGACGCGCTGGCGTCGTTCCTGGGCGTGCCCACCTCGCGGACCGCGAAGGCGTTCTTCGTCGTCGCCGGCGACGGCCGCTTCATCGTGGCCATCGTCCGCGGCGACCACGACGTCAACGAGACCAAGCTCGTCAACGCGGTCCAGGCGAAGGGCGGCATCCGCCCGGCGCAGGTCGAGGAGATCCTCGCCCGGGGCATGCAGGCCGGCTACGGCAGCCCCATCGGCGCGCGCGACGCCGTCGTGGTCGTGGACTCGCTCGTCGCCCAGTCGCCCAACCTGGTCGCGGGCGCCAACAAGCCGGGCTACCACATCTTGAACACCAACCTCGGCCGCGACTACCAGGCCGACCTCGTCGCCGACATCTCCAACGTCCGCGAGGGCGACGCCTGCCCCAAGTGCGGCGGCCCCGTCATCCTGCGCAACGGCATCGAGATCGGCAACATCTTCAAGCTCGGCACCAAGTACACCAAGGCGCTGGGCGCCGAGTACCTGGGCGAGGACGGGGAGCGCCATCCGATCGTCATGGGCTCCTACGGCATCGGGCTGGGGCGCAACGTGGCATGCATCGTGGAGGCCCACCACGACGAGAAGGGCATCGTGTGGCCGGCCGAGGTGGCGCCGTACCCCGCCCACCTCGTCGCGATCGGGGCGAACAAGGACCCCAGGGTGACCGAGGTGGCGGAGCAGCTCTACGCGGCCGCCGCGGCCGCCGGCGACGCGCGCCAGATCCTGTTCGACGACCGCGACGACTCGCCCGGCGTCAAGTTCACCGACGCCGAGCTCCTGGGCATGCCGTGGCTGCTCACGGTGAGCCCGCGCTCGCTGGCCAGCGGCGGCGTCGAGGTCACCGAGCGCGCCACCGGGGCCCGATCGGTCCGGTCGATCGAGCACGTCACCGAGTTCCTCGAGGGTCGGGCGGCCACGCCGGCCTGAGGCCCGACCTCGTCGGCCAGCGCTGCGAGGGAGGCACGTGCCCGCGCCGCTCGTCCCCGAGGACGATCTCTACGCCCGGCTCGAGTT
>JAJXTS010000143.1 GCA_021783595.1 Chloroflexota bacterium | reverse complement strand
GTCTTCGTGATCGTGGCGCTCGTCGTGTTCCTGATCGCCCGGACCTTCATCAAGGAGGCGGAGGCGGCGCCCGCCAAGGGCTGCCCGTTCTGCAAGACGGACAACGCCGTCGACGCCACCAAGTGCAGGGCCTGCGCGAGCTCGATCTGACCGGCTGGCCCGGGCGCTCGCCGGCGCATCCCGGCAGGACGCGGGGCCGACCGCTCCTCGTCTGGGCCCTCCGGCGGACGCTCGATCGTCGCCCAGCCGTTGCGATCGCGGCCCCCGTGGCCCACGCGGAGGGGATGTTCGCCCATTGCGGGCAGGCGTGGGCCTGACGAGGCGTGCGCGAGGAGGCGCCCACGATGAGGCTCGTGACCGCTCTGGCCCTGGTCTCGCTGGCGGTGGCAGCCGCCATGGTCGTGTTCTCGGCCAACTTCTATGGCTCCGACGACCCCTACTTCATGTGGGGCGTTGCCCTGCTCGCCGTTCCCCCGGCTGCGATCGGATTGCTGCTCCTCGCCCCGTGGCGCTCGTTGCGGACCTCCGCCGGCTGGCTGGCCCTGGCCCCCGGGGCCTGGTGGGTCGTCTCCGGTGGATCCGACCTGCTCCGGGGCATAACGGCTCTCGTCGCTGGCTCCGGGCAGCAAGACCTCGCCGGAAGCCTGGTCCAGGCCGTTGTCGAAGGGCTGCTTGGCGCCCTCAACCTCGTGATCTTCTGGGCTGCCGTCCTGCGCGATCGCGGCTCCGGGAGTTCCTCACCGTCCCAGCCCGCCGTCACCTGACACGCGACGTGCGCCGTGGGCCAGCCCCCGTCCACCACGCCGCGGGCGATGGGCTGGCGGCTGGGGACGCACCGCCTGGGTCTAGGATTGGACGCGAGAGCCCTGTCTTCGGTCGGAGGTCCAGACCACCCCAAACCGAGCATGAGGGATCTCGGGCGTCAAGAACGCGTCCGGGGACCACCGCGGTCGCGGCCCGGGACTCACAATCGGATTGGGATCACCCAGAATGAGAGGGTGACTCCGTTGCGGACCACCGTCAGAACCCCCGCGCCTGAACTCGCACACGGGGCGAGCCGGCCGGAGACCGGCACGCCGGTCGCTCTGCTCCGCGGCTCCCCCGACGACACGCGCGCCCGTGACGCGACGCGCGAGGCGGCGCGGCCGTGAGTGGGAGCGGTTCGGGGTTCGTCGGACGCTCCAGTGAGCTCGAGGCGTTGCGGGCCCTCCTGTCGCTCGCCGCCAGCGGTCGAGCGACAGGAGCGGTTGTCGTTGCCGAACCCGGGCTGGGCAAGTCGCGACTCCTGGCGGAGGCCGTGTCGCGGACCCCGATTCCGGTCCTTCGCGTCCAGGGCTATGAGCCGGGACGCGAGATCGCCTTCGCAGCGGCCGGCGGCCTCCTCCGCGAGTTGTCGCGCGCCCCGGCGGCCGGCGGCCGGCTCGAGGCGCTGCTCGTCGGCGACGACGGCGCCTCAGGCGCGTTCGAGACCGTCCGGCTCTTCGAGGTCGCGTTCCGCTGCCTCGCCGAGCTCGCCCCGCTCGCCATCCTCGCCGATGACCTGCAGTGGGCGGACACGGAGACGCTCGCCCTCCTCGAGTACCTCGTCGCGGCGTCCCGGGCGGACCACGTGCCGTCTCTCCTCCTCTGCGCCAGTCGCCCATCGGAGGCGCTCGAGCCGTTCGCGGGGAGCCTGGGCGACCTGCTGGCGGCCGAGTGCTTCCGGCGCATCGAGCTGGGCCCGCTGGAGCGAGCCGAGGGGATCGAGCTCGCCTCGCGGCTCGCTGCCCACCTGAGCCGCGATGCCGCCGAGCAACTGTGGCAGCTGGCCCACGGGTCGCCGTTCTGGCTGTCGGCGCTGGCGACCGGGAGCGGCGGCGGGCCCGACCCGGGGCAGCTGATCCGCAGCCGCTCCTCGGGTCTCGCGGTCGATGCCGGCCGCCTCTTCGCCGTGCTGCTCGTGGTCGGCGAGCCGCTGCCGCTCACGGACATCGCGGAGATCCTCGGATGGCCCGAGGAGCGCGCGCGCCCGGCGGCCCGGAGCCTGGTCAACCGCGGGCTCGGACTCATGAACGGCACGCTTCGGGTTGCCCACGACCTCATCCGCGAGTCGGCGGTCACCGAGCTGCCGGAGGCGGAGCGCCGTCGCCTGAACCGAAGGCTCGCCGAGTGGCTGGAAGGCTCGGCGGGCGAGGACGTGCGAGGGCTGTCGCGCGCCCTCGACCATCGACTCGCGGCCGGGTTGCCGGCCGGCGAGCTGGCGCTGCGCATCGCCGGCTGTCCGCAGCGGCGGCTGCTGGGCGGCGATGGCCTCGCCACGCTGGCGGGCATCGCGGACGCGGCTGCGGACCACACGGCGACATCCCTGCGGCGCGCCGTGGCGGCGCTGGCGAGCGAGCTGGGCCAATGGGACGAGGCCGCGGCGCGCTGGGCCGAGCTGTCCGACCGCCTCCCCAGCGATGTCGAGCGCGCCGACGCGGCACTCGCCGCCGCGACGGCGGCCTTCCGGCTCGGTCGGCCCGCCGACGTCCACGCGTTTGCCCAACGCGCCCGCGCAGCTGGCGGCGCAGACCCCCGCGTCGCGATCGAGGCCGACTGCCGGGACATCCTGGCCCTCAACTGGCTCGAGGGTCGGCCGGCCGCCGCTGAGCCGCTCACAGACCGGGCGATCGCAGCCGCCGAGTCGCTCGTCGAGCAGGCGGGCGGCGTGGGCTTCCTCGGCGACGCGGCCTGCGACGCCTACGTCGGGGCGCTTCGCGCAAGGCTGGACGCCGCCATCCGCCGGGCCGATGCCGAGACGGTTGCCACCTGCGCCGACCTCATCCAGAAGGCGGCCCGCGACCCCGCCGAGGTGCTCGCGGCAGCCTCCGACGCGATCTTCTCGATGCTCCAGTTCGAAGGCCTGCCGGGACCCGCCGAGCCACGCGCGCATCGGGCGCTCGAGGAGGCGCGCCGCCTCACGCTGCCCAGCCTGGAGGTCGAGGCGACGCACTGGGCGGGCTGGATCGCGCAGCACCGAGGGCGCCTCGACGAAGCCAGTGAACTGATGCGCCAGGCAGTCTCCCTTGGCGAGCGCGTCGGGCCTCCGCGTCGGTTCACGCTCACGCAGCTGCGAGCCGTCGCGCACAGCATCGAGGCGAGCCGCGGTGACTGGCGGAAGGCCGTCACGGCGATCGAGCGAGCGATGGCCGCCGAGCCCAACCCGCATTTCCGCCTCGTCATCCGCATCCTCCACGTCTGGCTGCTGGGCCGGTTCGCAACCCCCGGATCGGTCCGGCTCGAGGCGGTGCTGGAGGCATTTGGGCCGGATATCGAGGCAGCAGGCTGCGGGCGCTGTCGCTGGGAGTCGGTCCTGCACGGGGCCGAGGCCGCCGCCCGGCTCGGCAGGCTCGAGCTGGCCGATGCGCTGCTCGAGCAGTGGGACGCCGCGCAGCCGCAGCCGCGCCCGGGTCCGGCCGCCCGTCGGACCTACGTGGCCGCGCTCGTCGCCGCGTCGCGAGACCCGGCGGCCGGCCTGTCGCTGTTCGACGACGCGGCCGGTCTCGCCGAGGCGGCGGGGCACGCGCTCATGCGACTCTGGATCGAGCTCGATCGCGGCGCCGCCCTCGCCCGCATCGACCAGGCGAGCGCGGTGGCCGCGCTCAGGGATGTCGCCCGCCAGGCCGAGGCGATGGGAGCGCTGAGCGAGCGCCAGCTCGCCATCCGCGAGCTTCGGGCCCTTGGCGTGCGCACCTGGACTCGCGGGCGGACGGCTGAGGCGGGCGAGCTCACGGGTCGCGAGCGCGAGATCGCTGATCTCGTCGCTGCGGGAGCGAGCAACCCGGAGATCGCCCAGACGCTGTTCGTGTCTCGCAAGACCGTCGAGCGCCACGTCTCGAACATCCTGACCAAGCTCGGGGCCCGCAATCGCGCCGAGCTCGCCGCGCTGCTGGCGCGAAAAGACGAGGGAGTTGCCCGATGATCGCGGGTCCCGGCTGCCCCAGCATGCTCGTCCGATGGCGCTGCTCGTGGTGCTCCTACCCGCCGATCTCGACAACCTGACGCTCGGTCCGCCCGCCGTCGAGGCGCTCGCCCGCCTCGGGGTGACCAGCGTCACGGTGGCGCGGGACGATCGAACGGCGGCCGTCATCTTGGAGGGCTGGGCGTTCGACCCGGGTCGCCCGCACGCGGCGCTGGCCGCGCTGGGGGCAACCTCGGGCGAGGCGCGGACGTTGCAGCCGATCGTGCAGATGGCGGTCACGGCCGCCATGAGAGAAGGAGAGGTCGTCCCATGAAGCGCATCGTTGTACCGCTCGCGCTGCTCGCCACCCTGGCGTTTGCCGGCACCGCCGCGGCGGAACCGTCCGTGACACCCAACGGGTGGACCGGCTCCTGCAACATGTTGACCGGCTACATCAAGGGCGGCCTGGGCACCGCCTTTGCCCACGAGAACCTCAACGGCTGGAACGGCAAGTGGCGGTCTGTCTTCGTCACCACCGGCAACACGCCGTTGGATGGCTGCCGGTAGGAAGGTCGGGGCGAGCCATGCGGGCAGTCGATTGTGTCGCACCGAACTGTGCGCATCTTCACAGCGAGAGCGATGAGGAGCTCGTGCAGGAGGCGCTGCGCCACGCGCATGAGGTCCATCCGGAGATGGACTTCCCTGAACCGGCCGCTCGGGAGTTCGTGCGGGCGGCCGCCTACGACGATCCGGAGCATGCGGCAACCGAGTCTGCCCACTCGGTCTAGCTGCGGGGAGAAAGTCTGGGGGCCTCTCGGGCTCGAGCGAGAGGCCCCCAGCCGTGCGTTGCCCCGACCGCCGGGATCAGCCCGGGTGTCGGCAGGCGAGCCGGCACGAGTGCCGGCTCGCCTGCTGCGGATCCTGCGGTTCAGCGGACGCTGAGGTTGCCGCCTCCCAGCAGCTGCTGGACCGTCTGCGTGCCGTTCCAGGCGCTGGAGAACAGCAAGGCGGAACCGTCATAGAGCGTGTAGCCGATCGTGTCCTTCGCCGGGCTCCCGTAGTCGGTCATGGACATCTGGAAGGTGAGGTTCCCGCCGAGGGAGATCGGGTTGCTCGGATCGGTGACGTCCTGCAGGTTGGCCTTGCTCACGAAGGTCGCCGTGCACGGGGATGTCGCGGTCGCCTTCGTGCAGGGCGAGGGCTTCTCGCCCAGCGAGGTGAGCGCGTTGCTCTTGATCTGGTAGGTGTGGCCGCCGTTGCGGAAGATGACGTTGACGTTGCCCTGGAGGCTCTTGGCCCCCTTGTTGAACTTCACGCTGAACCCGAAGTTGGCCTTCCTGCCGGGATCGGCAGCGTACCTGCCGGCCGAGCTGACCTCGGAGAGGAAGCCGCCGCCGGCGATGAAGTAGCTCGTGAGCGGCGCGGCGACCGTGATCACGGTGTTCTCGTCCGAGGTGTCGTCGGCATAGCAGCCGCCCACCACGAGCCCGATCGTGGACAGGGTGCCGCCGCTGTTGCTGATGCCCATCGTGGTCTTGCAGGTGGCGGTGCCCACCGTGGTGTCGCCCGAGCTGACCAGTGCGACTGGCACGTCCACGCAGCCATCGAGGGCGGCGTGCGTGTCCCGGTTCACGAACGTGACCGTCGCCCGGCTGATGTCCCCCGCGTACGAGTCGTAGGCCGAATCTCCGGTGAGCGCCGTGATGTCCTTGATCGTCGCCGTCAGGGTGACGGTCGCGGACGTGGCGTCGGCGGAGGTGCCCCAGAAGAGCGAGTCGCCCGTGTAGTACGCGCGTGCGTCCTCCTGGGTGACCGTGAGGGTGCCCGTCTCGATCGTCACGTCGTAGTTGTCCAGACGGCTGTCGGGGTCGACGAGGGTGGCTTTGATCTCGTACGCGCCCGGCGCGCTGCTCGTCGTGGCCGTCGTGGCGTAGGTGGCGGTGATGTCGTCGCCGTACTGGATGCCGGTGATCGTCCCGGTGAACGTCGGGTTCGGGTCGCTGTACTGGCGGCTTGCGGCGTCCGGGGCCACGGTCAGACCTGCCTTCTGAACCGTCAGGTCGCCGGTGCCACTGCTGCCCGTGTAGTTGCGCTCACCCGCGAAGCTCGCCGTCACCGCTCCGCCGTACGTGCCGGCATCGCGGAAGGCGGTCGGGACCGTCACGCCGAACAGGAAGGCAACCCCGTCGCCGAGCGTCGTCGCCGTGCCGACCGACGTCGAGCCGATCTTGAAGCTGACCGTCCTGCCGGCAACGAGCTCGCCGTTGCTGGTGTCGGTGAGCGTCGCCTGCAGGGTCGCCTTGCCGCCATACGTCGCGGCGCCGGACACGACGCTGATCGCCGTCGCGGCGGGGCCGATGGTGAGGGTGTGCGAGTCCTCGGTGATGCCGACGTAGTTCGCGCTGCCCGCGTAGCTGAAGGTAACGCGGTAGACGCCGGCGTCGGTCGGCGCAGCCGTTGTCGGGTCGCCGTACGTGAAGTCCGGATCGGCGCCGCTGCGCAGCTCGTAGCTCACGCTCGCGCTCCCCATGTCCTCGGCGGGGTCCCC
>JAJXTS010000142.1:1294-6537 GCA_021783595.1 Chloroflexota bacterium | reverse complement strand
AGCAGCCGCGCCGGCGCGCCGTCGTCCGCGACCCAGATGGCGAACCGCTCGCCTGTGCTCATGGCTGCCACCGTTCGACGCCGGCCGATGGCCAGGCCCTCGTCCCAGCCGTCCGGCACGCCCTGGAGCAGCGGCCGCGCCTCCCCGGGCTCATCGAACGGCGCGACCACCCAGTGCCCGCGCTCGGAGCCGGTGGCGTCGTGGAACCAGACGATCCCGTGGCCGTCTCGGGCGGGCCGTCCCCCGAGCACGCCCACGGGGTCATGGGTCACCTGCCGCCGCCGCCCGGTGGCCCGGTCCCAGGCGGTGAGTTGGTACGAGCCGCTCTCGGTTGAGGCGATGGCGAGACGGTCCGGTGCGTCCGGGGACCAAGCGGGAAAGCCCAGGATCGGCGCGCGGAAGCGGGCCTCCCAGGTCGGCAGGTCAGGCATGCGGCGCAGGGTAGCGGAGCCGACTCACCTGCCGCTTATCCGCTCCGCATGACGTCTCGGGTGCGGCGCCCCCGGCGCGTGCCGTCCCGCAGGCGGGCGCCGATTCCCCGGCCCCCGTCCTCCATCCGGCCCGATGCCTTGGCGCCGCGCTCGCGCCGCGCGTCACAGACCGATGGAGCGCAGGTACTCGCGGTTGCGCCGGGCGCTCTCGCGCGGGGCGCCCATGCCGGGCAGGACGTCCTGCTCCACCACCACCCAGCCGTCGTAGCCGATGCCACGCAGCCCGGCCAGCACGGCCGGGAAGTCCACGCAGCCGCGGCCGAGCTCGCAGAACACGCCGTGCCGGGTGGACTCGAGCCCGTGCCACCCCTGGCGGCGGGACTCGTCCATCAGCGCCGGGTCGGCGTCCTTGAAGTGGACGTGCCAGATTCGGCCCCCGAACTCGCGCACGGCCGCGGCCGGGTCCTCGCCGGTGCCGAAGCGCCAGTGGCCCGTGTCGAGGCAGACGCCCAGCAGGTCCGGGTCCGTGCGCCGGAGCAGCTCGCGGACCTCCCAGCCCGTCTCCACGAGCGTGCCGAGGTGGGAGTGGACCACCATCCGCACGCCCGTCTCGTCCCGCACCCGGCGGGCGAGGTCCTCGGCGGCCGCCGCGAAGACGCGCCAGCCGTCCTCGTCGAGGCCTATCGCCGGGGTGACCCGCCCCGCGCTGGCGCCGCGCACCGGGTCGCCGTACGGGTCGTTGCCGAGGACGATGAACGACGTCGGCTCGCCGGCGGCCGCCAGCAGCCGGGCGATCCGCACCGCATCGTCGATGCCCTGCCGGTGTCGGGCGGGGTCCTGCAGCCAGGGCGTGGAGAAGGACGCCATCAGGGCGAGGCCACGCGCCGCGAGGGCCTCCCGCAGAGCGACCGGGTCGGTGGGCATGAAGCCCCAGTCGCCGAGCTCGGTGCCGACGTAGCCGGTCTCGGCCATCTCGTCGAGAACCTGGCCGTAGCCGGCCGTCTCGCCGTCCACGTTCTCGATGACGCCCCACGAGCAGGGCGCGTTGGCGACGCGGATCACGCGGGTCTCCGATCTGGATCGGGCAGGCACACGTCCCGGACGCGCGCCTGCAGGTCGTGGTAGGCGCCGATGAACTGGCGCAGGGTGCGCACGGCGGGGCCGAAGCGTTCCAGCTCGCCGGGCGCGAGGCCGTCTGGCTGGTAGGCGCGGCGGAAGTCCGGGAGGCGGTCGGAGAGCTCGTCCACGACGGCCGGGTCCACGGGCAGGCCCGCGCGATCGCCCGCCCCCAGGCCGGCGTCGTCGATAAGCCGCTGCCAGGACGGCGGGATGGTGAGCACGATGTCCAGACCCGCGAGCTCGGTCCACGGCAGGTGCGTCCGGAAGGCGCCCACCAGGATCCGCGTCCGGTAGCCCCGCTCGCGGTAGAGGGTGACGGCGCGCTTGGCGACCGCGATCCCGGACCACTCGATCCGACCCGGCGTGGGCAGGATCCCGTCGCGGGTCGCGACCACGCGGAGCCAGTCCTCGAGCCGGCCCACCATCAGGGTGCACACAGGGGTCATCGCCGCCGGGTCGCCGCCGATGGCGGCCAGCCGGTCGAGGCCCCGCTCGACCGCCTCGGCCACGGCCAGCGCGCCTGCCACGGTGAAGTTCACCGTGGCGTTGACGTTGACCCCCAGCGCCGTCGCCTCCTCCATGGCGGCAAGCCCGGCGACCGTCACCGGCACCTTCACCTGGAGGTTGGGCCCCAGCCCGGAGAACCTGACGGCCTGGGCGAGCATCGCGGCCCCGTCGCCGTATCGGCTGGGGTCAACCTGGATCGACAGCCGGCCCCGTCGGCCGCCCGACTGCGCGAACACGGGCGCCAGCAGGCCGGCACCGCGGACGGCGATCTCTTCGGCCAGCCGCCACGCCAGCTCGTCCTCGGGGGCGGACGGGTGCTCGGCCGCCAGCTGGCGCAGCCGGGAGTCCCACGGCTCGGGCTCCTGGCGGAGGGTGTCCAGGACGAGCGGAGGGTTGGACGTGGCCCCCACCGCGCCGCGCTCGATCGCCCACGCCAGCTCGGCCGCGGTGCAGGAGTCGTTCCAGATGTCGGTGGGCGTGCGATCGGCCACCCGCCGCAACGGGCTGTCGGCCGCGCCGGTCGCGGTCACGGCGCTCAGCCCCAGCGCTCGGGGCTGTTCTTCTGGTAGGGCGCGCCCGGGATCATTAGGTAGCGCTGGCGGCCCTTGTTGCGGTCGAACTCGGCCCGCGCCTCGTTGACCGCCGGCATCTCGGACACGACCGGCGTGGCCATCTCCCACCACGAGTTCGCATAGCCCTGCACCCGCTCGTTCCAGTCCGTCTGGACGACGATGCACACCGTCTCCGTGCCGGCGCGCGCGTCGGCCAGGGCGGCCTGGAGTTCGGGCAGCGTGCGCACCTCGAGGGCCCTGGCGCCCATGCCCTGGCAGATCTTGACGAAGTCGAGCTGCATCTCGGGGCCGTCGTACGCGCCGAACGGGCCGCGCTGCCGGTAGTGGCAGCCGAAGCCCTCGGCGCCCACCTGCTCGGACACGCGCCCGACCGAGCTGAAGCCCTTGTTGTCCACCAGGACGACGATCAGCTTCGCGCCCTCCTGGACGGCGGTCGTCACCTCGTTGCCCATCATCTGGAACGATCCGTCGCCGACCATCACGTAGACCTCGCGGTCGGGGGCGGCGAGCTTCGCGCCCAGGCCGCCGGCGATCTCGTAGCCCATGGTGGAGTAGCCGTACTCGACCTGGTAGGACGACACGTCGCGCGCGCGCCACAGCTTGAGCAGGTCGCCGGGCAGCGAGCCGGCCGACGTGACCACGACGTCGCGCGGCTCCGACGACGCCTCCACGGCGCCGATGACCTCGCCCTGCGTCAGGATCCCGCCCACGCTGTGGTGGTAGACCCGGGTGACCTCCTCGTCCCACTCGCGATTGAGCTGCGCGACCCGGTCCCGGTACGCCTCCTCGGTCCGGTAGTCGCCCACGGCGACCGCCAGCTCCTCGAGCGTCGCGCGCGCGTCCCCGACGAGCGGGACCGCGGCGTGCTTGAACGCGTCGAACTCTGCCACGTTGATGTTCACGAACCGGACGCCGGGGTCCTGGAAGGCCGTCTTCGACGCGGTGGGGAAGTCGGTGAACCGCGTGCCGACGCCGACCACGAGGTCCGCCTCGGGGGCGATCTGGTTCGCGGCGAGCGTGCCCGACACGCCGGCGCCGCCCAGGCTGAGCGGATGGTCGTACGGCATCGAGCCCTTGCCCGCGTGCGTCTCGGCGACCGGGATGCCGGTCTGCTCCGCGAACGCCCGGAGGGCGTCGGCCGCCTCGCTGTAGCGCACGCCGCCGCCCGCGAAGATCACGGGGCGCCTGGCCTCGCGGATCCAGGCCGCCGCTCGCGCCAGCGCGTCACGGTCGGGCCGCGGCCGGGCGACGTGCCAGACGCGCCGGTCGAACATCTCGACCGGGAAGTCGAACGCGTACGTCTGCACGTCCTGTGGCAGCCCGAGGAAGACCGCGCCCGTGTCCACCGGGGAGGTGAGCACGCGCATGACCTCGGGCAGGACGGTGATCAGCTGCTCGGGGCGGCTGATGCGATCCCAGTACCGCACCACGGGGCGGAACGCGTCGTTGACGCTGGTGTCCTGCGACGCCGGGTGCTCGAGCTGCTGGAGCACGGGGCTCTGCACGCGCTCCGTGAAGGCGTCGCCCGAGAGGAGCAGGACCGGCACGTGGTTGATGGTGGCGGACGCGGCGCCGGTGACCATGTTGGTGGCCCCGGGGCCGATCGACGTCAGGCAGGCGAACGCCCCCAGCCGGTTGCGCAGCTTCGCGTAGCCGACCGCGGCGTGGACCATCGCCTGCTCGTTGCGGGTGAGGTGGTAGCGGAACGCCGGCCCGGCCTGCTGCACCGCCTGCGCGACGCCCCCGATGTTGCCGTGGCCGAAGATTCCCCACAGCCCGGCGAAGAACCGCTGCTCGACGCCGTCCCGCTCCGCGTGCTGGACCGCGAGGTAGTTGATGACCGCCTGACCGGTGGTGAGCCGAACCGTGGCCATGGCGCCGCCTCCGAACTTGATCCGCTGTCGATGGACCGTCAGGCCGTCTGCGCCCTGCCCAGGGCCGCCGAAAGCCGACCGGCAACCGCGGCCACGTGGGCCGCTGCGGCCGGGATGCGCTCGCGCGTGAGCCGCACGCTGGGGGCGTCGATGCCGATGCAGCCGATCGGCGCCCCGCCCGGGCCGAGCACCGGCGCCGAGACGCAGCGGGTGAAGGGGTCGTTCTCCTCGTCGTCGAAGGCGAACCCCGCGTCGCGAATGGAGGCGAGGGCGGCCTCGAGGGCCGCCCTCGTGGTGATGGTGCGGGCCGTCCGGCGGGGGAGCGCGGCGGGCATCTCCGCCAGCCCGTACGCCAGCAGGCACTTGCCCGCCGAGGTGCTGTGGAGCGCCACGCCTCGGCCGCGCTGGGGCACGACCCGCAGGGGCTGGCTGGTCTCGACGTCGTCGAGCACCAGGGCGCGCCCGCCATCGGCCACCGCGACATGCGCGCACTCGCCGGTCAGGTCCACCAGCTCCTCGAGGAACGGCCGCGCGGCGCGCTTGAGCCGGGCGTGGTCGAACGAGGCGGCGGCGTCGCGGCGGAGCGCCGGGCCGAGAACGTAGCCAGAGCCCCCGGTCGCCGGCGCGGCGTACCCGGCGGCGACCAGCGTGTGGACCAGCCGCAGGGCGCTCGACTTGTGGACGCCGAGCTCGTCGGCGATCACCTGGAGCGCCACGCCCCGACCGCGGCGCATCGGGTC
>JAJXTS010000142.1:0-1194 GCA_021783595.1 Chloroflexota bacterium | reverse complement strand
CGCCGTTCCGCGGCACGACGCGGCACCGCCAGCGGCGGTGTCAGCGCCTGCCGGGCGTCGGGTCTGAGCACGACGCCCCTGCCCGGCACCGCAGCCCGCGGTGCCGGGGTCCGCCGCAGCCGTTAGCACCGCCGCGAGCGGTGCGGCAGGGCCGCCAGCATCGCGAGGACCGAGAGGGCGAAGACCGGCCAGAGCGCCTGGGGCGCGATGGCGGAGCGGGACTCCGCCGGCGGCAGGGTCGAGGTCTCAGGGAGGCCCGAGGCGACCCGCCTGAGCGCGGCGATCAGCCGTGCCGCCGTCGCCGGCACGCCAGTGACGTCCTGGTGCGAGACCTGGCTCACGCCGCCACCGCGATCGACCCGCCAGGCGACCGACCGCTCGGCCACGAGCCCGTCGGGATAGGGGAAGACGGCAACGACCCGGTCGCCGGGGCGGAGGCCCTCCCAGCACGCGTTCGAGGGCACGGTCAGCGTCCCGGCGCCCAGGTCGCCGAAGACGGGATTCGGCGGCTGTCGGATGATCTCGCGGATCGCGAGCGTGTCAGTGGCGGGCGTGCCCGGCTGGTCAATCCTCTCGACGTCCGCGACCACGATCAGGCCGGGCTGCCGGGCCACCGCCCCCAGCGTGCCGTGCGTCACCGCTGGACAGGCGGGCGCGCCCGCGGCCAAGGCGGCCGTCGGCGCGCCACCCGCGGCCATGCCGACCAGCATGAGAGCAGCCGCCGCCGTCCTGACGCCACGCACCGGATCGCCTCCCCTGAGATTGCCTGACCGCTCGCCATGCAGACGGGCGCGCGCAGCGACATGGTGCGGGACGGGTGACTTGCCAACCATCCTTGACGCACAAGGAAAAGCGCCGGTTGACACACGGGGCCGGCGTCGGTCGGGCTATCTCGTGGGTCTCGTCGGCCTGGCTGCTCGCCGTGGGCGCCGAGCCCTCCACGACAACCGGATGGTGCGCGCCCCGAACCCGACCGACGCGCTGCTTGCCCGAGCCGCGGCGTTCGCGGCCAGCGTGTCGAGCCTGGCGGGCTCGACGGGCTCGATGCCTTGCTTGGCGGCGGGGCCGAGCGCGGCGCCCGGCTCTGTCCGGCGCCGGCCCGTCGAGCCGGCTGATCCACGCAGCCCTGGCCGAAGCACAGGCTGCGTCGCGCGAAGGTCCACGGCGTGTTCGGGTGCCCGATCGTCCTCGCCG
>JAJXTS010000015.1 GCA_021783595.1 Chloroflexota bacterium | reverse complement strand
CCCCGCATACGCGTCCACGGGCTCGGTGTCGCCCCGGTATCGCTCGGGGGCGCGGGCGTCGAGGATCGCCACCCGGCCGAGCTGCGCGACCAGCGACTCGCGATCGACCACGCGTCGCCACGGTCGCGCCGCCAGCGAGAGCCTGCCGGGCGCGGGCTCGGCGACCGCCGTGGTGACGGGCAGGCCCAGGGCCGCCCACGTCGTGAACCCGCCGTCGAGCACCCGGACCGCATCGAACCCCAGGTCCTCGAGCATCCACCAGATCCGCCCGGCGATGGTGCCGCCCGCGTCGTCGTACGCCACCACGTCGGTGCCGTCGGACACCCCCAGCGCCGCCATGCGCTCGACGAACGCCGCCGGATCGGGGAGCGGGTGCCTCCCCGGGCCGACGGGCGCCGTGAGGTCCGCGTCCAGGTCCACCCAGACCGCGCCCGGCAGGTGGCCCGCCAGGTAGTCGCGGCGGCCGCGGCCGCGCTCGGTCAGCCACCAGCGCACGTCGAGCAGGCGCAGGAGCGGGTCGAAGAGGCGGTCCGCGAGCGTCTCGGGGGAGATCAGCGGGGACGGCATGGGCATGGCCCGCAGCATACTTGGCGGCCGGCCGCCACGCGCCCGGCCCTGCTATAGTTCCGCCTCGGCGCCGCGAGGCGTCATCGCTCCGGCGTAGCTCAGTTGGTAGAGCGGGTGACTGTTAATCACTTGGTCGTAGGTTCGAGTCCTACCGCCGGAGCCAGTTCCTGAGCACGAAATAGCCCCCGGGAGTCGCCTCCGGGGGCTTTCGTTTGGGCGGAAATCCCCAGCCCGTCCCTAACCGCGTCAGCCCGACGTTGTGCGCGGACCCTATGGCGGCGGCGCCGGGAGCGCGCGCCGGCCCTCGATCACCGCGGCGATCGAGGGGAGCGCGACTGGGCCGCGGCAAGCCGGGAGGAGGGCTGACGTCCTGGCGCCCTCCCCGCACCAGCGCGCCACCACCGCGAAGGCGATGACGCTGAGCGAGGCGGCGAGGCCGACCGCAGTGACCTCTCGGAGGCCCGCGTCCCCCGCCAAGACCCAGGCCCCGAGCAGCGCCGCCAGCCAGACGAGGATGATCGCGGTTGCAGCGTGCATCACAGCGAGAGGTTCCGCCGCCTCCGCGGCCGCGGCAAGGTGCAATCAGCCTCTGCGCGGGGGCCCAGCGTCGAGAAGGCGGGACGTCGCGGCGAGTTGGGCTCAGGCCGTCCCGAGACCCGGCCGGTCGAGGTGGAACACGAGCTCGAGGCCGTCGATCTCGTCCAGTTGCTCGCCCACCTGGCGGAACCCGAACGAGCCGACGACCGCGAGCGAGGCGGTGTTGTCGGGCGCGACCGAGGCGCGGAACCGGTGGACGCCCTGCTCCTCCGCCCAGGCGAGCAGCGCCCGGACGCACTCGGTGGCGATGCCCCGCCGGCGCCAGGCCGGCTCCACGCGGTAGCCGATCTCGACCCTGCCCTCCTCGTCGGGCGGGGCGTGGAATCCGATCGTGCCGATGACCTCCCGGCGGCCGTCAGCGTGCGTCCAGACCATGGAGCGCCCCAGCCACGGCCGCCATGACGGGTCCCGCTCCAGGTCGGGGATGCGGTACCGCAGGAAGTTGGCCAGGTCCTCGGCGATGTCGCCGGGCAGCTCCGCGTCCACCAAGCGCGAGGCATCCGCGAGGTCGCCGGCTGCGAGCGCCCGCATGAACGCGAGCGACATCGAGACCAAGAGGAGGCGCTCGGTCTGGATCACCGGCTGCTCGGGATCGTGGCTGGACATCACCGGCGATTATGGCGGTCAGTCCGCCCCGCCGAGATCCCGCCGCGGAGATCCCGCCAGTACCTGGTCTCCCCAGTCGGCTGGCCTCCGATCGAGACGGTCTTGGTGGCGCCGTCCGGGCGCCAGCCGCTCGCCTCGTAGAACCGCCGGGCGCGCTCGTTGCCCGTCAGGACCCACAAGACCGCCCGGAGGTAGCCCGCTCGCTCGAGCCGGGCCACGGCGTCGGCCATCAGGGCCGTACCCACGCCTCCGCGCCAGCGCTCCGGGTCCACGTAGATGGACCACACCTCTCCGGCCTCGGGCAGGTCGTCGTCTCGGCACGGGCCGGTCATGACGAACCCGATGACGACCCCCTCGGCCTCGGTGACCGCGAGCCAGACCTCCGGATCGGACGGCCCGGCGGGGTCCAGCCGGTAGCGGGCCGCGCGGGTCTCCAGATCGAGGCTGTTGAGGTGGGCGTCGGGGACGAGACCGCGATAGGCCGCACGCCAGGCGCGGATGTGCATCGTCGCCATGGCCCGCGCATCCGCGCTGGTCGCGTGGCGGAGGAACCACGGCGCGGCGCGGTCGTCGCGGTGCATCGGGGGTCTCGGGTCCGGGCCGGCTAGGCGTCCGGTGACGCCGCGCGCAGGTACTCGAGCACCCGCGGGTCGATCCACCCCGGTGCTGCGGTGCGTTCCTCGAGGTTCTCAACCGACATCCAGGCCAGCAGGCGCTCCTGCCACACGGCGTCCCAGCCCTCGGGGAGCGGCCGCGCCAGGCCCACAGCCGGCCGGCCGTCGCCGGGCTCCGCCTCGTCGGGCCACATCGGCGCGAACACCGGGGGCTCCGCCCGGGCCGTGGCGGGGTCCCACCCGAGCCGGCCGAGGCGGCCGCGCAGCTCGGCCGCCAGCGCCGCGTCCACCGGCAGCAGCTCGGCCGCCGAGGGCTGCTCCAGGTACAGGCGCGTCAGCGACAGCAGTCGGCCGAGCTCGGCGACGGGGTCGGGATGGTCGTCCACGCGGAGGTCGATCCAGCGATCGTTGGCGCCGCCGTAGCCGCCGCCCTCCCGCACGACGAGCAGAGCCGCCGACTGCCGGCCGCGGCGGTCGCCACCGGCAGCCTCAGCGGCCGAGAGGCAGGCGACCAGCAGCTCGGGGAAGCGCAGCCCGCCGCGCTCGAACGTGTCGGCCAAGCCGTCCACGACGGCGGCGCCCGCAAGGATGTTCCCCTGAGCGGCGTAGTCGGGGCCCGTCCTGCCGCCTGCCCAAGCGAAGCAGGAGCGGCCCGTGTAGCTTGCCGACCCGCCGCGGGCATCGACGATGCCGAGCTGGCGCTGCGACCGGAGCGCGTCGGCTCCGGTCAGCGCCGTCAGCACCGAAGCGGCAACCTGCCCGGCAGCGAGCAGTTCGAGGCCGTCGGGGCCGTAGGCGGTGTTCGCGTAGGACTGGGTCGCGATTGCGCCGACGCCGGCGCGCGCCCACGGCACCACCGCCCCGACGGACAGGAAGCGCGACTGCACGGCGACGCCGAGATCACCCGTCGCCGCATCGCGGGCGACGATGGAGTAGGTCACGGGGCAGGCCTCCTGGCCGGCGGTCGGGCTGGGCAGCTGGCCCGGCGCCGGCGCCGGGCCCTGAGGCATCGTGCCACACGCGATGCGTCTCCGGCGCGGACCTTTGATGATCGCGGCCGACTTGGGGCGGGCGCTGTTCCTGGGCTCGATCCCGCCGCCACGATCCTGCATGTGCTCGCGCTGGTCCAGCTCGGCTTCGTCACCCTGTGCTGGGCCATGCGACAACCGTCTTCGACCTCGCCGACCTCGCTGGCCGCGGCCAGCGCCGCTGAGTGAGGATGGCCGAGGCGGGCCCTCGCTTGGTCGTGGGTTCGAGTCCTACCGCCGGAGCCAGCTCCCAGACCTGACCAGACCCTTCCGGCGCCCGGAGGGGTTTTCGATTCCCGGCGCGCGTCAGCGCCGCGGAGCGGGACCCGTGGACCGGCGGACCACGAGTTCGATCGGCAGGCTGAACTCGTCGGCCGCGGCCGGGGCGCTGGCGGGGTCCGTGCCCTGCGGCGCGTCGAGCAGGAGCCGGGCGGCGGCGTAACCCTTGAGGCGCAGCTCCTGCCGGACCGTGGTCAGCGCGGGCCGGGCGTGGGCGGCGGCGGCGATGTCGTCGAACCCGGCCACGGAGAGGTCGCGGGGCACGTGCAGCCGGGCCGCCCGCGCCGCGCCCATGACGCCGATCGCGAGCCGGTCCGTCATCGCCAGGATCGCGGTCGGCCGCTCCTCGAGCCCCAGGAGGTAGCCCGCCGCCTGCGCGCCGTGGGCCTCGTCGCTGTGCGCGCACTCGTAGAGCGGGACGGCGGCGATGTCGATGCCCGCCTCGCCCAGCGCCGCCGCGTACCCGTCGAACCGGGCGACCGCGCACTCGTAGATGCTGGCCGAGACGCGCTCGCGCGTGACCGGCCCCGTGTACCCGTCGGTCTGGAAGCGCATGGCAACGATCCCGAACCGCCGGTGCCCGAGCCCCACCAGGTGGCGGGCGAGGTCCCGGGCGCCGCTCGCGTTGTCCACGGCGACCGTCGCGACCCCCGGCAGGCGCGGCTCGTCCACCACCACCGTGGGCACGTTGCGCGCGAGGGCGGCCTCAAGCCGTCGCGAGCCGCGCGGCAGGGCGTAGGCGATGAAGCCGTCCACGGCCACCTGGCCCACGGTGCTCGGGTCGGCGGCGTGGGTGCCGCCGGGCACCACGAGCAGGCCCAGGCGGCGCTCCTCGCACGCGTCCGCGATGCCCTTGAACAGCTCGCCGGCCACCGGGTCGTCCAGGGCGAACGGCAGCGACTCCGGGAGGATCACGCCGATGGCGCCTGCCCGGCGCGTCCGCAGCATTCGCGCCATGGCGTCCGGGCCCGCGTAGCCGGCGGCGCGCGCCGCCGCGAGCACCCGGTCGCGCAGTTCTGCCGACAGCTGGTCGGGCCGGCTGAACGCGTTCGAGACGGTCGTCTTCGAGACCCCGAGCCGCGCCGCCAGGTCGCGGATCGTGAGTTGGGCGCGAGGCTTGTCCGGCTCGTCCATCGTGCCCATCGTAGGGGCCCGGTGCGCCCGCCGCACGCTCCGTGCGTCTCGAGGATTGCATCTTGACCGGTCCAGAAGGATGGGCTATAGTCGCCTTGTTCTTGACCGGTCCAGTCAGAACCTCCAGTCCCGGAGGCGCGTCGAGAACAGGAGCGAATGATGTACACCACCACGACGTCCGAGGCCCAGGAGCGGGCCCGCGAGATCATCGAGTCCACCGTCGCCGACGTGCGCGACACCTGCGTCTGCGGCCAGCCGATGACCATCAGCGCCAGCGGGAACCAGATCCGGATCGAGTGCGAGAGCCTCCGCGGCAAGCACGGGCTCAGGCTGGCGATCGCCTCCGGCTTCCACGACTGGCGCGCCATCGATCTGCCCGAGGACCTTCCCGCGGCCGCCTGACCCCTCCCTTACCGGCGGCCGCGTGAGGCCGCCCCGCGGCCGTCGGCAGCTCTGCCCGGCGCGGGGCGAACCGTCAGCGCTGGCGGCGGACAGCCCCGAGGATGAGCAGGGCGCCCAGCGCGATCACGGCCACCGGCCACACCAGGTCCCAGTTCACCGGGATGTAGCTCTGCACCAGGAACCACACGCCGAGGACGATCAGGGCGCCGCCGACGACGATGCCGGCACGGTCGGCGCGGATCCCCCCGCCCGTGGTGGCGGGGGCCCCCTCCCAGCCTCCCGGCCACGTCGTGGGCCCGGCGTCAGGCGGCGGCGGGCCCGGCTGCCGCATCCTGCCCCGCGGCGCCCAGCCTGAGGGCGCGCCCGGCACCACCACCGCCATCACGATGTACACGAGCAGGAAGATGCCGCCCGACGCGAGGGTGAGCAGCACCCAGGCGACGCGCACGAGCGACGGGTCGAGGCCCAGCCACGCGGCGAGGCCGCCGCACACACCGGTGAGCGAGCGGTCCGTGGTGGATCTGTACAGGCGGTCATCCACAGCCGTCCTCCGGGTCCAGGGCGATGGAGCCCAGGTTGGCGGACACGGTCAGGTCGATCCGTGACGCCGCGCCGTCCCAGGCGCCGCGCGTCCAGGTGTCGCCAGCCTGCGTCATGCCGCGCTGGGCGAAGTTGTTCGAGCCGAGCGGCTGGGCGCCCACGCGGATGCGAAGCGGCACGCCCGCCGGGCTGCACACGCCGACGCTGCCGACGTTGGCGCTGAACGAGCCGCCGAGCGTTCCCTGGGGCGTTGGGAGCGCGACCTTCATCGAGCCCGCGTTGACCGACCCGGTCACCGAGGTGGTGCCGACGGCGCCGCCGAGATCGATGGTGGCGTCGCCCGCGTTGACCGACGCGGTGAGCGCGCTCACGTGCGCGCCGCCCAGGGCCACCTGCGCCGAGCCCGCGTTGACCGCGAGCGTGACGTCCAGCGCGGGGTCGGCGGGCAGGCCCATCTGCCATCGCGTTCCCGAGGTGCCGATGCCGATGCGGCGGTCGCGGCCGAACGCCACGCGGAGCTGGCCGCTGTCGGCCGCGAGGATCTGCGGCTGCGGGTCGGGTCCGCGGGCCACCGACCACTGGCTGCCCGGCTGCGTGGCCACCGTGAGCGAGCCGCAGTTCACGGTGACCTCGACCGACGCCCCGGCGCCCAGCGCCCCGACGAACGGCGGGGCGCCACCCGATGTCGCGGGGCCGGCGGAGCCGCCCGTGCCGCAGACGCTGGCCGGCACCGAGCCGAGCCCGCCCACGAGCAAACCACCGCCGATGAGCCCGAAGGTCAGGCCGACCAGGAGGTTGCCGACGGCAGCCGCCCGCGTGCGGCGCAGGACCAGCGAGAGCCCGGCGCCGATGAGCAGCAGCGGCCACAGTTCCCACGCCAGCGCGACCGTGGCCACGTTGACCAGCCCGCCCCGCACGGCCAGCGGCACTGCGCCCAGGACGATGAAGAACACGCCCCAGCCCAGCAGTCCACGGTTTACGCGCATCGCCACCTCCAGTTCCTCCCGACGATCCTGGGGTACCGGGACGGCGGTCACGCGTGGCAAGGGTCCCGACAGGGCGGCCCGAGCGGCCCGTCGTTGGTAGGCTCCATCCATGACCGAGCTTGCCCGCCACTTCGACGCCGTGCTGTTCGACATGGACGGGGTGCTCGTTGACAGCGAGCGCCAGTGGGACGAGGTGCGCTCGGCGTATGCGGCCGCGCACGGAAGGCCGTGGACGAGCGAGGACCAGCTCGCCGTGATGGGCGCGAACTCGCCCCAGTGGTCAGAGGCCATCCGCCAGCGTCTCGGCGCGGACGTGCCGGCGGAGCGGATCGCAGCTGAGGTCGTGGCGGGCGTCGTTGCCCGGTTCCGGTCCGGAGCCGTGGCGGTCGTCCCCGGCGCGCCGGAGGCGGTCCGCCGGATCGCGGCCCGCTACCCGGTGGCCATCGCGTCGTCGTCGCCCCGGGAGGTCATCGCCGCCGCCCTGGAGCTGCTCGGGCTGGAGGGAGTGTTCGGGGCCACCGTCTCGGCCGACGAGGTGGGGCTGGGGAAGCCCGCCCCGGACGTGTACCGGCTCGCAGCACGACGTCTCGGCACCGACGCCGAGCGGTGCCTGGTGATCGAGGACTCGACCAACGGCGTCCTCGCCGGCCGCGCCGCGGGCGCGTTCGTGGTGCTCGTCCCGAGCGAGGCTGTCGCCCCCGCCGCGGCGGCGTTCGAGGCGGCCGATCTGGTGGTGGCGCACCTCCGCGACGTGGATCCGGACCGGCTCTGGGGCTCGGGCTCGCCTCGCCCGGCCGCCTGAGCGGGGGTCGCGCGCGGCTCCCTCCGGCCGCCCCGCCCTGGGACCGATACTCGGCGCATGCCCGAGATGCTGCTGCCCGAGCCCGAGCACCGCGCCTTTCGCGTCCGCCTGCTGCGGCTCGCGTGCCGGCTGGTGGTGGGCGGCATCCTGCGGATCCGCGTGGAGCACGCCGAGCGCTGGGCTGGCGGCCCGGCCATCTACTGCTTCAACCACCTCAACTGGATCGACCCGCTGGTCCTGATCGCGGTCCTGCCGCCCCGGCCCAACTACGCGATGTTCGGCCCCCGGGAGGCGGACATGACGAAGGGCGCCCGCAACCGGCTGATGGCGTGGGCGGGCTTCGGGATCCCGTACCGTCCCGAGAAGACCGACCTGCTGCCCACGACGCGCCGGGTCGCCAGGGTCCTCGAGCGCGGCTGGGTCATCGCGATCGCGGGGGAGGGGAGGATCCACCGCGGCGAGCGCGAGTTGACGCGGATCGGGGACGGCACCGCCTATTTCGCGCTCCGGTCCCGGGTGCCGGTGGTCCCGGTCGCGATCAACGGGACGTCGTGGCTCGCGTTCCGCCGCGGGGTCCGGGTTCGAGTCGGCGAGCCAATCCTGCCGGTCGGCCGCGCCTCGCGCGGGTCGGTCGCGGCGCTCTCGCGCGCGGTCGAGGCCGCGCTGCTCGCCATGACCGCCGACTTCCCGGATCCGCCCCGCCCGGGCGCGCGGTTCGCGCGGCTGACCGAGTGGTTCAACGAGTGGCCGGAGGGCGCCCGGCCGGAGCTCGGCGACGGGGACGGGGCCGCCTACCTGCGCGAGCTCGGCGCGCTCGAATCGACGGGAGGCGGCGCGGGCTGACCGCGGTCTGTGGCATCCTGCACAGGTCACCGCAGCAGTCTGGAGATCCTGCGTGGGAGCCACTGGCCTCTCAGCCGACCGCACCGAGTACCGCGCCCGTCTGGCAGATCAGCCCGATGCCCAGATCGACAGCTGGGCCGCCGAGATGATGCGCGACGTCGCCCTGCGCCGGGGCGTCCTTCGCGTGATCGAGGACTTCCGGGCCGCGGCCAGGCTCACGGAGCGCGAATTCGAACGCGTGTTCGCATCCGGCGGCGGCCCGCCGGCGATGGTCGGCCGAGACGCGGAAGGCCGCCTGATGGTGCCGGCGGTTGCCCTGTGGGCGCTTGTCCCGGGGGTCCGCGCCGAGGTTGCGGACGGCCGCGCCCGGCTGGTTGACTATCTCGTCGCCTCGTTCGACGAGCTCGTCTACGTCTGATCGCCGCCGTCGCGCGGAGCCCCGCCGGCAGGCCCACCCGAGCGGCCGGGCCAGGGCCCGGCCCGAAAGCGCGCCCCTGACCCCAACGCCCGCGCGAGATGGCGCGCCGGGCGGTGCCAGCCCAGCCGTTCCGGTGGCCTGGCCCGGCCGCGGGGACGGTCGTCGCGTCCTCGCCGCCGCCCGGCCGATCCGCCTGTTCCCGACCCTGCCCGGTGGCCTCGTGGTGGCCGTGGTGGCCCTCGTGGCCGGTGCGCAGGCGTCACGCGCGGCGACCCTCGGCGCCGCCATCGCGCTGCTGCTCGTGGTCGGCGGAGCCCTGCGCCACGCCGCCATCGGACCGCCGGGGCGGGACCCGGGGGACGGCTGGCGCGCTGCCGTCCGCCGGGCAACCCGACAGCCGGTCGCCATGGCCGCGCTCGCCGTCGGCGCCGGCGGGGGCCTGGCCCTGTCCCTCGAGGGTGGCCCGGCCCTGGTGCTGATGGCCCTGGCCGTGCTGGCGCTCGGCACCTGGCACGGTCTCGGCGCCGGTCCCTCCCGGCTCTCGTGGCTGCCCGCTGCGCTCGGCGCCCCGCTCCTGCCCGCCTTCGGCTGGTACGGGGCTGCGGGCGCCCTGCCGGCGGACCTGCTCCTCCTGCTGCCCGGGGTCGCGCTCGGCGGGGCCGCCCTCGCGCTGGCCAGTGCGGCGGCCGACCTGGAGGCGGACGCTGCGGCGGGCGTCGTGTCCGTGGCGGTCCAGCTGGGACCCGCCAGAACGGGGGCGGTCGTCCTCCTGGTGCAGGTGCTCGAGGGCGTCTGGGCCGTCGGGTCGGTCGCGGGCCTCGGGGCGTCAGGGCCGTGGCTCGCCCTGGCCGCCCTGGCTGCGCTGGTGCCGATAGGAGGGGCCGGGGCCGGCCTCCTGCTGGCGCACCGGGGGCCGTCAGGTCGGGAGATCGCGCTCGAGGTGCAGGCCGTGGGGCTGGCCCTGCTGGCGGCGGCCTGGGTCAACGCCGTCAGCGCGGCCGCGGCATCGGCCTCGGGATGAGAAGAGCGAGGGGCCGAGCCTAGGAGGCCGGCAGGGCTTCATCCCGTCCAACGGGTCCGGAGACGGCAGAGCCGGCGCCTCCCGCGCCGGCTCCGTTGCGATCGGGTTCGGGGATCGGGCCGCTCGCCCGACCGGGCTCAGCGGTCGGGGTCGCCGCTCCTGACCACGGCGATGGCATTCTCGAGCCGGAGCTTGGCGATCGTGAGGTACTTCGCCAGGTTGGCCCGGTCGGTGGTCCCGATGGAGTCGAGGAGGGAGTGGTCGCGGATCACGCCCAGGAGCTCCTCGACGGCCTCGTTGAGCTGCGCCTTGGCCGCGAACAGGCTGTCGTCCTTGAGCGCCTCGTGCGGGGCGGCGGGCGCCCAACCCACATCGGATGCCTGCGGCACGTCTGGGGCAGGCGGCGCGAAGGCCGCCGGGGCCACCGCGGCGACGATGGGCTCCGGCCCGTCAGCGCTCAGGTGGCGCGGCCGCCCCTCGATCCGCTCGCGGAGCTTGACCAGCGAGAGCTCGTTGCGGGCCACGGCCTCGGCCAGGCGCTTGCGCTTCCTGGGGTCCGCGACCTTCATGAGCTCGTAGGCGTGCGAGAGCGTGTCCTTGCGCAAAGACACCAGCTCGCGGATCTCCACCGGGGCGTCCGCGAGCCGCAGGCGGTTCTCCAGGTAGCCCTTGTCCTTGCCCAGCTTGTCCGCCAGTCGCCGGATGCTGTAGCCGTGCTCCTTGATCATCCGGTCGTACATCACCGCCTCCTCGAGAGGCGAGATGTCCTCGCGCTGGAGGTTCTCGATGATCGAGATCTCGAGCGCGGTGGCGTCGTCGATCTCCTCCACGAGGGCGGGGATCGTCGGCATGCCCGCGATCTTCGACGCCCGCCAGCGGCGCTCGCCGGCGATGAGCTGGAATCGGTTCTCGTCGATCGGCCGCAGCAGGACCGGCTGGAGGACGCCGTGCTCCCGGATGGAGGAGGCCAGCTCGTCGAGTGAGGTCTCGTCAAAAGCCAGGCGCGGGTTCTGCGGGTTGGGCTCGATGCGGTCCACCGGGACCACCTTGACGCCCGTGGACCGGTGGGCCCTCTCGGGCGAGAGGAGACTGACGATTGCCGGGGAGAGCTCGCGCTCCTCGGAAAGACGGCGCGCAGCGGCGGCGCGGAAATCAGGCCTGGCCAAGCTCGATCACCTCCCGGGCGAGCTCGCGGTACGTCTTCGCTGCATCCGATGAGCCTGCATAGGCAGTGATCGGACGGCCGACGAGCGGCGCCTCTCCCAGCTTCACGCTGGTTCGGATGATGGTGCTGAACACGTGGTGGTCGCCGACGATCCGCAGCTCGTCGAGCATGTCCCTGGCGAGATTCGTCCGGCCGTCGAAGAACGTCGGCAGGAGGCCGAGCACGTGCAGATCCCGGTTCAGCTTGTGGCGGATGGCGCCGATGACCTTGACCAGGTTGTTCAGCCCCTTCATGGCGTAGAACTGCGTCTGCACGGGGATGATCACGCTGTCCGCCGCGACGAGCCCGTTGACGGTGAGCAGCCCGAGGTTCGGGGGGCAGTCGATCAGCACGTAGTCATACGCCGCGATCGCGTCGCGCATCGCCTCGCGCAGGATCGACTCCCGGCCGAGCGCGGTGAACAGCTCACCTTCGGTGCTGGCCAGGTCGATGTGCGCCGGAGCCACGTCGATGCCGGCCGTCTCCGTCGGCAGGATCACCTCGCCGAGCGTGGCCCGGCCATCGGCGAGCACGTCGGCCATGGAGCGCGAGACGGTGTTCAGGTTGATGCCCACGCCCGCCGTCAGGTTCGCCTGCGGGTCCATGTCGACGAGGAGGATGCGACGGCCCTCCTCGGCGAGGGCGCCCGCCAGATTGATGGCGGTCGTCGTCTTGCCGACGCCCCCCTTCTGGTTGGCGATCGCAATCACGTGCGTCAAGGGCGTCACCTCGGGTGGTCTGCAGGCTGCGGATGCGGTGCAGAGGTGGGGCGAATGCTACAGCGCGAACTCGGTCCCCGGTGATCCCCTTTTCCACACCGACCCTCGGTTGTGCACCATTCTGTGGATATGTCCGCCCGGGCGAGCGCGCGAACGACGCCGGGACACGGGGAATTCACCTGGCGTTCACCTGGCGTTCACGGGATCGGTCGCGACAGCTCGACGGCTCAGGTCACGCCGTCGGCGCGCTGACGCCCGCGCTGGCGGGACCCGGTGCCGTCCGGCCCTCGCCATCGGAGCAAGCCGACCACCTATGATGACGCGGTCCCCGACGTCTTTGTGCAAAGACGACCCCAACGACCGGAGGTACGCCTGGCGTGTCCACCAATGCGGAGCGGATCGAGCGTCTCGAGCTGATGCGAGCCGAGGCCCAACAGGGCGGGGGGCCCGTCCGGGTGGAGCGCCAGCACGCTTGGGGCAAGCTCACCGCCCGCGAGCGCCTGGAGTTGCTGCTCGATCCCGGCTCCTTCGTGGAGCTCGACGCGTTCGTGACCCACCGCGCCTCCGAGTTCGGCCTCGACCGCCAGCACTTCCTCGGCGACGGCGTGGTCACCGGCCACGGCACGGTGGACGGCCGTCTGGTGTTCGTCTTCAGCCAGGACTTCACGGTCTTCGGCGGATCGCTCTCGGAGGCGTACGCCGAGAAGATCTGCAAGGTCATGGATCTGGCGATGAAGGTTGGCGCGCCGGTCATCGGCCTCAACGACTCCGGCGGCGCCCGGATCCAGGAGGGCGTCGCGTCGCTCGGCGGGTACGCGGAGATCTTCCTGCGCAACGTCATGGCATCGGGAGTCGTCCCGCAGATCTCGGTGATCATGGGCCCGTGCGCCGGCGGGGCGGTGTACTCGCCGGCGATGACGGACTTCACGATCATGGTCGAGGGGACGAGCTACATGTTCGTCACGGGCCCGAACGTCGTGAAGGCCGTGACGCACGAGGAGGTGGATTCCGAGGCGCTCGGCGGCGCCAGCGTCCACACGGGACGGAGCGGCGTTGCCCATCTTGCCGCCCGGGACGAGGGCGAGGCGCTGGAGCAGGCGAGGCGGCTGCTCTCCCACTTGCCGCAGAACAACCTCGCGGACGTCCCGCTCGTTCCCACGCGCGATCCGGCGGACCGCATGGACGCCGATCTCGACGACGTGGTGCCGGACGATCCGCTGAAGCCGTACGACATGCACGACGTGCTCCGGCGTGTCGTTGACGACGGTGCGTTCCTGGAGATCCAGCCCGAGTGGGCGGGGAACATCATCGTCGGCTACGCGCGCATCGGTGGCCGGTCGGTGGGCATCGTCGCCCAGCAGCCGGCCCATCTGGCCGGCGCGCTGGACATCGACGCGTCGGTCAAGGCCGCGCGGTTCGTGCGGACGTGCGACGCGTTCAACGTGCCCATCGTCACGTTCGTGGACGTCCCGGGGTTCCTGCCGGGTGTCGCCCAGGAGCATGGGGGGATCATCAAGCACGGGGCGAAGCTCCTCTACGCGTACTGCGAGGCGACGGTGCCCAAGGTGACCGTCATCACGCGCAAGGCGTACGGCGGGGCGTACGACGTGATGAGCAGCAAACACATCCGAGGGGACCTCAACTTCGCCTGGCCCACCGCCGAGATCGCGGTGATGGGCGCCGAGGGCGCCGTCAACATCATCTTCAAGGACGCCATCACCGACGCCGAGGACCCGGCCGCGGAGCGGAGGCGACTCGTCGCCGAGTACGAGGCCGAGTTCTCGAACCCGTATGTGGCCGCCGCCCGCGGCTACATCGACGAGGTCATCCTGCCCCGCGAGACCCGGCCGCGACTCGTTCGCGCGCTGGAGATCCTCGCGGACAAGCGCGACACCAACCCGCGGAAGAAGCATGGCAACATCCCGCTCTGACCCGCGGCGCCCGTCTTTGTGCAAAGACGCCCATGCCGGGAGCATTCGATGACCACCCAGGAAGCGCCCTTCCGCCGCGTGCTGATCGCCAACCGTGGCGAGATCGCGGTCAGGATCATCCGGGCCTGTCGGGAGATGGGCATGGAGGCGGTCGCGGTCTACAGCGACGCGGACGCCGAGGCCGCCCATGTCAGGCTGGCCGACCGCGCCGTCCGGATCGGGCCGGCCGCCCCGTCCGAGAGCTACCTGCGAATCGACGCGGTGATCGAGGCCGCCCGAGCCACAGGGTCGGAGGCGATCCATCCCGGCTACGGGTTCCTCGCGGAGCGTGCGGCCTTCGCCAGGGCGGCGGAGGAGGCGGGCATCGTGTTCGTCGGTCCGTCCTCCGACGCCATCGAGCAGCTGGGCGACAAGCTGCACGCGCGACGGCTGGCCGCCAGGGTGGGCGTGCCGTCTGTGCCCGGGACCCTGGAGCCGGCGCCCGTTGACCACCCGGACCGGGTCGCCGAGCTGATTGCCACCGCGAGGGAGGTCGGCTTCCCGCTCCTGGTGAAGGCCGCCGCGGGCGGCGGCGGCCGGGGGATGCGGCGGGTCGTCCGGGAGGAGGACCTGGCGGCCGCGCTGGTCGCCGGGTCGCGCGAATCCCTGTCGGCGTTCGGTGACGGCTCGGTGTATCTCGAACGGGAGATCCTCCCGGCTCGGCACATCGAGGTGCAGCTGCTCGCCGACCACCACGGTCGCGTCGTGGCCCTGGGCGAGCGCGACTGCTCGCTCCAGCGTCGCCACCAGAAGCTCGTCGAGGAGGCGCCGGCGCCCGGGCTCACCGAGGAGCAGCGCCGACACCTGCACCTCCTCGCGGTGACGATGGGCGCCGCGGCCGGCCTGCGCAACGCGGCGACCTGCGAGTTCCTGCACGATCCCGAGGGCAACTTCTGGTTCCTCGAGGTCAACACGCGGCTCCAGGTCGAGCACGGCGTGACGGAGATGGTCTCCGGCATCGACATCGTGCGGGAGCAGTTCCGGATCGCGGCCGGGCTCGGGCTCAGCGACGAGGTGCTGGCGGCGGGGGAGCGCGCGGCCCTGCCGGCCAGCCATGCCATCGAGGTGCGCATCTCCGCGGAGGACCCGGCCCGGGCCTTTGCGCCGACGCCCGGGCGCGTGGGGCGGTGGGTGATGCCCGGCGGGCCGGGGATCCGCATCGACACGCACATCGAGCCGGGCGACCGCATCCCGCCTGACTACGACAACCTGATCGCGAAGCTCATGGTCCACGCCCACGACCGGGACGCCGCCATCGATCGCCTCCGTCGCGCGCTCGACGAGACGGAGATCGGCGGCGTGCAGACGACCCTGCCGTTCCACCGGCTGGTGGCGTCGAGCACGGCGTTTCGCGAGGGCCGGCTCTCGACCGGATGGGTCGAGGAGTACTGGGACGGCGATGCCGCCCGGGCTGCCGCAGTGCGCCGAGCGCTGGCGGCCGCGGGCCTCGCGTCGGTACTGGCGGAAGCCGCGCCGGCAGGCATGCGCGCGTCCGAGGCGTTGCCCTGGGACGGCGGCTCGCGCCCGGCCGGGCACAACGGGTGGCGGAACGGGGGACGAGCACAGGGGGTGGACCGATGGCCGAGCTGACGCCCAACCACGGCGAGGCGTCGCCCGACGCGACGCCCGACCGGCTCCAGGAGCCCGACGCCGGAGCGGTGCGGGCACGGCTTGGCGCCCTCTCCCGCGTCGGTGACGAGCCAGCGCTCCGGGTCGCGCTCGCCGCGGAGCCGCTTCGCATGACCAACCCGACGGTCGGACGCGGTCCCCTCGGCGGTGCTGCCGTGGCCCCGGCGCAGGCGGCCGCCGCGACGGGTGTCCTTGCGCAAAGACAGACGCTCCTCGACGGCGCGCCGTGCGACGTGTCTCTCAGGCTGCTTGGGGGCGAGCGCTACGTCCTGGTCGAGGGCGACGCAGCGCACCGCGTCATCCTCGAGGCGGAGGGGCCCGGTGACGGCGGGGCCCGATCGCGCGAGGTTCTGGTCGGCGGCTTCCGCTTCGTGGTCGAGACGGAATCGGAGCGGACCGCCTCGCTCCGGGAGCGCGCCAGCCGGGGTCGTGCCGCCAGCGCGCACAGCGGACCCCTGCAGGTCAAGGCGATCATCCCGGGCAAGGTGGTGGCCGTGTCGGTTGCCGCCGGCGACACGGTCACGGCTGGCCAGCAGCTGCTGGTGGTCGAGGCCATGAAGATGCAGAACGAGCTGCGGTCGCCGCGGGACGGCACCGTCGAGCGCGTCGGGGTGGCGGTCGGTGTCAAAATCGAGATCGGCGACCTGCTGGTGGTCATCAGCTGACGGAGGACTGGGTGAACGACGACGAGAGCGCGCCGGCCAACGCCGAACGGGAGGCGGGACCGAGCGCCGCGGTCGACCGGGAGGTCGAGCGCTGGCGGTCGACAACCCGCGCCAAGGCCGTTGCCGCCTCGGCCGAGCGAAGGGCGCTGTTCGCCACAACCTCCGAGCTACCGATCGCCGACGTCTACACGCCGTCGAGCGTCGCCGGGCTGGACCCGGCCCGGGACCTCGGCCTGCCGGGCGAGTTCCCGTTCACCCGGGGCGTCCAGGCGACGATGTACCGCTCCCGCTTTTGGACGATGCGGCAGTACGCAGGCTTCGCGACCGCCGCCGAGACGAACCAGCGGTTCCGCTACCTGCTCGAGCAGGGCCAGACCGGGCTGTCGGTCGCCTTCGACCTTCCGACGCAGATGGGCTACGACTCGGACGCGCCCGAGGCGGAGGGCGAGGTTGGCCGGGTGGGCGTCCCCGTCAGCTCGCTGGCCGACATGGAGACGCTGTTCGACCGGATCCCGCTGGGCGAGGTCAGCACGTCGATGACTATCAACGCCACCGCGCCCATCCTGCTGGCCCTCTACGTCGCGACGGCCGAACGGCAGGGTGTCGCGCGTGCCGGCGTCTCCGGGACGACGCAGAACGACATCCTCAAGGAGTACATCGCCCGGGGCACGTGGATCTACCCGCCCCGGCAGTCGATGCGCCTGGTGACCGACGTGTTCGAGTTCGCGTCTCGCCAGCTCCCCAAGTGGAACACGATCAGCATCAGCGGCTACCACATGCGGGAGGCGGGGGCGACGGCCGCCCAGGAGCTGGCGTTCACGCTGGCGGACGGCATCGCGTACGTGGAGGCGGCCGCGGCGCGCGGGCTGGCCGTCGACGAGTTCGCCCCGCGGCTCTCGTTCTTCTTCGCAGCCTGGTCCGAGCTGTTCGAGGAGGTGGCCAAGTTCCGCGCGGCCCGGCGCATGTGGGCGCGGATCATGCGGGACCGCTTCGGGGCGAGGAACCCCAAGTCCCTGATGTGCCGCTTCCACACGCAGACGGCCGGCTCGTCGCTGACCGCCCAGTCGATCGACAACAACGTGGTCCGCACCACGCTCCAGGCGCTGGCCGCGGTGCTGGGCGGGACGCAGAGCCTCCACACCAACTCGCGCGACGAGGCGCTGGCGCTGCCCACGGCGGAATCCGCGCGGCTGGCGCTCCGCACCCAGCAGATCATCGCCTACGAGGCCGGGGTCACGGAGACGCCGGACCCCCTGGCTGGCAGCTGGTTCGTGGAATCGCTGACCGACCAGCTCGAGGCGGCCGCGACGGCCTATCTCGCGGAGATCGACGCGATGGGCGGCACCCTCGCGGCGATCGAGTCGGGCTTCCAGCAGCGGCAGATCCAGGAGTCTGCCTATCGCGTCCAGCGCGAGATCGAGCGCGATGAACGGATCGTGGTCGGCGTGAACAAGTTCCGCGACGACGACCCCGGGCCGAGGCCGTCGATCCTGCGCATCGATCCGGACGGGGAGAGCCGCCAGGTCGCTGGCCTCCGGCGCGTTCGGGAGGGGCGCGACCGCGCCGCGTGGGCGGCGAGCCTCGCCAGGCTCGAGGACGCCGCGCGGGGCGACGCCAATCTCATGGAGCCGATCATCGAGGGCGTCGCGGCGTACGCCACGGTGGGGGAGATCGCCGACCGGTTGCGCTCGGTCTGGGGCACCCACCGCGAGCTCATCACCATCTGAGGATGCAGCGCCATGACTGACCCCGCCGCCGCCGTGCCCGAGAGCATCCGCAGCCTGGGCCGCATCCACCATGTCGCCGTCGTCGTGCGCAGCATCGACGCCTCGCTGGGGCTGTGGCGCGACACGCTCGGCCTGCCCGTGGCGCTGATCGAGCCGATGGGGGGGGACCGGGTGACCATCGCGTTCCTGCCCGTGGGCGAGAGCAAGGTCGAGCTGGTCCAGCCCGACGACGACACCACCGGCGTGGCCCGCTTCCTGGCCAGCCGGGGCGAGGGCTTCCACCACCTCTGCTTTGAGGTGCCCAACATCGCCGAGACGCTGATGCGCCTCGAGATGGACGGGATCGAGCTGATCGACACGGTCGCCCGGAAGGGGGGGGAGGGCCCCGTGGCGTTCCTCCACCCCCGTTCCTGCCAGGGCGTGCTCGTCGAGCTCATCGAGGCGCCGGGCGGCCCGGCGTGGGCCGCGCTCGGCTACTGACCGTTAGGCGCCCGCGCGACCGTCGGGGCCGAGGCCTGTCTTTGCGCACAGACAGTCCCGCCCGGTCCCCCCGGGGTGGCGCGCGGGGGCGTCAGCCCCGGTAGCCGGCCACCCGGAGCAGCTTGGGCAGCTCGGTGGGCGAGCCCGCGACGAGGAAGCCAGCCGCCTCGAGCGCGGCCACCTTGGACGCGGCCGTGCCCTTGCCGCCCGAGATGATGGCGCCGGCGTGGCCCATGCGCTTGCCCTCGGGTGCCGTCCGCCCGGCGATGAACGCCACCTTGGGCACGTCCGCCAGGTGCTCGGCCGCCCAGGCCGCCGCCTCCTCCTCGGCCGAGCCGCCGATCTCGCCGATCAGGACGAGGGCGTCGGTCTCCGGGTCCTCGGCGAACAGCCGGAGCACGTCGATGTGCTGCGTCCCGATGACCGGGTCGCCGCCGATGCCCACGCAGGTGGACTGCCCGAGACCGGCGTCGGTCATGGCCTGGACCGCCTCGTAGGTCAGCGTCCCGGAACGGGACACCACGCCCACGCGGCCCTCGCGGTGGATGGAGCCGGGGATGATGCCCACCTTGGCGCGCCCGGGCGACGTCGCCCCCGGGCAGTTCGGCCCGATGAGGTGCGCGCCCGCGAGCCGGACCTTCTCGACGACCGGGATCATGTCCAGCGCCGGGATGCCCTCGGTGATGCAGAAGACGACCTTGACGCCTGCCGCGACGGACTCCAGGACCGCGTCGGGGGCGCCGCCGGCCGGCACGAAGATGCACGAGGTGTTGGCGCCGGTCTGGCGGACCGCCTCGGCCACGGTGTCGAACACCGGGACCCGGCCGTCGAGGGCGGTCTGGCCGCCCTTGCCCGGCGTCACGCCCGCGACGAGCGGGGTGCCGTACTCGAGCATCGCCCGGCTGTGGAACTCGCCCTCGCGGCCGGTGATGCCCTGGACCACAAGGCGGGTGTCGCGCCCGATCAGGATGCTCACGCCGCCACTCCCTTCGCCGCCGCGACGGCCTTGGCCGCGGCCTCGTCGAGGCTGTCGGCCGTGACGAACCGGGCCGCCTCGAGCAGCTCTGCGGCCTCGGCCGCGTTGGTGCCGACGATCCGGACGACCATCGGGACATCGCGCACCTGCTGGGCGCGCGCCTCGATCAGCCCGCGGGCCACCTCGTCGCCTCGGGTGATGCCGCCGAAGATGTTGACCAGGATCGCCTTGACGTTCGGGTCGGCCAGGATCAGGCGCATGGCCGCGGCCACGCGGTCCGCCTTGGCGCCGCCCCCGATGTCGAGGAAGTTCGCCGGCTCGCCGCCGGCCCGCTTGACGAGGTCCATGGTCGTCATGGCCAGGCCGGCGCCGTTGACCATGCAGCCGATGTCGCCGTCGAGCTTGATAAACGTGAGGTCGTAGCGTCGCGCCTCGACGTCCGCCGGGTCCTCGGCGTCGAGGTCCCGGAGGTCCTCGAGGCCCGCGTGGCGGCCGAGCGCCGAGTCGTCGAGGGTGACCTTGGCGTCGAGGCAGACCAGCCGCTCGACGGGGGTGCCGTCCGCGTTGTGCTCGCGGATCACGGCCAGCGGGTTGATCTCGACGAGGTCCGCGTCGTTGGCCAGCATCGTCTTGAGCAGGCCCTTGGCGATGGCGGCGGCGGCCTTCCAGTGGGGCCCGAAGCCGACCCGGAACGCCAGCTGGCGGGCCGCGTAGTCCGGCAGGCCGAGCAGCGGGTCAACGTGCTCGTAGACGATCGCGCCCGGGTTCTCGACCGCGACCTGCTCGATCTCCACGCCGCCCTCTGCGGAGCCGATGAACATCAGGCGCTTGGTCGCCCGGTCCAGCAGCACCGAGAGGTAGTACTCCTTGACGATCTCCGCGGCCGGCCCGACCAGCACGCGCCGCACCGGGAGGCCCTTGATCTCGAGGGCGAGGATCTGGGCGGCGATGTCCTCGGCCTCGTCCGCGGTGGACGCGAGCTTGACGCCGCCCGCCTTGCCGCGGCCTCCGACCAGCACCTGGGCCTTGATGACGACCTTCTTCGTGGCGTTGCCGGGGTCGCCGAGGAACCGGACGGCGGCCTCGCGGGCCTGGGTCGGGGTTCGGGCGACCGCCCAGGCCGGGACGGGCAGGCCCTGGGCGACGAGCAGCGACTTGGCGTCGGCTTCGTGGATCTTCACGCTGCGGCAAGACCTCCGGGAGGCGGGCAGGGTCAAACCCTGACGACGGGAACGATGTCCCGATCATAGCCCGCCGGGGCGGGCGCCCTGCGGGCCCGGAGGGCTTGGCGAGTCGGGCCATGCGGCACTCCCGGCCTCGCCGGGCCATGTCGGGCACAACGGCAGGGGAGCGCTGGTCCGTTGGTCGTCCCATCTGCCCGATTCCGGCCCGGTACAATCTTCGGCATGCCTTACCGAGTCACGCTCATCCCCGGCGACGGGATCGGCCCAGAGCTGGCGGAGGCCGCCCGCCGTGTCCTTGACGCCTCTGGCGTCGCGTTCGAATGGGAGGTCCAGGACGCCGGCGAGGGCGTCATGGCCAAGTACGGGACGCCCCTCCCGGAGCACGTCCTGGAGTCCATCCGGCGCAACAAGATCGCGCTGAAGGGCCCCATCACCACGCCCGTGGGGGCCGGTTTCCGCAGCGTCAACGTGACCCTGCGCCAGACCCTCGGCCTGTACGCCAACCTCCGGCCGGCGCGCTCCATCAAGGGCCTCCAGACGCGCTACGAGGACGTGGACCTGGTCATCGTGCGCGAGAACACGGAGGACCTGTACGCGGGGATCGAGCACAAGGTCGGCCGTGACGCCGCCGAGAGCATCAAGATCATCACGCGGGAAGCCTCGGAGCGGATCGCCCGGTTCGCCTTCGACTACGCGGTGAACAACGGCCGCCACAAGGTCACCGCGGTCCACAAGGCCAACATCATGAAGCTCTCGGACGGCCTGTTCCTGGAGTCCTGCGCCCACGTGGCCAAGGACTACGAGGGCAAGATCGAGTTCGAGGACCGGATCGTCGACAACATGTGCATGCAGCTGGTGCAGAAGCCCGAGCTGTACGACGTGATGGTGCTGCCGAACCTCTACGGCGACATCATCAGCGACCTGTGCGCGGGTCTGGTCGGCGGGCTGGGCGTGGCGCCCGGCGCCAACATCGGCACGGAGGCCTCCGTATTCGAGCCCGTCCACGGCTCGGCGCCCAAGTACGCGGGCCAGAACAAGGCGAACCCCACGGCCCTGATCCTGTCCGGCGTGCTGATGCTCCGCCACCTGGGCGAGCAGGATGCCGCGGTCCGCGTGGAGACGGCCCTGCGCGAGGTCATCGCGGAGGGGAAGGCCACGACTTACGACCTCGGCGGCCCGGCTGGGACCAGCCAGTTCGCTGACGCCATCATCGCGCGGCTCGGCTGAGGGCCCGGGTCACACAAGAGCCCGCGCCGCGGGCTGGGAGGCAGGAGGCTCCATGCTGTTTCGGTATCGAGGCAGCGAGGGAATGCTCGCCTGGGCGTTCCACCGCATCTCGGGTGTCGCCGTCTGGGCGTTCATCCTGCTCCACGTCTTTGACATCTGGCTGGCGAACGTGAACCCCACCCTGTACAACGACCTGCTGTCGCTGTACGGGAGTCCCGCCGGCCGGACGGTCGAGACCGCGCTCGGCGCGGCGGTCCTGTACCACGCCCTCAACGGGCTGCGCATCATCATCATGGACTTCTGGCCGTCCACGACGCGCTACCACAAGCAGCTCTGGTACGCGAACTGGGTGGTGTTCGTCGTGATCGGCATCCCGTTCGTCCTCCAGATCATGGCCCCGGCCTTCGGGCTGGCCGCGCCCTTCTCGTTCGGAGGCTGACGCGATGGCTCGGATCAGCGTTTCCGGGACCCCCCGGCCGATGAGCGGCGGCTACGAGCTCGCCATCTGGTACCTGATGCGGCTGACGGCCCTCGGGCTGTTCGTCCTCGTCCTGGCCCACTTCACGATCGTCCACTTCATCTACGACCCGGCGGTGCAGAACGCGAACTGGATCGCCGCCCGCTGGTCCGGCGCGGCCTGGCGGACCGTTGACTGGCTCATGCTCTCGGCCGTGGTGTTCCACGCCTTCATGGGCATGCGCACGGTCATCCGCGACTACACCAAGGGCAGCACGCAGATGGTCCTGACCATGCTGCTGTACCTGGCGGCCTTCCTCATCTTCGCGATGGGCACGATCGCCCTCGTGACCTTCCCCGCCGCAGTCAAGGTGGCGTCATGATCCGCGAGCACGACGCCATCGTCGTCGGCGCCGGCGGGGCCGGCCTCTGGGCCGCGCTCGAGCTGGCCAAGGCCGGCGTCGATTCGGCGGTCCTGACCAAGCTCTATCCCACGCGGTCCCACACTGGCGCCGCTCAGGGAGGCGTGTGCGCCGCCCTGGGCAACCAGGAGGAGGACCACTGGGAGTGGCACATGTTCGACACCATCAAGGGTGGCGACTACCTGGTGGACCAGGACGCGGCCGAGGTGCTCGCCCGCGAGGCCATCGAGACGGTGATCGAGCTCGAGCACATGGGCCTGCCGTTCAACCGGACGCCCGAGGGCAAGATCGACCAGCGGCGGTTCGGCGGCCACACGCGGAACTACGGCGAGGGCCCGGTCATGCGGGCCTGCTTCGCGGCCGACCGCACCGGCCACATGATCCTGCAGACCCTGTACCAGCAGTGCATCAAGCACGGGGTCAAGTTCTACGACGAGTACCACGTCGTGGACCTGATCTCGGAGGGCGGCGACCTGGGCGCGGGCGGCCGGGCCTCGGGCGTGGTGGCCTACCGGATCGCCGACGGCGAGCTGGCGGTCATCCGCGCCAAGGCGGTCATGCTCGCGACCGGCGGCTTCGGCCGCATGTTCCGCGTCACGTCCAACGCGTGGAGCCTCACGGGTGACGGCGCGGCGCTGGCGTACCGCCACGGCCTGCCGCTCGAGGACATGGAGTTCTACCAGTTCCACCCCACCGGGATCGTGGGGCTGGGGATCCTCCTCTCCGAGGCGGCCCGCGGCGAGGGCGCCTACCTGCTCAACAAGGACGGCCAGCGGTTCATGGAGCGCTACGCGCCCAAGCTCATGGAGCTGGCGCCCCGCGACATGGTCAGCCGCGCCATCTACCAGGAGATCCGCGCCGGGCGGGGGATCGACGGCAAGGACTACGTCTACCTGGACGTGCGCCACCTGGGGCGCAAGAAGATCGACGAGAAGCTGCCCGACATCACGGACTTCGTCCGCGTCTACCAGGGCATCGAGCCGTACACGGACCCCATTCCGATCCAGCCGACGGCGCACTACGCGATGGGCGGCATCCCCACCAACCTCAACTCCCAGGTGACGCGCGACGCCGCCAACACGGTCGTGCCCGGGCTGTACGCGGCAGGCGAGGCGGCCTGCGTGTCCGTGCACGGCGCCAACCGGCTGGGCACCAACTCGCTGGTGGACCTGCTGGTGTTCGGCCGCCGGGCCGGGCGCCAGATGGTGCTCGACGTCAAGGGCGCCGACATGCCGGCGGTCACGGAGGCCGCCGCCGAGCCGGTGCGCGCCGAGCTGGAGGCGTTCCGGGCCCGCCCGAAGGGCGAGCGCAAGGAGGCGATCCGCACCGAGCTCGCGGACGTGATGATGGACGACGTCGGGGTCTACCGGACGGGGGAGGCGCTCGAGCGCGCTCGCGCCAAGGTGGACGAGCTGCGCGACCGGTACACCCGCGTCAGCGTGGACGACAAGGGCACCACCTTCAACACGGACCTCCTCGAGGCCCGCGAGGTGGGCTACCTGCTCGACACCGCCCAGACGATGGTCGCCGCGTGCATCAACCGCAAGGAGAGCCGCGGGGCGCACAGCCGCGAGGACTTCCCCGAGCGGGACGACGTGAACTTCCTGAGCCATTCGCTCGCGACCAAGGGCGCGGACGGGGCGGTCGCACTGGACTACAAGCCGGTGACGATCACCAAGTTCCAGCCCAAGCCGCGCGTCTACTGAGCGGAGGCACGACGATGCAGATCGAACTGCGCATCCTCCGCTTCGACCCGGAGCGCGATCGGAAGCCGCACGAGGAGAGCTACCAGGTCGAGGCCGGCCCGATGGACCGGGTGCTGGACCTCCTCCACAAGGTCAAGTACGAGCAGGACGGGACCCTCACCTTCCGCCGGTCGTGCGCCCACGGCGTGTGCGGGTCGGACGCGATGCTGATCAACGGCCGCAACCGGCTGGCCTGCAAGATCCGCGTGGACCAGCTCAAGGGCCGGCGCATCACGGTCGCGCCGCTGCCGGGGCTGCCGGTGATGAAGGACCTCGTCGTTGACATGGAGTCCTTCTTCGCCAAGTTCCGCAGCGTCCAGCCGTACCTCCAGGCGGACGACCCGGACCCCGAGCGCGAGCGGCGCCAGTCGGCCGAGGACCGCGAGGTCTTCGACGACACGACCAAGTGCATCCTGTGCGCCGCGTGCACGACCTCGTGCCCGTCGTTCTGGGCGCAGCCCTCGTACGTGGGGCCGGCGGCGATCGTCAACGCGCACCGGTTCATCTTCGACTCGCGCGACGACCACGCCGCCGACCGGCTGGACGTCCTGGCCGACGGCGACGGGGTCTGGCGCTGCCGGACGATCTTCAACTGCACGGACGCCTGCCCGCGCGGGATCCACATCACCCAGGCGATCCTCGAGGTCTCCTCGAAGATCGTGGAGCACCACGCCTGAGCGAGGCGTCGCTCCCCGTCATCGCCCACCTCGTCATCCGCACCGACGGCGCGGCCCGGGGCAACCCGGGCCCCGCCTCGCTCGGAGCGGCGCTCATCGACGGCGCCCGGCCTGACGCGCAGGATCCGTTCGCGCCCCCGGACGCCACGATCAGCCAGGCGCTCGGCACGCAGACCAACAACGTGGCCGAGTGGACCGGCGTCGTGGAGGCGCTCCTGCTGGCCCGGCGGCTGGGCGCGGAGAAGGTTGACCTGTTCCTCGACTCCAAGCTGATCGTGGAGCAGCTCCACGGCCGCTGGCGGGTCAAGGACGCCAAGCTCGTGCCGCTCCACGCCGAGGCGAAGCGGCTGCTGGGAGGCTTTCGGCGCTGGTCCGCGACCCACGTGCCGCGGGCGCAGAACGCCACCGCGGACCGGCTCGCCAACGAGGCGCTGGACCGCGTGGCCGCCGGCGGCCCGGCTCGCGTGGCCCGCGCCCGGCGCGTCGCGCCCGCCGAGGGCGGGGGAGGGACGTGATGGCCGACCTGCCCGTGGTCCTGTGCTATGGCGACTCCAACACGCACGGCGCCGATCCGGCCACCGGGGGCCGCCTCGGCTTCGGCGTCCGCTGGCCCGGCGTGCTGGCGGCGCTGCTGGACGGCGAGGCGCGAGTCATCGAGGAGGGCCTCAACGGCCGCACCACCGTGCGCGATGACCCGTACGTCCCCGGCCGCAACGGCCTGGCGTACCTCGGGCCCTGCCTGGCCTCGCACGCCCCGGTGGACGTGGTCGTGATCATGCTCGGCACCAACGACCTCAAGGCGACCTTCGCCCTCCCAGCGACCGAGATCGCGGCCGGCGCGGCGGCGCTCGCGGACGCGGCGCTGCGGTCGATGTCGGGCCCCGCGGGCGGTTCGCCGCGCGTGCTGCTGGTCGCCCCGCCCGCCCTCGGCCCCGCGAGCGAGCCCATGGAGGTGTCGGGCTTCGCCGGCGCCGGCGAACGCAACGCCGAACTGCCGCGCCTGTACCGGGCCGTGGCGCGGCGGGCCGGCGCGGCCTTCCTCGACGCCTCCGCCATCGTGTCGGCGGACCCGGCCGACGGGGTCCACCTCTCGCCCGCGAGCCACCGGGTGCTGGCGCACGCCGTGGCGGACGCCATCCGGCCGCTGCTGGGCGGGGCGTAGCGGCCGGCGCCGCCCCGAGCGCCGACCCCGCGTACAATCCGCGGGCCAGCGAGGCGGCCGGACGGCCGCGCGCCAGCCGGGCAACCGGCGGGCGTGAGGAAAGTCCGAGCTCCCCAGCGCAGGGCAGCGGGTAACGCCCGTCCGCCGCGAGGCGAGGACCAGTGCCACAGTGACGATGCCGGCCCCCCGGGGCCGGAGTGAAACGCGGCAAACTCTGCCCGGAGCAAGGCCAAATAGGAGGGCGCAACCCCGGCTCGCCGGGGGGAGAGGCGCGCTGCCCAGCCCTCGGGTCGGCCGCACGAGCCGTCGGGCAACCGGCGGCCTCAGATGGATGGCCGTCGCCGCGGCGCGAGCCGCGGTACAGAACTCGGCTTACAGGCCGCCTCGCTGGCGCCTCACCCGATTCCACGCACGAAACAGCCCCGAGGGCGCTCAGGGGCTGCACTCAGTCCTGCACACGTTTGGAGCGCTCACTCGTCGCCCAGCATGGCCAGGAATTGGGCTGGGGTCATGACGGGCAGGCGATCGCGCAGGTCGAGCAGGTGGGCATCGCCTGACACGAGCACGTCGGCTGCAGCGGCGCGGGCGAGGTCCACCAGGTACTCGTCGTCGGGATCGACGCTGAGCGGCCGACCGCTCGGCGCCGGGTCGTCGAGGATCGTAGCCTCGTGGCCGATGAGGGCGACATACGCGACGGCTTCGGCCTCGGCGACGTACCGCCGGAACTTCTCGCGCCCCAGGACCTCGCGGAGCTCGGCCAGCAGTGTCGGAGAGGCGACGAGCTCGAAGGCGCCGGCGCGAAGCTCGAGCAGGAGCGCCGCGCTCGGCCCGCCTGGGCTGATCAGCGCCGAGACGAGGACGTTGGTGTCAAGAACCGCGCGCGGCACGCTTCTCGGCTCGTGCCGCGTGCGTCTCCTCGACCGCGAGGCGCATCGCCTCGTCCTCGCCGAGGTCGCTGCGCGCCCACACGCCCGCCACGACGTCGAAGCCGAGGTACGCCCGGAGCGCCTCCTCCACCACCTCGGAGTCGCGCTTGTCGGTCCGGGCCGCCCGGACGCGCGCCGCCCGCATCACGTCCTCGTCGACGTAGAGGGTCACCTTCTTCTTGGTCGCCATGACGCCAGCATAGCGGCATGACGTTAAGACCTCAAGAGGGCGACTTGGTCGGCTTGCAGGCCGCCTCG
>JAJXTS010000141.1 GCA_021783595.1 Chloroflexota bacterium | reverse complement strand
TGGCAGCGGCCATCGTGGACCCGGGCCGGATCGCCGTGGTTGGGGAGGGCGGCGTGGCGGCGCTCGAGCCGTGGGTGCGGGGCCTGGCCGCCGTCGGGATCGCGCTCGTCGCCGACAGCCCGCGCCCGCTCGCCGGGACGCCGCTCGCCCTGGCCGTGGCCGGCGACGACGGGCGGGTGGTCGCCGCCGACGGCGCGGACGCCTCGACCGCCCTCAGGCGCCTCGTCGAGGCCTCCGGCACGCCGCTCGTCGGGCACGAGGTGAAGCCGCTGCTCACCGCGCGCTTCGCCGAGGACCTCGACGCGCCGGCCACCCCGATCGCGTTCGACACCCAGATCGCCGCCTACCTCGTCAATGCCGCGCTGCGAGCCCAGAAGATCGCGGACGTCGTGGCCGAGCGGCTGGACCTCGTCCTGCCGCCCGCCGCCGCCGGCCTGCCGCCCACGGTGCTCGCCGGCCTCGAGGCGCTCGCCGCGCTCGCCGTGCGGCCGAGCCTGGAGCTGGCCCTGCGCGACGAGGGCGCCGAGCGCCTGTTCGCCGAGATCGAGCTGCCGCTGATCCCCATCCTCGCCCGCATGGAGGCGGTGGGCGTGGCGCTCGACCGCGAGGCGCTGGCGAGGCTGGAGCGGGAGTTCGCCGCCGAGATCGAGCGGCTCGAGGCGGAGATCTACGCCGCGGTGGGCCACCAGTTCACGATCGGGTCGCCCAAGCAACTGGGCGAGATCCTGTTCGAGGAGCTGCGGCTGCCGCACGGGCGCAAGACCAAGACCGGGTACTCGACCGACGCCACGGTGCTCGACGAGCTGCGGGGCGTACACCCGGTCGTCGCGCCGATCCTGGACTGGCGCGTCTACACCAAGCTGCGGTCCACCTACGTCGAGGCGCTGCCGAGCCTGATCGGCCCCGACGGGCGGCTGCACACGCTGTTCAACCAGGCGGTCGCGGCGACGGGGCGCCTCAGCTCGTCCGACCCGAACCTCCAGAACATCCCCATCCGCACGCCGCTGGGCCGCCGCATCCGCCACGCGTTCGTCGCGGGGTCGCCGGACACCACGCTCGTCGCGGCGGACTACAGCCAGATCGAGCTGCGGGTCATCGCCCACGTCTCGGGCGACCCGCACCTGGCCGACGCGTTCGCCCGCGAGGCGGACATCCACCGCGAGACCGCGGCCCGCGTGCTCCACAAGGACCCGGCCGAGGTCACGCCCGACGAGCGCTCGATGGCCAAGATGGTCAACTTCGGCCTCGCCTACGGGATGAGCGACTTCGGGCTCTCGTCGCGCGCGGGCATCAGCCGCGAGGAGGCCCAGGCGTTCATCAAGAGCTACTTCGACGCGTACGGCGGCATCAGCCGGTACATGGTCCACATCCGCGAGACCGCCAAGGACCTGGGCTACGTGTCCACGCTGCTCGGCCGGCGGCGGCGGATCCCGGAGCTCACCTCGTCCAACGGCGCGCTGCGGCAGGCCGGCGAGCGGATGGCGATCAACATGCCCATCCAGGGGACGGCCGCGGACATCGTCAAGATCGCGATGATCCGGGCGGACCGGGCCCTGCGCGAGGGCGGCTTCCGGGCGCGGATCCTCCTGTCGGTCCACGACGAGCTCCTGGTGGAGACGCCGCGCGATGAGGTCGAGCGCCTCGTCCCCGTGCTCCGCGAGGCGATGGAGGGGGCGCTGCCCCTGTCCGTGGCGCTGACCGTCGAGGTGAAGACGGGCGACTCGTGGGAGGGCATGACCCCGGTCTCGCACCGCGACGCCGCGCTGGCGGAGGCGGGCGAGGCGCCGGAGGGACTGGCCGGCTGATCGGCCGGTCAGCGGGCGGGGAGCACCCAGGCGGCCGACTCGCCGGGAAGGCGCCCGTCCTCGAGCGGCAGCGAGGCCAGCAGGACCTCGCCCTCGGGCAGCGCGATCGGCCTGGCCCCGAAGTTCGCGATCACGCGGACGGTCTCGCCGGGTACGAGCAGGTCCAGGGCCAGGACGTCCGCGGAGCCTGGCGAGACCCAGCGCAGCCCGCCTCGCCCCAGCGCCCGGTGCTGCCGCCGAAGCCGCAGCGCCGCGCGGTACAGCGACAGCATGGATGCGGGGTCGCCCGCCTGGCGCTCAGCGGTCAGCGGCCCCCAGGTCGCGGGCTGCGGCAGCCACGTGGACGCGGACGGGGAGAACCCGAACGGCGGCGCATCGCCTGACCACGGCATGGGCACGCGGCAGCCGTCGCGGCCCCGGACGGCGTGGCCGGAGCGCTCCCAGACTGGGTCCTGGAGGACCTCGTCCGGCAGGTCGTCCACGTTCGGGAGGCCCAGCTCCTGGCCCTGGTACAGACAGGCGGCCCCCGGCAGCGCCAGCAGGAGGAGGGCCATCGCCCGGGCGCGGCGCGCCCCGGCCTCGAGGTCGGCGCCAGCGCCGGACGCGGTCCGCAGCTCCCCCGGGACGTACGCACCCGTGAGGGCCGCCCGCGTCCCATACCGCGTCACAGAGCGCGTTGTGTCGTGGTTGTCGGTGACCCACGTGATCGGGGCGCCGACGGCCGCGTTGGCCGCGAGCGAGGCGTCGATCGCGGCCCGGAGGTCCGCCGCGTCCGGACGCGCGTGGACGAACCGGAAGTTGAACGCGAGCGGCATCTCGTCGGGCCGCAGGAACAGAGCCACGGTGGCGTCGTCGGCGCCGGTCTCGATCACCGCGGTCCGCTCGCCGGGGTACGCGTCGAGGATCCGCCGGAACGCGCGGTGGACGTCGTGGACGGGGGAAGAGGCGTCCTTGGGGATCACGGGGTGGCCGTCAGGCGTGTCCGGGAAGCCCGCGTCCTTGATCAGGGCGTCGGCCACGTCGATCCGGAAGCCGTCCACCCCGCGGTCCAGCCAGAAGCGGAGGATGGACGCGAACTCGGCCAGGACCTCCGGGTTTCGCCAGTCCAGGTCCGGCTGCTCGGCTGCGAACAGGTGGTAGTACCACTGCCCGGGGGTGCCGTCCGGCTCGCGGACGCGCGTCCAGGACGAGCCCCCGAAGACGGAGCGCCAGTTGTTCGGCGGCTCGTCGCCGTTGGCGCCTCGACCGTCGCGGAAGTGGTATCGCGACCGCTCCGGGCTGCCGGGTCCCGAGGCCACCGCGGCGCGGAACCACCGGTGCTGGTTCGACGTGTGGTTCGGGACGAGGTCGAGCGCGACCCTGATGCCGAGCGCGTGTGCCGCCTCGATCAGCGCGTCCAAGTCGTCGAGCGTGCCGAACAGCGGGTCGATGGCGCGGTAATCGGCGACGTCGTAGCCGTGGTCCACCTGCGGGCTGGCGAACACCGGGCCGATCCAGACGGCGTCGACGCCGAGGTCCCGCAGGTAGGGGAGGCGTCCGGTGATGCCGCGGAGGTCGCCGATGCCGTCGCCGCTCGCATCGGCGAAGGACCGCGGGTAGACCTGGTAGACGATGGCGTCGCGCCACCACTCGGGCATGGCCGCAGGATACCGGCCGGGCGGGCTTCGGACGCGGCAGCCCCCGATCGCGCCGCCGGGACGGCCCCGGGCGCGCCGCCGGGAGCCCCGCTCGCGCGGCCGCGTCGAGTGCCCTATCGTCAGGGGATGCCTGAGCTCCCCGAGGTCGAGACCGTCGCGCGCGACCTCCGGCGCCACCTGCTGCCCGACGGCGGCGGGCCCGGCCCGGTGATCGTCGGCGCGCGCGTGGCCTGGCCCGGGACGCTGCGCGACGGCGACCCGCCGAGCTTCGAGCGCGGGGTGGCCGGTCGCCGCGTCGAGCAGATCGGGCGGCGCGGCAAGCAGCTGATCCTCCTCCTCGACGGCGGCGCCTTCCTGACGGTCCACCTCAAGATGACCGGCCAGCTGTTCGTGGTGCCGGCAGGGCTCGCGCGTGACGCCTACGAGCGGCTCGCCCTGAGGCTCGATGACGGCCGCGAGCTGCGCTTCCGCGACGTGCGCAAGTTCGGCCGGGTGGGCCTGTACGGAGCCGACGACGATCCGTTCGGCGGGATCGGCCCGGAGCCGCTGGACCCGCGCTTCACCCTGCGCCTCTTCCGGGACCGGATCCGCCGCCGCCGCGCGCGCCTCAAGCCGCTGCTCGTGGACCAGGCGTTCATCGCCGGCGTGGGCAACATCTATGCCGACGAGGCGCTGTGGCGCGCGAGGCTGCACCCGCTGCGCTCCGCCGCCACGCTGCGCCCGCCGGACGAGCGGGCGCTCCACCGGCACGTCGTCGAGATCCTCGCCGAGGCGGTCGAGCGGCGCGGCAGCTCCATCGACGACTACACCGCGCCCGACGGCGACGGGGAGATGCAGGAGCGGCTCGACGTCTACCAGCGCACGGGCCAGCCGTGCCCGCGCTGTGGCCGCCCCGTCCGCAGGATCGTCATCGGCATCCGCGCGACGCACTTCTGCTCGTTCTGCCAGCGGCTCCCCGCGAGCGACCGGCCCGGCGCCGCCAAGCTGCTCGCGACCATGACCCCCAGACCGGGACGGGTGGCCTCCGCGCGCAAGGGGCGCCGCTGGGTGGACATCGAGGGCGAGGGATCGCTGGGACGCACGGCGGACGAGGCGGCGAGGGCCCGCGGGCGCGCCGACCGCACGAGGGCGGCAGCGGCGGCACGGCGGGCGCGAGCCCGCGCGGGGACGGCGGCAGCCCCGTCCGGCGACGGCGCCGCGCCTGCCGCGGAGGCCACCGCATGAGCCTGGTGCGCCTCGAGGCCGTGACCCGCGAGATCGGCACGTTCGTCATCCTCGACGCGGTGTCGGCCGCCATCGCGCCCGGCGAGCGGGTTGGCCTGGTCGGCCCCAACGGGGCGGGCAAGACCACGCTGCTGCGGATCGCCTCGGGCCAGGACGAACCCGACCGCGGCCACGTCACGCGTCGCCGCGGGCTCAGCATCGGCCTCCTCGCCCAGGAGGCCCACTTCGACACGGCGTTCATGACGGCGCCGGACCTTCGTGCGGCCGTGCGCCATGGCGCCGCGCACCTCGAGCGCATGGCCGAGGAGCTGTCGACCCTCGAGCACGCCGGCCACGCCGCCGGCTCCGAGTACGAGGAGCTCCAGCACCGGTTCGAGATCCTCGGCGGGTACACGCTCGACCAGCGCGTGGACGAGGCGCTGTCGGGGCTCGGCTTCGCGCGCGAGGAGTGGGGCCGCCCGCCGACCGCGATGTCCGGCGGCCAGCAGACGCGGGCCGCGCTGGCGCGCCTGGTGATCGCCAACCCGGACCTGCTGCTCCTCGACGAGCCCACCAACCATCTCGACGTGAGCGCCATCGAGTGGCTGGAGGAGCACCTGCGCCGGCGCCAGGGGGCGCTCCTCGTGGCATCGCACGACCGCGCGTTCCTCGACGCCACCGTGCAGCGCGTGTGGGACCTGCGCGACCGGAAGCTGACGGTCTTCCGCGGCGACTACAGCAGCTACCACCGCCAGCGGCTGGAGCGCGACGAGCGCGCCGTCCGCGAGGCGGCCACGCTCCAGGACCAGGTCGAGAAGGAGACCGACCTCGTCCAGAAGTACCGCAGCCAGCGCAAGCACACCAAGATGCACGAGCACGAGGCGCGCCTCGAGCGGCTCAAGGAGCAGAAGGTCGAGACGCCGCGATCGGGTCGCGCGCTCAGGCTGCACGGCCACGCGCTCGCGGGCTCGGGACCGGTGCGCTCGGGCGAGCTGGTCGTCCGCCTCGACGAGCTGGCCGTGGGCTACCTGCCGGGCCGCGGCGCAGTGAGGCCGGACGGCCAGGACGCCGTCGAACCGGTCGAGATCGCCAGGGCGCCGTTCCTCGCCGCGCAGCGCGGCGACCGCATCGGCATCGTCGGGCCCAACGGCGCCGGCAAGACCACGCTGCTGCGGACGATCGCCGGCGACCTCCCGCCGCTCGACGGCGCCGTGACGTTCGGCCACCAGGTCCAGCCCGCCTACCTGGCCCAGCTGCGCGACGCGGCGATCCCTGGCGCCACGGTGCTCGACGCGGTCATGGAGGCCATCCCGGTAACGCTCGGCGAGGCGCGCGGCTACCTCGCCCGGTTCCTGTTCCGCGGCGACGACGTGTTCAAGGAGGTCCGGCTCCTGTCGGGCGGGGAGCGCTCGCGTCTCGAGCTCGCGCTGCTGGGCATCCTGCCGTCGAACCTGATGCTGCTCGACGAGCCCACGAACCACCTCGACATCGCAGCGCGCGAGGCCATCGAGTCGTTCCTCGCCGAGTCGCACGCCACGATCGTCGTGGTGTCGCACGACCGGCGGCTCCTGGAGACGATCTGCGAGCGGCTGTGGGTGGTCGGGGACGGGCTGGCCGTCCCGTTCGACGGCGGCTACCGCGCCTGGCGCGCCGCGGTGGCGGACGGCTGGACGATCGAGGGCGAGGCCCGCCGCCGCGCGAACCGGCTCCGGCCCGGGTCGCCCCCGCCGGGTGTCGCCGCCCGACCCGCCGATGACGCGAAGGCGAGGCCGGCCGGCGCGAGGGCGAAGCCCGCCCCTGCCGGCGCGCGGTCCGGCGACGCGGACCTGGCCGTGGCCGCGGTTCCGAAGGCCGCGCCGCGGCCCGCGCGACCGAAGCTGTCCAAGGATGCGTACCGCCGGCGCAGCGAGGCCCTCAACGCCGAGCTCGCCCGCCTCG
>JAJXTS010000140.1 GCA_021783595.1 Chloroflexota bacterium | reverse complement strand
TCTCTTCAACGGCCCCGGCGACATCACCGTCGGCGACCGCCCCGATCCCCGGATCCAGGCGCCGACGGACGCGGTCGTCCGCGTCGCCCTCGCCTGCGTCTGCGGCTCGGACCTGTGGTACTACCGCGGCCAGACCCCCTACCCGGCCGGCCCGATCGGCCACGAGTTCATCGGCGTCGTCGACGAGGTGGGCGCAGACGTCGGCGGCCTGCGCCCGGGCGACCTCGTGGTCAGCCCCTTCCTGTGGTCGGACGGCACGTGCGAGCTGTGTGTCGCCGGCTGGCCGTCGAACTGCCTCCGCGGGGGCGGCTTCGGCGGCCGGGGCACGGACGGCGGCCAGGGCGAGGCGGTCCGCGTTCCCTTCGCCGCCGCCACGCTCGTCAAGGTGCCGGGGACCGGCCACTCCGACGGGGTCCTTCGGTCGCTGCTTGCCCTGACCGATGTCGCGTGCACCGGGCACCACGCCGCGGTGAGCGCCGGGGTCGGGCCGGGGATGATCGTGGCGGTGGTCGGCGACGGTGCCGTGGGCCTGTCCGCGGTCCTCGCCGCCAGCCGTCTCGGCGCCGAGCGTGTCATCGCCCTCTCTCGGAACCCTGTCCGGCAAGCGGTCGCCCGCGAGTTCGGGGCCACCGACGTGGTCGCCGAGCGGGGCGACGCGGCGGTCGAGGCCGTCCGGGCGCTCACGGGCGGCCTCGGGGTCCACGCGGCGCTCGAGTGCGTCGGCACGGGCGAGGCGATGGCCACCGCGTTCGGTGTCGCGCGCCCCGGCGGCATGGTGGGCGCGGTCGGCGTCCCGCACGACAGCGTCGTCCCGATCCAGACTGTCATCTTCCGCAACATCGGCCTGCGGGGAGGCGTCGCTCCCGCGCGCCGGTACATCCCGGAACTGCTCCCGGCGGTGCTCGACGGATCGATCAACCCCGGGCGGCTCTTCGACTTCGAGACCGACCTCGACCACGTCGCCGACGCCTACGCGGCGATGGACGGACGCCGGGCCATCAAGAGCCTCGTCAGGGTCGGGGCGGCGTGATGGCCCCCAACGCGACGGCCCGGGCGAACCACGAGCGCCTGTTCCCCGGGCACGTGTCGACCCTCGCGGTCACGGATCCCGAGCTCATCGAGGCCTTCGACAACCTCGCCTTCGACGAGGTCCTGCGCGCGAGCCGCCTCGACGAGCGGACGCGCCTGCTCGCCCAGCTCGCGGCGATGGTCGCGCTCGGCGCCGTCAGCGAGTTCCACGTCATGCTCGGCGCCGCGCTCACGGTGGGCGTCACGCCGGTCGAGGTGAAGGAAGTCGTGTACCAGGCCGTCCCGTACGTCGGGATGGCCCGGGTCTTCGACTCCCTCCACGCTGCGAACGAGGTCCTGGCGGCGCGCGGGATCGCGCTGCCGCTGCCCGGCCAGGCGGCCACGACGCCCGAGACCCGCCTCGAGGCCGGCCGACGAGTCCAGGAGCGGGTCGTCGGCGAAGACGCGGTCGCCGCGATGTACGCCAGCGCTCCCGCGGACGAGCTGCACGTCCAGCGCCTGCTGTCGGCCAACTGCTTCGGCGACCACGTCGCGCGGGGCGGCCTCGACCTCAAGACCCGCGAGCTCCTCACGGTGAGCATGCTCGCCGCCCTCGGCGGGTGCGAGCCCGAGCTCCGCGGCCACCTCGCGGCGAACCTGCGCGTCGGCAACGACCGCGCGCGGCTCGTCGACCTCCTCACCCAGCTCCTCCCCTTCATCGGCTACCCGCGCACGCTCAACGCGCTGCGGGTGGTCGACGAGGTAACCGGAGAACCCCGATGACACGGCGAACCTGGCTCGTCACCGGCGTCAGCTCGGGCCTCGGCCGCGAGCTTGCCGCCCAGCTCCTCGAGCGCGGCAACCGGGTGGTCGGGACCGTCCGGCGCCCCGACGCGGTGGCGGACCTCGCAGAGGCGCACCTCGACACGTTCAAGGTCGAGACGCTCGACGTCACGGACACGGCGGCCGTCCGCGACGTCGTGGACCGCGCGTTCGCCGAGCTCGGACGCATTGACGTCGTCATCAGCAACGCGGGGTACGGCCTGTTCGGCGCGGCCGAGGAGCTCACCGACGAGCAGGTCGACCGGGTCCTCGGCACCAACCTGCGCGGCTCCATCGCGCTCATCCGCGCGTCGCTCCCGCACCTCCGCGCGCAGGGCGGCGGGCGGATCGTCCAGGTCTCGAGCTACGGCGGGCAGGTCGCCTTCGCGGGCAACTCGCTGTACCACGCGTCCAAGTGGGGCATCGAGGGCTTCTGCGAGTCGGTCGCCCAGGAGGTCGCGCCGTTCGGGATCGGCCTCACGATCGTCGAGCCCGGCGGCGCCCGGACGGAGTTCCGCTACGGCTCGGCGCAGGTCGCCACGCCTATGCCGGAGTACGAGGGCAATCCCGCGCACGCGTTCATGGCGATGCTCGACCCCAGGAACGGCCTCGCGCCCGGCGACCCGGCCCGGATGGCGGCCCGGATCATCGAGAGCGCAGACGTCGAACCGGCGCCGCTGCGCATGGTCCTGGGCTCGCAGGCGCTGGAGAGCACGATCGGCGTGTTGCGGAAGCGAATCGAGGGCTTCGAGTCCCAGCGCGACCTCGCGGCGTCGACCGACTTCGCGGCGGGGGAGTAGTGCGCGAGCGAGTCGCGCGCGAGATGGAAGGAGCAACGACGATGCACAAGCTGCCTGCTCAGCCCACGGTCAAGGCGCCGCGCGAGACGTTCACCGGCGACGCCTGGTTCGACGTGGTCGTGCGCGGCGAGGCGCCGTCCCGGATCCGGGTGAACGTGGTGCGGTTCGCGCCCGGCGCCCGGAACGCCTGGCACGCCCACGCCGCCGGCCAGACCGTGCACGTGACCGAGGGCGCCGGCCGGATCCAGGCGCGCGGGGGCGAAGTCCTCGAGATGCGCGCCGGGGACACCTACGTGACGCCCGCCGGGGAGTGGCACTGGCACGGCGCGGCGCCCGACCGCTTCATGACGCACCTCGCCATCTGGGAGGCCCCCGACGACGGCGTCGCCGAGACCGAGTGGGGCGAGCAGGTGGACGACGCCGAGTACGCGGCGCCGGCGAAGGCGGCACCCCGATGAGCGGCTGGCCGGCGGGCGATGTCGCCGCGATCGGCCGGGCGGACGAGATCCAGGTCGCGTCCCTGCGGCCGGACGGCACGCTCCGCCCGTACGTCACGATCTGGGCCGTGCGCGTCGGCGACGACGTCTACGTGCGGTCGGCCCACGGCGCCGAGAACCCGTGGTTCAGGCGGGCCGCCAGTTCGGGCCAGGGTCGCATCCGTGCCCGGGGCCTGGAGCGCGACGTGCAGTTCAGCACCCCGGGCCCCGGTGTGGCCGACGCGGTGACCGCTGCGTACCACGCGAAGTACGACCGGTACGGGCCGGCCATCGTCGGCGGTGTGGTCTCGCCCGAGGCCCTCCGCTCGACGCTCCGAGTCACCCCCCGCTAGGCGGACGGCTCGCATCCGGCGGCGCCCTCGAGCCCACGGGCCCGAGGGCGCGTCCATACTCAGCGCATGCCCGGCGCCCTGCCCCTCCCGTGGCCCGAGATCCACGAGCTCCTGCTCGCCGTGGGCTCGGTGCGCGAGCCGCGGGCGTTCTGCGTGCGCGCGGTTCGCGAGCTCGCAAGGCTCGTCCCGTACGACCAGGCCCGGGTCTACTTCATCGACGCCGCGGGGCGGATCGAGGACGAGGAGCTCCTGGGCGCCGACCCGGCGTGGAGCGAGCGGTACGTGGACCACTACGCGGGGCTCGACCACGGCCTGTACTCGGTCGCCGGGAGGAGGCGCGCCCTCCTGCAGCGGCGGCTCGAGCCGGGGCACCACACGATGCCCGGCCTCGAGGGCGGGTTCTACGACTGGGAGGAGCACCGCCGCGACGAGTTCGTGGCCGAGTACGTCCTCGCCCAGGGGATCCGCCACAGCGCGGGCTTCGCCTTCCACGACCCCATCGGGCGGGTCGTGGCCATGTACGCCCTGGACCGGACGACGCAAGCCGGCTTCACGGCCCTCGAGGTCGAAATCCTGCGGCGCGTCCAGCCGCACCTCGACAACCTGCACCGCAACCTGCTCGTCCAGCCGGCGGCCACACGCGCCATCGACGCGGCGGCCGGCGAGGCGCTCTCCCGGCGCGAGCGCGAGGTGGCCGCGCTCGTCCTCCGCGGCATGACCCCGGCCGCTATCGCCCGCGAGCTGTCGATCAGCCGCTCGACGGTGTACCGGCACCTCGCGAACATCCACGCGAAGCTCGGCGTGTCGAACCGCGGGGAGCTGGTCCTGCGCCTGGCGGGGATGGCAGCGGGGACGGACGACGGGTCGCCGGCCACCGCCTGACCGCTACTTCCTGATCATCAGGCGCGCGCCGCCGTCCACGACCACGGTCGCGCCGTGCATGAAGTCGCTCACGGGCGTCGCCAGCATGAACACCGCCCGCGCCACCTCGTCGGGGTCCGTGACGGGCGCCTGCCCGGGCTCGCCCATCGCCTCGCGCAGCTCTGGGGTCAGCTCCACGGACGAGTGCATGGCGCCCGGGGACATCATCCCGCCGGGCAGCACGCAGTTGATGGTGATCCCCAGCGGCTTTAGCTCGCGCGCCAGGGACTGCGAGACGCCGACCACGCCCGACTTCGCCGCCACGTACGGGATCAGCATCCCGTAGGCGCTCTCCATCGAGATCCCGGCGATGGAGGCGACATTGACGATGCGGCCGCGCCGGCCCTGCTCGACCATCCGGCGGGCCACCGCCTGCGTCATGAACACCGTCCCCTTGAGGCCGGTGTCCACCACGGCGTCCCAAGTGTCCTCGGCCAGGTCGAGGAACTTGACCACTCGCCAGAAGGCCGCGTTGTTGACCAGGATGTCCACCCCGCCGAAGGCCGCCACGGTCGCGTCCACGGCGCGCTGGATCTGGGCGAGGTCGCGGATGTCCGCGACCTCGAACCGCACGTCCCGGCCCTTGCCCGTGAAGTAGTCGACGGCCGCCTGCGCGAACTCGACGGCGACGTCGACGATCATGACCCTCGCGCCGGCCTCGGTCAGGCGGTTGACGACGGAGAAGCCGAGGCCGCGGGCGCCGCCGGTGACGATGGCGGTCTTGCCCGTCAGGTCCAGCATCTCGGCCATCGGCACCGCGTGCTCGGCGCCGGCCACCCGCACCCCGCCGACCTCGGCGCCGTTGATGTCGAACCCGAGCAGGCGCTGGTACATCGGGTCGAACGTGTAGAGCTCGTCCATGGGTCGCTCCTTGGGCGCCGGAGGGCCACGCCGTCGCGTGGGGAGGCAGGCGCGGGCGGCTTGCCGGGCCGCGAGCCGCGCCCGCCGAGCGGAGGCGCGTTCGCTACCTCTTCTCGAGCTCGTTGAGGAACCTGTCGAGCTCGTCCTCCTTCATGCCGTAGCCGTGCTCCGGCTGCGGGTAGGCGCCCGACTGCACCTCCGCCCCGAACGCGCCGATCGCGCGGGCCGCGAACTCGAAGAAGTTCCCGTACACCTTCGCGTGGGCGCCGGTCCGGCCCGCCGGCATCATGCCGAACAGGTCGAAGTGCACGAGCTCCGAGCCGTCGGCCGCGCCGCCGGCGGCCACCGCCACGACCGGCACGCGCAGCTTCCTCGCGATCGCGTCGGTGACCTCGCGCGGGGTCAGCTCGATGGTCATGCCCATCATGCCGGCCTCCTGGTACGCGTACGCCTGCTCGTAGATCTCCATGGCGGCCCCGGCCGTCGTGCCGCAGCGCTTGTAGCCGCCGTGGGCCGCGGTCTGCCAGCCGGACAGCGCGCCCACGTGGCCGAACACCACGATGTGGTTGGACGCGAGGTACTCGAGCGTCTCGAGGTTGACGCCCATCGGCAGGATGCTGTCGGCGCCCTCCGCCATCAGGATCGAGGCCCGCTCGAGCGCCCTGTGCTTCTCGGCGAACTCCGGCGTCTGGAGGTAGGCGTTGAGGTGGACGAACTGGGCCACGCGGCGCAGCTCGCGGGTCCACCACGGGAGGTTCTGGATCCGGTGCTCGATGGTCTCGCCCGGGGCCGTGTACCGGATGATGTCCACCCCGGCCATCTCGGCCGCCAGGGTCCAGTACGGGTCGAGATGGGCCGGGCAGTACTGGACGATCTTCTCGCCGCTGTCCTTCTTCTTCTGGAGGTAGGCGATCGACTTGCGGCCCTTCTTCACGAGCGAGGACTTCACCGCCTGCTTGTCGCTGTCCTTGATCTCGACGTCGAGCTCTTCGTCGGCCACGGTTCTGCTCCCTATTTGCGTTCGGATCCTCCGGTCATCGTGAAGGTGTCCGCCGCAAGGTGAATACGCAGGACTGTGTAGGCGCCCCGTGCCGCGTCCCGCAGCCCCGCCGCCGAGGCCGGCGATCGCCATGGCGGCCGGCCGGCGCCGGGCACTTGGCGAAGATGGTCCACAATGGCGTCGATGACGGCCTGACGGCCGCCCATGCGGAGGGCCGCGACATCCTCAACCACACCCGCGCCCACGCCCACGCCCACGCAGGACGCCGCCACCGCGAGACGAGCGCCGAGGTCCCGCGCCGGGCCGGCGCTGCCGCCTGCCGGGGGACCGGGGGCCTTCGCGGACCGGGCGGCGCCGGCGATGCGGTCGGGGTTCGGCAGGCGCGG
>JAJXTS010000139.1 GCA_021783595.1 Chloroflexota bacterium | reverse complement strand
GCGCCATCACCCCGGGCCACAACGACGAGTACCGCGCCACCTACGCGTTCATGGAGGCCTCCATCGGCCTGGGCAACCTGGTTGGCGGGTTCGCGATCGGGCTGGTGGCGGGCCGCGCCCGCAAGGGTCCCATGGTGGCGGTGGCGTACGCCGCGTTCGGCGCGCTGCTGGTGGCCGTGGGCTTCGCGAGCGCGATCCCGGTGGTGCTGGCGCTGCTGTTCGGCGTGGGCGTGGCCAACATGGCGTTCGTCATCCCCAGCCAGACGCTGTTCCAGGAGCGCACGCCGACCGAGCTCATCGGCCGGGTGGTGAGCTTCCGCTTCGCGCTGGTGTTCGGCGGCATGTCCGTGGCGATGGGCCTCGGCGGCCTGCTGATCGGCCCGTTCGGGCCCGGCCCGGTGATCGCGCTGGGCGGCGTGCTCTCGATTGCGGCGGGCGTCGGCGGGCTGCTCGTGCGCGCGGCGCGCGAGGCGTGAGCCGGCGTCGGCGGCGGCGCCGTCCGCGGGCTGCCCGGGCTTGGGTACACTGACGGCCGCGCGGGTCGCGGCGAGACGCCGCTCGCGGACAGGAGACCGATCACCCCCATGACCGACAAGGATCGCGACGCCACGGCCGCCAAGGGCGCCGAGGACGACGAGGACGCCGCGACCGCCGAGGAGCTCGCGGAGCTCGACGCGGCGGACGAGCTGGACGAGGAACAGGGCGAGGGCCCGGGCCGGGCCGCGAGCCCGGGGCCGGCCGTTGCCCAGCGTGCCGCGGCCGGTGGCCGCCGCCTGCGGGGGCAGCCCAGGACCGGCGCCGCCCAGCCCACGGCCGCCGAGCGCGCCGTCCGGGTGGACGACCGGTTCTCCGGCTGGTTCGTGATCGCGACGGTGGCCGTGTTCGCGCTGATCTTCGTGAACGCGGTCTTCTTCGGCCACTCGGGCTTCGTCACCGGCTTCTTCCCCACCCCCACGCCGGTCGTGACGCCGGTGCCGTCGGTGGCCCCGGCGTCGGCCGCCGCGGCCTCGTCGGCGCCGGCCACGTCGGCAGCCCCGTCGGGCTCGGCCGCGCCGTCCGCCTCGTCGGCTGCCCCCTCGCCGTCCCCGTCGGCGGCGGCCTCCCCGTCGGCCTCACCGTCGGCGTCAGCGGCGGCGACGCCCAAGCCGACGCCCAAGCCGACGCCCAAGCCGACGCCCAAGCCGACCGCGTCCCCCAAGGCAACCCACTCGCCCACCGCCCCGGCGTCCAGCTCGCCATCGCCGGCCGCGAGCTGATCTGGCTCGCCCGGCCCCGGCGCGCGGAGCGGGCGGCGGTCGGCGCGCGGCCGCCGGGCACGGCGCCGTCTCGCCACGGGGCGCGGTGCTGAGGCGGCCCGGGGCCTGGTCTCGCCCGTTCCCGCTGTGGGTGGCGCTCGTCGGCGCCGTCTACGCCCTCGCCACGCTGGCCACGGCGGCCGGCGGCCCGGGCCACGTGGACCCGGCGATGAGCACCGCGGCGAACCTGCTCCTCACGGGCTCGCCGTCGATCGGCTACGCGCCCGGCGCCAACGACACGGTCACGCGGGGCGTCGCCACCTACCACGTGATCGGGCTGGGGCCGGTGCTGCCGTACCTGGCCTTCGTCCCGTTCGGGGCGCTGTACCCGGCGGCGCGCTGGATCGTGTCGCTCGCCTTCGGCGTGCTGGCCGCCTCGCTCGGCTGGCCGCTCGCCGGCGCGTACGGGCTGGCCGGGGCGCGGCGGCGGTGGTTCGCGGCCCTGGTGGCGTTCGGCACGCTCGTCTTCCCGCTGAGCGTCCGCGGCGACATGTACTACCTCGCCCACGCCGAGGCCACGGCCGCCGTCCTGGCCGCGCTCATCGAGTGGCAGGGGCGCCGCCGGGCGCCCGTCATCGGCGCCGCGCTGGCGCTGGCCGCCCTCGCCCGACCGACGGTGCTGCTCGCCGCGGTCCCGCTGGGCGCGTGGCTCGTCTGGGGCTCGCGCCGGCGGGTCCGCTCGGCCCTGGGGATGGCGGCCCCGCTCGCGGCCGGGCTGGCGGCGCTGGGCGCCTGGAACCTGGCCCGCTTCGGCTCGCCCCTCGAGAGCGGCTACGGGCTGGCCGCGCTGGACAACGCCACCCTCGCGGCGCTGCGGAGCCAGGGGGTGTTCAGCTGGCGGCACGTCGGGCCGAACCTGGCCATCCTCCTCGGCGCCGGCTTCGGCACCCGGGCGGACTTCCCGTGGCTGGTGCCGTCGAACTGGGGCCAGTCGATCCTGCTCACGACGCCCGCCCTGCTGGTGGGGGCCGGCGCGCCGTGGCGCGAGCGGACCGCGCGGGCGATGGGGGCCGCCGCCCTGCTGGTGACCGTCGCGCTGCTCTGCTACTACGGTGGCGCGGGCTGGGAGACGTACGGCTACCGCTACTTCCTGGACGCGACGCCGTTCCTGCTGGTGCCCGTGGCGATGGCGATGCGGCGACGGTTCGGCCGGCCCGAGCAGGCGCTGATCGTCCTGAGCGTCGCGTTCTGCAGCTACGGCGTCCTGGCGGGCGTGCTCCGCCTGGGAGCCTGAGCGGCGCACCGCGCGCGGGCCCGGCGCCACCCGGGCCGGCGGCGCCCCGGGCCGGCGACGGCCGGCCCCGCGGCTATACACTCGCGGCCCATGGCCCACATCTTCGTCGCGCCGCACCCGGACGACGTCGCGCTCAGCTGCGGCGGGCTGGTCGCCCGGCTGCGCGAGCGGGGCGAGAACGTCGCGGTGCTGACCCTGTTCTCCGGCACGGGCGAGGCAGGGCGGCTGACGCCGTACCAGCGCGAGGCGCTGGGCTTCGGCTCGGGGTCGGGGCTCCGCGACGCGGACGCCGCGGCCGAGGCGATGGCCCTTCGCCGCCTGGAGGACGAGCGGTTCGCCGCCTTCGCCGGGGTCTCGACGGTGCTCCTGGGCCTGCCCGACGCGGTGTTCCGCGGGTACGTCGGCGACGACCAGCTGCTGGGCGACCCGCGCGCCGACGACCCCGCGCCGGTGGCGGCGCTGCGTCGCGAGCTGGCGAGGCTCGCGCGGGACGGGCTCGGGCCCGAGCGCCTCTACTGCCCGATGGGCATCGGCCGGCACGTGGACCACCAGCTGGCCCGCGAGGCCGGGCTGGCGCTGCTGGCGGAGCAGCCCGAAGGTCCCCAGCCGTTCGCGTCGTGGGTGGGCCGCGTCGCCTTCTACGAGGACTTCCCGTACGCGCACCGGGGCGGCTTCGGCGGCCTCGCGGACCTGCCGGCGGGGGCGTTCGCCGCGCTGCCCGGGGGGGTTGCGCTGCGGGGCGAGCTCACCGACGTCGCCGCGGTGCTGGAGCGCAAGGTCGGGGGCATCGCGCAGTACGCGAGCCAGATGGACCGGCTGTTCGGCGGGGCGGGGCCGATGGCCGAGGCGGTCCGCGCGTACGCGGCGCGGGTGGCCGCGGCGGGCTCGGTGGCGAGCGGGGCGGCGGAGCGCGTCTGGGTGGCGGCGGGGGGCTGAGGGCGGCGGGGGGCTGAGGGCGATGGGCGGGCGGGGGTCGCGACGGCCGCTGCAAGATGCACGCCGCCCCGGGAAGCGGCTGTGCCGACGCGCGGTCCCGCGACCTCCATCCTGTGACACCCTGTGCACCTTAGGAGGGAGTGGCTGCGGTGGTTGAGGGGCAGGCGGACGGCGGGATCCCGGTAGAGCGACGAGCGAGCCTTCGATTGAGGCTGCCGGCCCTCCAGCGCCCGCTGCGCGACGCACTCATCCTGGTCGGCGTCGGCCGGGCGCTCTACTACTTCTTCGTGCGGGGCATCCAGCCGTGGACCTTGTGGGGCCTGGACTCCCGCGCCTATCGGCGGGTGGATCCGGCGCATCCGTACCTCAGCTCGGCGCCGGGCGCGGTGTCCACCTATCTGTACTCGCCCGCCCTCGCCCAGGTGCTGGCGCTCCGATTCGCTGCGGCCGTGGCTATCGTGCTGGCTGGCGCCCGAACCGGTCGCGCCTGGGCGGTGGCGGTGGCTGTCTGGCTTGCGCTCCCGGTCAGCTGGGTGAACTCCTGGGTCGTCCTGCTGGGGTGCATCAGGCTGGCGCGGCTGCCGAGCGTGCTGGACGCCCGTCGGACGGCGAAGGCTCCGCCGTGCGTATGAGCGCCGGCAGGCTCCGCAACCTGGCGTTCGCCGCCTGCGTGGCTGGGACGATTGCGATCGTCGCCCTGACCGTCGCGTTCTGGGTGTACGGCTTCCTCGGCCCTCCTGCCTGGCGGGTCGTGGACCCGGACCTGACCATCTACACGGACGCAACGCGGCGGCTGCTCGGGGGCGGGGGCTGGTACCTCCCGCGCCAGCTGAACGGGCCGTACGCGATCGTCCAGGGCGTTGTCCTCTATCCGCCCGTCACGGCTTGGTTCTTCGCGCCGTGGCTCGTCCTGCCGCCCTGGACCTTCAGCGCCATTCCCGTGGCGATTACCGCCTGGGCCGTGTGGCAGCTCCGGCCAGCCCCGTGGACGTGGCCGCTGATCGCCCTGTGCATCATGTGGCCGATGGTCCCGCTCAAGACGCTGCGGCTCAACCCCAGCGTTTGGCTGATGGCCGCCACAGCGACGGGGCTGCTCTACCGGTGGCCGGGCGTGTTCGTCACGCTCAAGCCGTCGCTGCTCCCCTTCGCGTTGATCGGGATCCGCTCGCGGGGCTGGTGGGCGGTTGCGGGCCTGCTGGTTCTGGCGTCGGCCCCGGTCGTCGCGGACACGCTGCGCTACCCGAGTGTGGTCCTCAACGCCCAGGGGGGCGGCTTGATGTACTCCCTGCCAGACGTGCCGTTCCTGCTGATCCCGATCTTCGCGTGGCTGGGGTCGCGGACCCACGGCCCGGCGCGGCCACTCCAGCCATCCCGGGCAGCCGAGCGGGGGTCGTCACAGACCACGACGGAGAATCGAGGTGCTGGGGGCCATGGCGGAGCGGAGGCCTGAAGCGCGAGCGCCAGGGGGCGCGTTGGCGACTCGTGCGGGATGGGCCGTCGCCACGCTCTTCGCGGCACTCACGCTGATCGAGTGGCTGCCCTGGCTCGCAGCCGGTGGCGACGGCCTCATCGGGACTGACTTTGCCCTGTACCGCGGTGCGACCGCGCGGTTCCTCGGCGGCGGCTCCTTCTACCTGCCCAGCCAACTCGCGGGCCCCTATCCCGTCGTGGCCGGCGACGTGCTCTACCCCCCCGCCGGCGATCGTGCTCTTCGCGCCGTTCACCGTGCTGCCGGCCCTGCTGTGGTGGCTGGTCCCAGTCCTGGTCGTGGCCCGGATCGTGGCGTGGCACCGCCCATCCCCACTGGCCTGGGCCGGGATCGCACTGTCGGTCTGGTTCCCCACCACCCTGCTCCACACCGTGCACGGGAACCCGTTCATCTGGGCGGTCATGGCCGTCGCCATGGCCACGCGGTGGGGTTGGCCGGGGGCCCTGGTGCTCCTGAAGCCCACCCTCCTGCCGTTCGCGTTGGTTGGCGTGCGGCGCAAGGCTTGGTGGGTGGCGCTCGGCGGGCTGACCCTCGTGTCGCTCGCGTTCCTGCCACTGTGGGGCGACTACGTCACGGTGCTCCGCAATGCCAGGGGCTCGGGTGGCCTGCTCTACTCCGTGCAGGAGTTCCCGGCGATGGCGATCCCGGTGTTCGCGTGGCTGGGCTCCGAGCGCAGGCGCACGACGGCACCGCGGCCGAGAGCCGATCCCATGCCATGAGGTGGCGCCATGGCACCACGGCGCGGCATCAATGCCCAGTGGGCCTCGCCGGGTCGCCAGTGGGGCACGATGGCCGCAGCCTCTCGCGTCGCGACTTCGGCGGTGAGGCGATGTGCCAGCCAGTCCCCGCACGGGATGGGCACGAGAAGCGCATTGATGTCTCCGGAGAATGCCGTCACCACGGGGTCCCAAGAGAGCAGCGCCACTCCGACCGCGACGAGCGGCGATCCTGCGCCAGTCGCCCAGATCGCAGTCACCGAGATGGCCGCGACCATGGCCGCCCGCCAGGCCCAGATCGCACGTCGCGCGGCAGCAGCGCCATCGGCCGCCACACAACGGCGATGGGCGGCCAAGACACCAGGGCGATGTCGCCGAACTCGGGGCTCACGCCGACAGGAAGGTCGCCGGAGGTCAGGCGGTGGAGCGGATGCCCGTCACCAAGACGCTGCCCGGCGGCGAAGTAGTCGGGGATGTCGGTCCCAACCGTCGTCGGATCGCGCATCCACGGGGCGTCAAACAACACGAGCAGCGCCACGGACACAGCAGCGTCACGGTCATCGCCCGCGCCGCCCGCAGGACGAACCGGTTTGGGCTGCGCAGCTGATCTTCACGGAGCTCGTCGCCTCAGGACGGTCCCGTCGGCATCGGTGAACGCGATGTCCCACGTGCCGGCCGCCTGGGCCTGTGCGGTAGGCACGATGACGATGTCCACTCCCCAGCGAGCTGCTGCCTGGCTCATCGCGCCTCCGCCCGCGGCCATGGCATCGTAGGCTGCCCACACCGCCGCCGGGAACAGCTCGAGGCGGGAGTCCACGAGGTAGCGCTGCTCCGGCGCGGCCCACTCGAACCACGAGGCCCAGGTCTGCGGGACGAACACCCGGTCGCCCGCCGGGACGTTCGCCCGGACCCAGGCGGCGAGGCCCGAGGGCGCGTACGAGAGCAGGCCGACGCGGCCGGCGAGCGGGTCCGCGGGGCGCCACCACGGCAGCGCCGCGACGAGGGCGAGCGCGAGGGCGGCCGCGGCCAGCGCATTGAGGCGGCG
>JAJXTS010000138.1 GCA_021783595.1 Chloroflexota bacterium | reverse complement strand
CGACGTGCTGGGGCCCACCGCGGCACCGGTGGCACGCCCGGGCTCGCGGCGGCCCGGCTGCGCCCGCCTCGACCGGGCGGCGGCCCGGGCCGGGCCCGGCGACACCGTCCGGCCCCGCCCGTACCATGGCCGCGTGCCGACCGACGACGAGCTCGACCTCCCCGCCAACGGCGACGTCGCCGCGATCCTCCACGAGATCGGCGACCTGCTCGAGGTGAAGGGCGAGAACCCGTTCAAGACCGCCGCCTACCACCGTGCTGCCGACGCCGTTGGCAAGGCGCCGTTCGACGTCGCGAGGACGTACGCGTCGGGCCGCCGGCCGGCCGTCCCGGGTGTCGGCGCGGCCATCGGCGACAAGATCGCCGAGCTGGCGACGACAGGGCGCGTCGCGCTTCTCGAGGCGCTGCGCACGGAGATGCCAGCCACCCTTGTGGACCTCCTGGCGATCCCGGGCGTTGGGCCCAAGACGGTGGCGCTGGTCTGGCGGAGCCTGGGCGTGGGGACCGTCGAGGGCCTGCGGGAGGCCGCCGCCGCCGGCCGGCTCCGCACGCTCCGGGGGATCTCGGCCGGCGCCGAGCGGCGGATCCTGGCCGAGATCGACGCTCGCGCCACGCGCTCCTCGCGCCTGCCGCTCGACCGGGCCCAGGGGATCGCCGACGCCCTCACGGGCCAGCTGCGCGACGTGCCGGGCGTCACGCGCGTCGTGCAGGCCGGGTCGCTCCGGCGCCGGCGCGAGACGGTCGGCGACCTCGACCTGCTGGTGGAGACCCGGGACCCGGACGCGGTGATCGCCCGGCTCACCGCGCTCCCAGGCGCGGAGCGCGTGCTCGGCGCCGGCCGCGCCAAGGCCGCGGTGGTCCTGCGCAACGGCCCGCAGGTGGACCTCATGGTCATGCCGCCCGGCCAGGCGGGCACGTACCTTGTCCACTTCACCGGCTCGGCCGCCCACAACGTTGCCCTGCGCGGGCTGGCGCGCGACCGCGGCTGGAGCCTGTCCGAGAAGGGCTTCCTGCGCCTGGCGCCCAGCGGCGAGCCCCTGGCGGGCGACGCGGCCGAGCTGCGCACCTTCCCCGACGAGGCGGGCGTGTACGAGTTCCTGGGCCTGGCGCCCGTGCCGCCCGAGCTGCGCGAGGGGCAGGGGGAGATCGAGGCCGCGCGGGAGGGCCGGCTGCCCCGCCTGCTGGCGCTCGCCGACCTGCGGGGCGACCTCCACGCGCACTCCGACTGGAGCGACGGCGTCCACTCGGTCGAGCAGATGGCCGAGGCGGCCCGACGGCGGGGCCATGCCTACCAGGTCATCACCGACCACTCGCAGGGGCTGGGGATCGCGCACGGCCTGGACCCGGACCGGGTGGCGCTCCAGCGCTCGGTGGTCGCCGCGCTCAACGCGCGGTTCGCCGCCGAGGACGCCGCCGGCGCGGCGCCCACGGGCGCCGTGCCGGGCTTCCGCCTGCTCCACGGCTGCGAGCTCGAGATCCGCGCCGACGCCACGCTCGACTACGACGACGACCTGCTCGCTCGCTTCGACGTGGTGGTTGCCTCGGTGCACGTGGCGCGGCGCCAGACGCGCGAGGAGCTGACGCGGCGGACGCTGGCGGCCATCCGCAGCCCGCACGTGGACGTGATCGCCCACCCGGCCGGACGCCTGATCGGCGAGCGTTCCGACCTGGACCTGGACTGGGACCGGGTCTTCGGCGAGGCGGCTCGGACCGGGACCGCGCTCGAGATCAACGGCTCGCCGCCGCGGCTCGACCTGGCGCCCGAGCGCGCCCGCCGCGCCGTGGGGGCCGGCTGCCTGCTCGCGGTGAACTCCGACGCCCACCGCGTGGAGGAGTTCGAGCATCTCCGGTGGGGCGTGGACCAGGCCCGCCGCGCGTGGGCGACGCCCGACAACGTGCTCAACGCGCGGCCGCTGGACGGGCTCCTCGCCTGGGTCGCGGCCAAGCCGGGCCGCGTGTAGCGCGCCTGCCGAGGCTGATGCCCGCCGCGTCCCGTACCATCGCGCCGTGCACGCGCCCGATCTGACCTCGCCGGCCCATCGCCGCGACCTCGTCCTGGTGGCCACGCTCATGGTCGCGCTCGCCGCCGCGGCCGGGCCGTCCGGCGCCGCCGCCGCGGCCGTGCTGGTGCCGGCGGCGCTGGTGGCCGCGGGTCTCGGGTCGGTCGGCCGTCTTGGGGACGGGGTCGTGCGCCGACTGCCGCCGCTCCTGCTGGCCGCCGTGCTGGCCGGCGGCGCCGCGGCAGCGGCGCACCTCGTCCCAGTCGGGCTGTGGCTGCCGGCGGGCCTGCTGGCCCTCGGGGTGGTGCTCGACCGGGTGCTCGCGCTCGAGACCGGGATCCTTGCCCAGCCAAACGTGGTGTCCGACGGCGACCGGGCGCGGGTCCTGGTGGCGGCCGTGGTGACGGCCTTCGTCGCCTTCACGGGCGCGGCAGCCCTGGTGCCGGGCGGCATGCCCGAGCCCGTCGGCGCGCCGGCGGGCGGCGCGTCCGCGATGGCCCAGGTCCCGCTGGTGGTGCTCGCGGCGCTGGATGCCCTCGCCGCACTCCTCGTCGGCTGGCGCCTCGCCGAGCTCCGCTTCGGCCAGCCCGTGGAGATCGTGCGGTCCGCCGCCACCTACGCCTTCGTCACGGCGATCGCGGCGGGCCTGATCCGCGCCATTGACCTGCCGCGGCTCGTGGGACCGGCCGTGCTCACCCTGGTCTTCTACCTGTGGGACACCCAGCACGGCTCCGCCCCGGCCCGCCGTCGCGAGCGACGCTTCCTCATGGAGATGGTGCTGCTGGCGATCCTGGCGGTGGTCGTGGTCGCCTGGAACACCCGCGTGCCGCAGTAGGGCGGCCGACGGCGCTGTTTGACGCCACGTCGAGAGGGTGCTAGAAACGCATGCCCGCGACCAGCGTTGCCTGCGCGCCCGCCTTCGGCGCGCGGACCCGCCGCGGCTCTCATGGACCCGAAAGGACGACCGCACCCGTGACGTTCCCCGAAGTCGACGCCGCTGCCCAGACGCCCGCCGGCCAGACGCGGCTCAAGCGCCAGCTCGCGGAGCAGGCGATCAGCCAGGCCAGCGATGCCCGTTGGGCGGATGCGGCCGAGACCAACCGCCGCCTGCTGGCCCTGGGCCCGGAATCGGAGGCCGAGAACCGCCTTGCCAAGGCGCTCTGGGAGCAGGGCGAGCTGGGGAGCGCGCGCGAGCACTACGTCAGGGCGCTGCAGCTCGACCCGACCAACCGCATCGCCGAGCGCAACATCGAGCGGCTCAAGGTGCTCCTCGTCGAGGCGGGCGAGAAGACCGTGCCCGCCCGGCCCGGCAGCAAGGCCCCGGTGAGCATCTTCGTGGAGGAGACCGGCAAGACCGGCTTCGCGCACCTCACGAACCTCGCCCGCCCGGCCGAGCTGGCGCAGGTCAACCCGGGCGACGCGGTGGAGCTCCTGCCCCAGGGCAATCGGCTGATCGCCATCAGCAACGGCATCCGGATCGGCGTGGTCGAGCCGCGGGTGGCCGCCCGCCTGCTCAAGCTCCTCGCGGACGGCAACAAGTACCTCGCCGGCGTCACCAGCCTCGGCGACAAGGACGTCCGCCTGATCATCCGCGAGGTGTTCCAGGACCCGCGCAACTACGGCAAGGTCAGCTTCCCGACCGCGGCCAAGTCCACGGACCTGCGCCCCTACACCAAGGGCACGCTGCTCCGCGAGGACGAGGAGCTCGAGGACGACCTCGAGGACGACATCGAGGACGAGGAGATCGAGAACCTCGACCGCGTGCTGCCGCCCGAGGAGACCACCGACGAGGCGTTCGTCGAGGAGACGGACGAGCTCGAGGAGCCGTAGGCGGGAGCCGCTGGCCCGGGCTGACGGCCGCCTCGTCGCGCCGCCGGCCAGCCGGGAACAGCGCGCCGATCCGTCTGCGACAATCCCGCCATGGCGGGACGCTCGCTCCTCATCCGCGCCGATCCGGGCTTCTCGCTCCCGGCCTGGGAGCGCCTGGCCCCGCCGCCTCCCCCTGCGCTGATCGCCGCGCGGCTCGAGGCCGCGTCGGCCCCGGGCGACATCGTGCTCGACCCGTTCGGCCGCGGCGGCTGGGTCGCGCGGGCGGCCATCGACCGCCAGCGGCGCGCCGTCACCCTGGAGGCCACCGCGCTCGACCGCCTGCTGGCCGAGGTGGTCCTGCGCCCGCCGGACCTGCGCCACCTCGACGCGGCCGTCGGGGCCCTGGCCGCCTCCGCCCGTCGCGAGACGAGCCTCAAGGCCTGGATCACCAACCGCTTCGCCAGCCGCTGCGCGACGTGCGACCGGCCGGTGATCCTCGACGAGGTCACCTGGACGGTCGAGGGCGCCGACGAGGACGGCCGCCCGGCCCGGCCGCGCCCCACCCGCAGGCACTACCGCTGCCCGGTCTGCCGGGACCAGCTGGGCGGCGGGGAGACCCGCCAGGCCCCGCTCGACGAGGCGGACATGGCCCGGGCGCTGGACCCCGACGACGACGGCTGCCGCCCGATGCTCCGGGAGCGGTTCCCGACCCTCGACGGGTTCGACGGCCTGCCCGACGAGCTGCTGGACCTGCACACGCCGCGGCAGCTGGCCGCGCTGGCGGCGATCCTCGAGCGCGTGGAGGGCGACCTCCGGGCGCGCTCGATCGAGTCGGCACTGCGTCTGGCGCTGCTCGGGGCCGTGACGCCGTCGAGTCGGCTGGCGATCTCCGGCGGGCGGACCGCCGCGCTCCGGATCGCCGGCGGGCACGTCAAGGCGCCGGGCGGGACCACCTGGCGGGAGCGGAACCCGTGGGTGGCGTTCGAGGACGGCATCCGGACGGTCCGCGGCTTCGTCCAGCGCCTCGAGGGCGCGGCGTGGGGCCCGGTGGCGGCCCGCATGGGCGACGACCTGCGGAGCCTCGACGAGGGCACCGCCACGGCGGTGCTGCGGCAGGACACGCCGGCCGGGCTGGGCGCGATCGAGATGGAGATGGAGCACCTCGCGGGAACGGGCATCCGGCCTCGGGTGCGCCTGGTCCTGGGCGTGGTGCCGCTCCGTCCCGCCGCGGAGCGGCTCGCGTGGGCCTATCACGGCACCGCCTGGGCCCTCGGCCGGGACGCGGCGGCCACGCTCCCGCTCGAGCCGCTGTTCGGCCCGCCAGTCAAGCCCACGTGGTCGTGGCAGGCGGCGGCCATCGCCCGTTCGCTCCGGGGCGTGGCGCCGGCGCTGGCCCGGGATGCGCGCGCGATGCTGCTGCTCGAGGGCGAGGGAGCCGAGTCGCTGGTGGCGACCGCCCTCGGCGGGATCAGCGCCGGCTACCGCCTGACCGCCGCCCGCCTCGCCGAGCCCGGGGGCGACACGACGGGCGTGGTGGAGTTCGCGCCGCCAGGCTCGCAGGCGCCGGGGGGCGGCCCTCGGACTCGGGCGAACGTGGCCCTGGAGCCGTCCGGCGGGCAGCGCGGACCGGGCGCTGGCTCCCACGGCGCGCCCCCCGAGCCGGGGCGCCCGGCATCGTCCGCCGGGCCGTTTTCCCCCGACGACGCCGCCCGCGCCGTGGTGGACGCCGCGGTGGAGGTGCTCAAGCTGCGCGGCGAGCCGGTGAGTTTCGGCGGGCTGCTCGGCGAGATCCTGGTGGGCCTCGACCGCGCCGGCCATCTCCGGCGCCTCGTCCGCCTGCCCGCGGGCGTCGAGGCCGGGGCGAGCGCCTCCGAGGGCCCGCCCCAGTCGGCCCCGGCGGAGGATCGCGCCGCGGGCGTGCCGGCGCCACTTCCGGCCGACCAGGTGGAACGGCTGCTCGGCCTCGTCCGTAACGCGCTGGACGGGTCCGCGGGCCGCCGCCTCGAGCGGCTCGAGGACGAGCGCTGGTGGCTCGCCGGTCGCGCGGACCGCGAGGCCGCGTCCGTGCCCCTCTCGGACCGCGTCGAGTGGGCCGTGTTCAGCCTGCTCGCGACGGCCGGGCCGATGTCGGAGGCGGCGTTCCTCGAGCGCGTGGGCAGCCTGTTCACCGGTCCCGACGTGCCCGACGAGGGGCTGGTCCGTGCCTGCCTCGAGAGCTACCGCAGCATCGCGAGCACATCCGACAACCTGCGCACCGCCGATGACCTTGCCAAGCGAAGCCAGGAGCACACGGACCTGGTCGCGGGCCTGGTGGACCTCGGCCACCGCCTGGGGTTCTCGTGCTGGGTCGGGGCGCGCCAGCAGTCCCGCCGGGCGGGTCGTGAGACGCTCGCCTCGAGGCTGGACCCGCGCGAGGCCGCCGGCCCGCCGTACCTCGGCCGGCTCCGCGCGGAGGACCTCGAGGACGTGGACGTCATCTGGTACGTGCGCGGCCGGATGGCCTTCCTGTGGGAGGTGGAGTGGACCGCCATGCTGGGCGACCCCGTGCTCCGGCGCCACGCGCGCATGGCCCCCGACGCGCGTGTCGTGCGGTTCTGCGTGGTGCTGCCCGAGCGGGCCGAGCTGGTCCGCTACAAGCTGGAGCGATCGCCGCTGCTCCGCGCCGGGCTCGAGGAGGGCGGCTGGCACCTGGTGAAGGCCGACCACCTGCGCGAGTGGATCGCCCGCGACGCGGTGGGTCTGGCCGACCTGGAGCCGCTCCTCGGGCTCGACCCGGCGATCGAGCGGACGGGCGACCAGCTGTCGCTGTTCGGCGGCTAGGACCGGCGGCCCCTCCGCCGTCCCTGGGCCTCGCGTCGGTGCCCCGGCCCGCCCGCCCGGGCCCGGCGCTGCCGCCCCGACGGCCGTCGCGCCGGGTACCCTAGGGCCCGGTCTCGCGCCCGCCGACC